>JBIOUO010000130.1:0-23485 GCA_044867195.1 Ilumatobacteraceae bacterium
GACGACCTCGACCACGCCGACGTGTTCCTCGTCATCGGCTCGAACATGGCCGAGTGCCACCCGGTGCTGTTCCTGCGCCTGCTCGATCGGGTCCGCGCCGGCGCCAGGCTGATCGTCGTCGATCCCCGGCGTACCGCCACCGCCGAGCACGCCGACCTGTTTCTCCAGATCCGGCCGGGCACCGACCTCGCCCTGCTCAACGGGCTGCTCCACCTCGTCGCCGCCAACGGCCGACTCGACGACGACTTCATCGCCCGCCACACCGAGGGCTGGGAGGAGATGCCGGCGCTGCTCGCCGACTACCCACCGGCGACGGTCGCCGAGATCACCGGCCTCGCCGAAGCCGACGTGCGCCGCGCCGCCGAGCTGATCGGCAACGCCGGCAACTGGGTGACGTGCTGGACGATGGGCCTCAACCAGAGCACCCAGGGCACGTGGAACACGAACGCGATCTGCAACCTCCACCTCGCCACCGGCGCGATCTGCCGCACCGGGAGCGGCCCGCTGTCGCTGACCGGGCAGCCGAACGCGATGGGTGGGCGGGAGATGGGCTACATGGGCGCCGGCCTCCCCGGGCAACGCTCCGCGCTCGTCGAGGCCGACCGCCATGCGATCGAGGAGCTGTGGCGCATCCCACGGGGCACGCTGCGGGCGCCGGCAGGGACTGGCACCGTCGACCTTTTCACGCGCATGGCCGCCGGCGACGTCAAGGCGTGCTGGATCATGTGCACCAACCCGATCGCGTCGGTCGCCAACCGGGGCACGGTAATCGCCGGGCTGGAGGCGGCGGAGCTGGTGATCACCCAGGACGCGTTCGCCGAGACCGAGACCAACGCCTATGCCGACGTGATCCTGCCGGCCGCGATGTGGGCCGAGAGCGACGGCGTGATGGTCAACTCCGAGCGCACGTTGACGCTCGCCCCGCAGGCGGTCGACGCTCCCGGCGACGCGCTCTCGGACTGGCAGCTGATCGCCCGCGTCGCCTGCGAGATGGACTACGCCGACGCCTTCACATACGCCTCCGCGGAGGAGATCTTCGACGAGATCCGTGCCTGCTCCAACCCGGCCGCCGGCTACGACCTGCGCGGCGCCTCCTATGCCCGCCTGCGCAGCGGTCCAGTGCAATGGCCAGTCGCGCCCGACGGTCCGGACCGCAACCCGGTCCGCTACATCTCGGACGGGGTACCGCGGTTCCCGACCGCCAGCGGCCGGGCGATGTTCCACGCCCGCCCACACCTCGCGAACGGCGAGCAGCCCGACGACGACTTCCCGTTCACGTTCAACACCGGGCGCCTGTACCACCAGTGGCACACGATGACCAAGACCGGCAAGGTCGCCAGGTTGAACGCCTTGAATCCCGGCCCGTTCGTCGAGATCAACCCGACCGACGCGGCCCGGCTCGACATCGCGGCCGGGGATCAGGTCGAGGTCGCCTCGCGCCGCGGCCGGGCGGTGCTGCCGGCGGTCGTCAGTGACCGCGTCCAGCCCGGTTGCGTGTTCGCCCCGTTCCACTGGAACGACCTGCACGGCGAGTACGCGGCCGTCAACGCGGTGACCAGCGATGCCGTCGATCCGATCTCGTTCCAACCTGGCTTCAAGGTGTGCGCCGTCTCGCTGACGAAGGTGGCCACGCCGCGCGAGCCCGCGGCGCCGTCCATCCCGACCGGGCTGCCCGGCGCGGCGGCACCGCTCGGCCTGGCCAGTGTCGGTGCCCCCCAGCTCGACGACGGCCAGCGGCGCTACCTCGCTGGCTTCCTCGCCGGCGTGGACCGGACTGCGCTGGCGGGCAGCGTGCCCGTCCTGCCCGCCAGCGCGCCGTTCACGCCGGCCGACGCGTCGTGGGTCGACGGGCTGCTGGCCGGGATGTTCTCACGGTCCACGGCGGCCCGGCACGTCGACGGCGCCGCGCCGGCTGGCGGCCACGGGGCGACGGCGCGCTCGGTGACGGTCCTGTGGGCGTCCCAGACCGGCAACGCCGAGCGCATCGCCAGTGCCGCCACGGACCGCCTCGCGGCGGCCGGGTTCCAGGCCGCGGCGTCCCGGATGGACGACGTCGCACCGGCGTCGCTGGGCACCGCGACTGACCTGCTGTTCGTCACCAGCACGTTCGGGTCCGGAGATCCGCCCGACAGCGGCACCGCGTTCTGGCGCCATCTCAGCGCCCCGGACGCGCCGCGGTTGGACGGTGTGCGCTACAGCGTGCTGGCGCTCGGTGACTCCAGCTACGCCGACTTCTGCGGGCACGGCCGGCGACTCGACGATCGCCTCCACGACCTCGGTGCCGAGCGCCTCGTCTCTCGCGTCGACTGCGAGCCCGACTTCGAGGACGCTGCCGAGCGCTGGCTCTCGGCTGTGGTCGACGGGTTGCGAATCCCGCCGGCCGAGCGCCGCCTGCGGATCAGCGCCGGCCGACCGTTCCAGGCGTGCCGGCACGGCGAGGTGCCCACCCGCGCCACGCCGCTGCTCGCCCGCCTCGCGGGTAACCGGCTGCTCACCGGCGAGGGCAGCGGCAAGGAGGTGCGCCAGCTGGTGATCGACACCTCCGGCTCGGCGCTCACCTACGAAGCCGGCGACTCGCTGGGGGTCTGGCCCGCCAACTGCCCCGACCTCGTCGCCGAATGGATCGCCCACATCGGCGCCGACGACGACGCCGTGGTCGAGCTCGAGGGAGTCGGGGCGTTGCCGCTGTCGTCGGCGCTGCGCGATCACCTCGAGATCACGACGATCACGCCGGATCTCCTGCGCTTCGTCGCCGACCGTGCCGCCGATCGCGACCTGCGGTTGATGGCCCGCTCGCTCGACCCGCGGGGGCTCGCCGCGTTCTCGTGGGGGCGCCAGGCCATCGACCTCGCCGTCCGGCACCACGTCGCGGCCACGGCGCAGCAGTGGGTCGACGTGTTCAAGCCGCTGCGTCCACGGCAGTACTCGATCGCATCGAGCCCGCTGACCGACCCGCACCACATCCGGCTGGTGGCCTCGATCGTCCGCTTCCGTAGCGAGCACCGCGATCGCAAGGGGGTCTGCACGACGTACCTCGCCGACAGCGGGCGGGATGCCGCGGTCCCGGTGTTCGTCGTGCGCGCCAACCACTTCCGCCCGCCGGCCGACCCGTCGGCGCCGGTGATCATGATCGGACCGGGCACCGGCATCGCGCCCTTCCTCGGGTTCCTCGATGAACGCCGCGCGAAGGGTGGCGGCGGACCGAACTGGTTGTTCTTCGGCGAGCAGCGGCGGGCGACGGACCACTTCTACGAAGCTGAGCTGGCCGCGTACCAGCACGACGGCGTGCTGCAGCGCCTCGACCTCGCGTTCTCCCGCGACCAGCGGGAGAAGGTCTACGTCCAGGACCGCCTGCGCGAGCACGGCGCCCAGCTGTGGGCGTGGCTGGAGGACGGTGCCCACGTCTACGTGTGCGGGGACATGGACCGCATGGCGACCGACGTCGACCTTGCCCTGCACGACATCGTCGCCCACCACGGTGGGCTCGCTCCCGACGAGGCCGCCGACTACGTGCAGCGGCTCATCGCGTCACAGCGCTACGCGCGAGACGTCTACTGAGCGCGTGGCGGACTCCGGTGCGTCGAGCGTCCACAGGATGTGCTTGGTCTCGAAGAACTCGGCGAACCCGAGCACGCCACCTTCGCGACCGAGGCCGCTCTGCTTGAAGCCGCCCCACGGGTGGTCGGCGAGCATCGCCCCGCCCTTGTTGATCGTCACCGTCCCGGTGCGCAGCCGCTTGGCGACCTCCATCGCCTCGGCCGTCGGGCCGCGGACGTTCGCCGCCAGCCCGTAGATCGAGTCGTTGGCGATGGCGACCGCGTGGTCGAGATCGTCGTAGGGCAGCACGACGCTGACCGGGCCGAACAGCTCCTCGCGGGCGATCTCGGCGTCGTTGTCGACGCCGACGACGATCGTCGGCTCGTAGTAGTAGCCGACCGGCATGTCGGCGGGAGGCTTGCCGCCGGTCAGCACGGTCGCCCCGGCAGCGGCTGCCCGGTCGACGAAACCGGCGACCGAGGCCCGCTGGCCGGCCGACACGAGCGGGCCGACGATGGTCGTCGGGTCGGTCGGGTCGCCGCAGCCCATCTGCTCGGCGGCGCGAACAGCGGCGTCGAGGTAGCGCTCGAAGTCGGGGCGGTGGACCAGCGTGCGTGTCAGGGCGCTGCACCCCTGGCCGGCGTTGCCGCCCCAGCTGGCGACGCAGCCCGGCGCGACCTCCGCGACGTCGAGCTCGGGGAGGATGATGTCGGCCGACTTGCCTCCCAGCTCGAGCACGACCCGCTTCAGCGTCGGGGCCGCCAGCTCGACCACGCGACGACCGATCGCCGCCGACCCGGTGAACGAGACGAAGTCGACGTCGGGATGGCTGCAGAGCCGTTCGGCGACCTGCGGCGAGCCGTACACGAAGTTGAACGCGCCCGCCGGGAACCCGGCCTCCTCCACCAGCTTGGCCAGGTGGGTCGTCGTGTGCACCGCCTTGGCCGAGCACATCAGCACGATCGTGCATCCCGCAGCCAGCGCCCCGCCGAGCTTCCAGGCGGCCAGGTTGAGTGGGTAGTTGTACGCCGTCAACCCGGCGACGACGCCGATCGGCTCACGGGTCATCCGGGTCGCCGAACCGGGTGCCGCGGACGTCGTGAACAGCGCCGGGTCGGTCCCCGACGCCAGCCCGATGGCCGCGTCGGCGAACCAGCGCAGGTTGGCGATCGGCATCGGGACCTGACCGCGGGACGCCACCGTGATGGGCGTGCCGATCTCGGCAACGAGCAGGTCGACGAGGTGCTGGCGGTCGCGCTCGATGAGGTCTGCCAGCCGGTGCAGCATCATGCCCCGCTCACGTGGCGGCACGCTCGGCCAGGTGCCGTGGTGGAACGTGCGAGCGGCGGCGGCGACGGCCTGGTCGGCCTGCTCGACGGTCATCCCGCCGACCGTAGCGATGACATCCTCGGTCGCCGGGTTGATCACGTCGAACGGCTCACCCTGACCCTCGACCCAGATCCCGTCGACCAACCCCTGGGCGCCATGGATCGGCGCGACGGTCGGCCGTTCCGCTTGCATCGTCATCGACAGGCTCCTCTCGATCGGCCCCCGCTGCCTCGCGGCACGAAGGACGTTACCGCTTCCACTTCCGGCCGGCGCCGGGCCGCGGCGGCGAACGCTCCGCGATCTGAGCGGGAATCGTCTCGGAATCCGGGACGATTCCCGCCCAGTTGGTGAGGAGCCGACCTACTGGCCGGCACTCTCCGACGCTGACTCCGGTAGCTCCACTGCCAGGTCGCAGCGATAGCCCCGTCGGGGGACCGTGCGGATGCCCGCGCCGAGCGGTCCGAGCTTGGTCCGCAGGCGGGCGACGGCGACCTCGGCGGCGTGCTCGTCGGTGCCCCGCTCGACCAGCGCCGCCTTCGGCACGACCGCTGGCGCCCGGTCGAGCAGCAGGCCGAGCAGCCGCGCCTCGCCCGACGTCAGCAGAGCCGGCGCGGCGTCACCGACGGCGAGCGCCGAGCCCTGCCACGTCGCGGTCGCCGATCCGTAGGCGATCACCCGCCGCAGCCCGCTCAACGTCGCCACCAGCGCCTGCACCATCGCCCCGAGGCGCGCCCGATCCGGCTCGATCACCCGCTGCACACCGTGGCGGCGCAGCGCCTCGGCGGTCACCGGGCCGACCGCGACAGCCGCGACCGACTCGCTCATCGCCGCCGCCAAGGCGCCTTCGTCAGGAGCCAACTCGAAGATGTTGTCGGCGGCGATCGCCGACGTGAACGTCACCGCGTCCACGCGGCCGGCGACCGCAGCCGCGACGAGGCGTTTGGCCGGCTGCACGTCGTCGGGAAGCTGCCACCGATAGACGGGCACGTCGACGACAGTGGCGCCGAGGTCGCGCACGGCAGCCGCCAGATCGCGAGGTCCGCTGACGCCGCCGTCGCGCTGCACGGCGACCCGCTTGCCGGACACGTCGACGCCCCGCAGGTAGTCGAGGATCTCGGCGCTGGTCTCCCCCGGCGCCTGCCACGAGACATCGAGGCCACCGGCGATCGCCGCGCTGCGCGCCTTCGGGCCACGGGCCAGCACTGCGGCCCGCTGGCCGGCATCACGCAGCTCGGCGTCGATGCCGGCGCTCTCGGCGACGGCCAGCCAGGACCGCGTGCCGACGCCGGTCGTCAGCACGATCACGTCGACCGGCTCGGCGAGGACGCAGTGGGTGGCGTCGATCGTGGCGTCGACATCGTCGAGCGGCACGCTCTGCATCACCGGCCCGAGCAGCACCTCAGCGCCGCGCTTGGCGAGCATCTCGGCCTGCTCGGCGGCCCGGCGGTGACCGGTGATTCCAACGGTGAACCCGGTCAACGGCAGCACCGGACCAGCATCGCGGCACCGTGTTGCCGGCTTGTTTCGGGCCGGTGTCTGCTTCGGACCGCGCCGGCGCGGCGAGGGTGACGGCAATCGGCA
Source organism: Ilumatobacteraceae bacterium (assembly GCA_044867195.1). Lineage (GTDB taxonomy): Bacteria > Actinomycetota > Acidimicrobiia > Acidimicrobiales > Ilumatobacteraceae > JALZMG01. The sequence goes on from JBIOUO010000130.1 coordinate 6,448, forward strand.
GTCGGTTGCGGCCACAATCAAGCGATGGGAACTGTGCGATGAGGACCTGGATGAAGTGGGCCATCGCGGCGGTCGTGGTCGTCGCCATCGCCGCCGTCGCCGGTCCGTTCATCTACATCAACTTCATCAAGGGCGACGAGGCGGCGCAGCTCGAGGAGGGGTGCGACGTCCCGAGCGGCTCGACGCCGCAGGCGTCGACAGGTGAGGCGGCGTTCGCCGCCAGCGCCGGCGGCACGATCGATCCGGCGAAGGCAGAGGGCGCCTGGTCCGTCGCGCCCGACAGCGTCGCCGGCTATCGGGTGACCGAGGTGCTGTTCGGCCAAGACGCCACGGCGGTCGGCCGCACCAGCGACGTCACCGGTCAGCTGACCGTCCAGGATGGCCGCGTCACGGCAGCGACGTTCGAGGTCGACATGACCACGGTCACCAGTTCCGAGAGCCGCCGCGACAACCAGTTCCGCGGCCGCATCATGGACTCCTCGAGCTTTCCCACCGCCACGTTCGCACTGACTACACCCGTCGATCTGCCGACTGCCGGTTCTGGCAATCGGACGACCGCCTCCGGCGACCTCACGCTGCGCGGCGTGACGAAGCCGGTGATGCTCGACATCACCGCCCTCGACTGCGGCAGCTACATGTCGGTGCTGGCCACCGCGGAGATCGTGTTCGCCGACTTCGACATCCCCGATCCGAACGCTCCCGGGATCACGACCCAGGACCATGGCCTGCTCGAGGCCAAGCTGCGCCTCGTGCCGGCCTGATGGACGGCCTCCGGGTCGGCCCGACGGTCGTCATTCCGGCGACCGAGCTGGCGTGGCGGTTCTCGCGCAGCTCCGGGGCAGGCGGCCAGCATCTCAACACGACGGACTCTCGCGTCGAGCTGTCGTGGGACCTCCAGCGGTCCGCCGCGCTCACCGAGCAGCAGCGAATCCTCGCCCGCCGCCGGCTCGGGGCCGCGCTCGTCGACGGCGTGCTGACTGTCTCTGCATCCGAGCGCCGCTCGCAATTGCGCAATCGCGAAGCGGCGATGGCCCGGCTCGCCGACCTCGTGGCCACGGCGATCGCCCCTCCCCCGCCGCCGCGCCGCCCGACCCGCCCGTCACGCGGCGCGACCGAGCGGCGGCTGGCCGGCAAGCGCCGGCGGGGCGAGACCAAGCGTCTCCGCCAGCGCCCGCTCGACTAGACCTTCAGCGGAAAGGCGGAGCCTTTCCGCTGAGTGCAACGAGCCGGCCTTCGGCCGGCACCGACGAATTGCTGCCGCCCACGCGAGCGCCTATGCGTTCTCGTTCTAAACCGCTGGGGTTCGACTCCCAGCGGAGCTGGCCGCCTCACCTCCGAGCTCGCCCCCGCCGCAGCGCAGCGGCGCTCGCCCCGGCCGGCCAGCGCGCAGCTTCCACCGCGCTGCGGTTCACTCGTCGGTCGCGACGCCCAGATCGCGCAGCACATCGGCGACGCCGCGGCCCGGACGCGGCGAGGTCGCCGGGGCCACGGTCCGGCTGCGGCTCATCGTGATCGGGTTGCGGATGACGTCGACCGGCCCGCGGATGGGGTGCTCGATGCGCTCGAGCATCGAGAGGTGCCGCACCTGCGGGTCGGCGAACATCTCGTCGATCGAGTACACCGGCCCGTTCGGGATGCCGGCGTCGTCAAGGCACGCCATCCACGTGGCACGCGGCGCCGTGGCGAAGTTGGCGCCGAGGACATCGTCGAGCTCCGCCCGGTGGCGATAGCGAGCCGCGGCAGAGGCGAAGCGCGGGTCGGCCGCCAGCTCCGGCGCCTCGAGCGCGGCGCACAGCCGCGCCCACAAGCGGTCGCTGGGCGCGGCGACGTTGAGGTAGCCGTCGGCCGCGCGGTAGGTCCCCATCGGGCGTGCCGTCGGATGGTGGTTGCCCTCGCTCGCCGGGACATGGCCGTCGACGGTCCAGCGGGCGGCCTGGAAGTCGAGGAACGAGATCATCGCCTCGAGCAGCGAGACCCGCACCCATTGACCGCGGCTGGTGCGGTCCCGCTCGCGCAGGGCGAGCAGGATGCCGATCGTCAGCAGGTTGCCGGCCGCCGAGTCGGACACCGCGATGCCGGCGCGGACCGGACCCTGGCCGGGCAGCCCAGTGACGCTCATCAGCCCACCGACGCCCTGGATGATCTGATCGACAGCGCCGCGCCGGTGCGCGGGTCCGTCCTGGCCGTAGCCGGCGATGCTGGCGTACACGAGGCGCGGGTTGATGGCCGCCACCCGCTCGTAGCCGATACCGAGCGTGTCCTTGACTGGTGCCCGGAAGTTCTCGACGAGCACGTCGGCGTGGCGGACGAGGTCGAAGAACGTCGCCCGGTCGGCATCGCCACGCAGGTCGAGCTGCGCCAGCTGGGTGCGGCGGTGCAGGTTCAGGTAGTCGGAGCTGTCGTGGTCGGCGAGCAGCGCGAGGCCGGGATCGCGAGGCTCGATGCGCAGCACGCGGGCGCCCCAGTCCGCCAGGTTGCGGACCGCGGTCGGACCGGCGCGGGCCACCGTGAGGTCCAGGACGAAGAGATCGTCGAGGATCGCCCGCTCCGGTACCGGCGCACCGTGGGCCACCGGCGACGTCGCCCGCTGCAGCAGCACGAGGTCGAGGCGGCGGCCGAACTTCGTTCCAATCCCCGGCATCCGCCCGACCACGCCGAAGCCGAGCCGCTGGTGGAAGCGGATCGAGGCATCGTTGGCTCCATCGACGGCCGCGACGATCTCGGTCTTGCCGGCCGAACGCGCGCGCTCGATCAGCTCGGTGACCAGCGCCCGCCCGATGCCATTGCCCTGATGTGGCTCGGCGATGTGGACCGACAACTCGACGACGGGCCGGTAGCCGGGCCACTTCCCGGTGTCGCGGAAGTCGCCGAACGCGGCGAAGCCGGCGACAGCGCCATCGACGTCGGCGACCAGCGTGGCGTACCCGGCGCGCCGCTGCTCGGCGAACCACACCTGCCGAGCTTCCAGCGGCTCGGTGTCTTCGGTCCACGCCGCCGTGGTCGTTGCGATGGTCGCGTTGTAGAGGGCGTTGACGGCCGCCATGTCGTCGACCGTGGCGTCGCGGACGATCACGCCGCCAGTGTCGCCGATCGGCCGGCCAAGGCTGAGATGCCAAGCTGCCGCCAGCCGTCGCGGCCGACGAGGTGCTGGATCTCGAGCAGCGAGGGTTGTGGTAGATCGTCGCCTCGGCCATGGCGCACCACCCTCTGCACACCGTCCCGCCACGGCCCGCCGGCCGCCACGCGGCGATCGCCGTCGGAGCGATGTTCTTCGTCAACGGGGCGACGCTCGCCTCGTGGACGCCCCGCCTCCCCGAGCTGCAGCGCGAGCTCGGGATCTCCGACGCCGCGCTCGGCCTGACACTGCTCGGCATGGGGCTCGGCGGCCTCGCCGCTAGCTCATTCAGCGGCTGGCTCGTCGATCGCCGTGGCAGTAAGACGACGACGGTCGCCACGTCGGTCGCGATGTCGATGTGGCTGCCGATCCTCGGGGTGGCGCCGCGGGCCGTGGTCGTGTTCGCCGCGCTGCTCGTGCTCGGCGCCCTCGACGGGCTGACGGACGTGGCGATGAACTCGCAGGCCGTCGAGTTGCAGCGACGCGTCGAGCACTCGATCGTCACCAGGTTCCACGCCGTGTGGTCGGCAGGCGCGGTGACCGGCGGCATCGTCGCCAGCCGCGCTGCGGTAGCCGGCATCTCGTTGCGCGTGCAACTCGTGGTCACCGGTGCCTGCCTGGCGGCGATCACGCTCGTGGCGTCCCGGGGGCTGCTTCCCGATCGCCGCCGTCCGGCTGCGGCCGAGGACAGCCCCGAGCGAGCGGGAGCGGTGCCGCTCGCTCGAGCGGTGCTCGTGCCCTTGTTCCTGACCGGGATGGCCGTCGCCCTCGCCGAATCGCCACCGAACGAGTGGTCGGCGCTGCTGATCAACGACCGCTTCGACGTGTCGATGGGTCGGGCCAGCCTCGGCTTCGTCGCCGTCGCCTCCGGCATGCTCGCCGGCCGCGTGATCGGCGATCTCGTCACCGACCGCCTGGGGCTCGAGGCGACGCGACGCGGGGGCGCCGCGCTGGCAGCGATCGGCGTGCTGGCAGCCGCCACGGTGCCGACTCCGCTGGGCGCGGGCGCAGGGCTGTTCGTCACCGGGCTCGGGCTGTCGACGCTGTTCCCGCTCGTGTTCCGCGCCGCGGCTGACCTGACACACGGCTCGCACAGCGGGATGGCGTCGTTCTCGGCGGGCGCTCGCCTCGGGTTCCTGCTGGCGTCACCGCTGATGGGTCTGATCTCGCAGCGCACGTCGATCGCCGTCGCCCTGGTCGCCGTCGCCGGCACCGCCGCCACGGCGGTCGCCATCAGCCGCCTCCCCCGCGCCGCTGCTCACGAGCTGGCGGCCGAGCTGGGCTCACCCTGACACCCCCTCCGTAAGGTCGACGAAACCGACATCCCCCTCACCCCATACAAACCCCCTGGGGGAGGACCCCATGTCCATGTTCTGCGCAGCTCACCGCGTGCCGCGAGCTGCGATCGACCCGATCGAATCGCCGTCCGCGGCGCTTGCCGTCATCGATCTCGCCATCAGCCGCCCGCTCACCGACGAGACCATCGCCCTCGTGCTCGACCCCGACCGGCGTGGACGCACGGTCGTGATCGTCGACGGCACCGAGCGACCAGATGCCCTGCTCGACGTGGTCGAGCGCCTTGCCGCGTGCTTCGACGAGCGCGGGGGATGCCTCGTCCTCGCCACCATTCGTCCCGGTGGCGGACCACTGCCCGGCGACGACGACCGCTGGCTGGAGGCCAGCGACCTCGCCGACGAGTTCGGCGTCGAGCTGGTCGAGTGGTTCGTGATCACCGGCGAGCGACCCTCCGCGGCCGCCGCCGCGTGGTGCCCGCGCGACCTGCTCGGTGAGCCGCCGCGGTGGGCGCCATGACGGCGCGGTCACCCCGAGCGCGCCCGGCGCTGGGCCGGGCTGAGGCGCAGGCCGGCCGCGCGGAGCCGTCGCAGCAGCTCGCGGCTCTCGACCTCGACGGCGCCCGCGGCCACGATCGCTGGGCGGTGCTCTTCCGGGATGTCGTAGTGGTCGCCATGGAAGCCGCGCGTCGGTATGCCCATCGCGTCCGCGAAGCGGTGCAGTTCCTCCAGCGACGTGTCACTCACCAGGTGACACCATCTGCGGCCGCGGGACCACCAGCGCGATTCGTCGATCAGAACGGCCACACCAGCATTCTGCCTGCTCCGCCTCGTCCGCGCGGCTGCCGACCGGCGCCCGTTGCGACCGTGGGTGGCCGCGGGCGACACTGGTCCGATCAGCGACGAGGCCGAGCTACACGCGGCGTGGTCGGCCGCGGTCGGCGATGGCCCGGCCGCGCGCGGCGCGTTCGACGAGGTGGTCGGGCGCCACCGCCAGCCGCATCGTCGCTACCACGGCGTGCGCCACGTCACATGGGTCGTCCGCCACATCCTGCAGCTCGCCGGCGAGGTGGAGGATGGGGTCGCCGACCTCGGCGCCGTGATCGCCGCCGCGTTCTACCACGACGCGGTGTACGACCCGCGGGCGTCGGACAACGAGGCCGCCAGCGCGGCGCTGGCCGAGCGCGTGCTCGGCGACCTCGGCTGGCCCGCGGCCCGCCGGACCGCGGTCGGCGAGATGATTCGGGCGACCGCGACTCACCAGGCTGGCGCCGGAACCGATACTGCGGTGCTGGTCGACGCCGACCTGGCGGTGCTGGGCAGCGAGCCCGCTGCGTACCAGGCGTACGTCGCCGGCGTGCGAGCCGAGTACGCCCATGTCGACGCCGAGTCGTGGCGGGCCGGGCGCGGTGCGGTGCTGCGCGACCTGCTCCGACGGCGTCCGCTGTACGCCACGGCACCGGCGCAGCGGCAGTGGGGGCCTCGAGCGGCCGCCAACATGACAGCCGAGCTGGCGACGCTGGCGGCGCCGGCGACACCGGCGACACCGGCGACACCGGCAACACCGGCAACACCGGCGCGGGACCCATCCGAGTAGTGACGGCCATCCGAGTGTCGGGTGGTCGGATTCCGGCACCCCCATACTCCGATGGGCGCCGTCACGTCGCTGTCCCTGCAACGACGGGTCCGCTCGTGGTTGACTGGATGCGATGCCGGAGCTGGCACCGTCGCGCACCGGAACGACCTCGACCGCGCCCGCCGAGGTCGTGCCCGAGCGCGACGAGATCGTCCAGCCGGGCGAGCCGGCGCAGGCGCACATCGTGAAGGTCGAGCCGGGCGAGTCGGCGGCGGCGAAGGTGCTCGAGGCACGGATCTACGGCACGCCGCTGGAGGCGCTGTGCGGGCACGTCTGGGTGCCGTCGCGCGATCCGAAGCAGCTGCCGCTGTGCGAGCAGTGCAAGTCGATCTACGAGATGTACAAGGCCTTCAACGGCGACCTGCCCGACCGCCCCGCCGAATAGCGGCCCGGCGTGCCCCTCCCCCATCTGGGCGCGATCCCTGCCAGACCCGGTTCTGGGCGCGCTCCCTGACAGGGGTCGGCAGCATCCGCGCCCAGATCGGTGCGGTGCGCCGGCGCGACGTCGGCCAGTCCACTCGAGCCATAGTCACCCGATTGCGGCACGCGAACGCCGCGAAAGTCGCTACGCTTCGCCGAGGCGGGCGGATCCCCGGCTGCCGGCGCTGCCGGTGACACCACCACCACCGTGCGGTGCCCGCCGGGGATCCGCCGCTCGGGCATGATCGGGTCGGCCATGATCGGGGTCGATGGACGATGACGATCTGCTGGCGATCCGCGACGCCGTGCGAGCGGTGTGCTCCCGCTTCGACGACGACTACTGGGCGCGCTGCGAGCAGGAGCACCGCTTCCCCTCCGAGTTCTACGCGGCGATGGCCGCGGGCGGCTGGATCGGCATCGCCATCCCCGAGCGCTACGGGGGCGGCGGGCAGGGAATCCGAGAGGCTGCCGCGGTGCTCGAGGAGGTCGCCGCGTCGGGCGCCTGCATGAACGGCGCATCGGCGATCCACCTCTCGATCTTCGGGATGCACCCGGTCGTCGTGCACGGCACCGAGGAGATGAAGCAGCGGTTCCTGCCGCCCGTGGCCGACGGCTCGCTGCACGTCGCGTTCGGCGTGACCGAGCCCGATGCCGGCACCGACACGACCAGGATCTCGACGCGGGCCGTACGCGACGGCGACCACTACGTCGTGCGCGGGCGCAAGGTGTGGACGACGAAGGCGCTGGAGGCCGACCGCATCCTGCTGCTGACGCGCACGACGCCGCTCGAGCAGTGCGAGAAGCCGACGCAGGGCATGACGCTGTTCCTCGTCGACCGCCACGCGCCCGGAGTCGAGGCGCGGGCGATCCCGAAGATGGGGCGCAACGCAGTGGCGTCGTGCGAGACGACGTACGACGACGTGCTCGTGCCGGTCGAGGATCGCGTCGGCGACGAGGGACGTGGCTTCCAGTACCTGCTCGACGGGCTCAACGCCGAGCGCATCCTGGTCGCCGCCGAGGCGCTCGGCATGGGCCGGGCCGCGCTGCGCCGGGCGGTGCGCTACGCCAACGAGCGGATCGTGTTCGACCGCCCGATCGGCAAGAACCAGGGGATCGCCTTCCCGCTCGCCGAGGCCCACGCCCAGCTGCGCGCCGCCGACCTGATGGTGCGCGAGGCAGCTCGCCTGATCGATGCCGGCAAGCCCTGCGGCGAAGAGGCGAACCTGGCCAAGTACCTCGCCGCCGAGGCCGGGTTCTTCGCCGCCGACCGCGCCGTGCAGACCCACGGCGGCTTCGGCTACGCCACCGAGTACCACGTCGAGCGCTACTTCCGGGAGGCCCGCCTGCCGCGCATCGCCCCGATCAGCCAGGAGCTCATCCTCGCCTACATCGCCCAGCACGTCCTCGGTCTCCCCAGATCGCACTGATCATCGAGTTGTCAGCAGTTTCGCGCCCGATCGGGCACGAATCCACGGACAACTCGCTCACTGTGCCGAGATCACCCTCCGCCACAGCTCGACGGTGAGCCCGAGCGACTCGACGTCGACGCGCTCGTCGTGGCCGTGGAACCGGCGCCCGAACTCGGCGGCGTCGATGCTCGGGCTGAACAGGCCAGCGCCGTAGGCCACTGCACCGAGATCGCGAAACACGCGGGCGTCGGTGAATCCAACCGTGAACTGCGGCGTCAGCCGCGCGCCCGGGAACGGCACCGAGACCGCCCGCTGCAGCGTGTCCCACAGCGGGGTGTCGATGCGGCTGATCGACGCCGGGTCGTCGAGCAGGATCTCGACCTCCACGTCGTCGGCGAGGTCGCCGAGCGCGGTGCGCAGGTGAGCACCCACCTCCTCGCTGCTCTCGCCGGGGAGCGTGCGGATGTCGACATCGAGCGTGACCGCGGCGGGGATGACGTTGGCCTTCATCACGCCGCCGTCGATCAGGTTCGGCGAGAACGTCGTGTGCGTGCAGGCGTGGAGGTGGGCGGCGGCCGCCGCGCTCGGAAACTCCGCCAGCGCGGCGTCGATTCGGGCCGGGTCGAGCAATGCCTGCTTCAGCTCGTCGGGAGCGTTGAGCGACTCGACGCGTGCCGGCCACAGCTCGTGGAACCTAGGCGGCGGCCGGTACTCGGCGAGCCGCTGCACGACGACCGCCGCCTTGACCAGCGCGTTGTCGATGCGGAACGGCATCGACCCGTGCCCAGGCGTGCCCCGCACCCGCAGGCGGCGCCACGCGACACCCTTCTCGGCGACCGTGATCCCGATCGACGGCGACTCGGGCGACCCGTCGTGGAGTCCGCCGCTCTCGGTGAGCACGTTGTCGCAGCGGATCGCGTCGGGATGGTGCTCGGCGACCCAACGGGCGCCGTGCGCGCTGCCCGCCTCCTCGTCGGCGACGGCGAAGAACAGCAGGTCGCCGCGAGGGCGCGCGCCCCGTCGCACGGCGTCCTTGAAGGCGATCGCCATCGACGACGTGAGGTTGAGCATGTCGACCGCGCCGCGCCCCCACACCTCGTCCACCCCGTCTCGGTTGCGCACCAGCTCGCCACCGAACGGGTCGCGCTGCCAGCCCGACGCGAGGACCGGTACGACGTCGGTGTGTCCCATCAGGCACAGGCTCGGCGCACCTGGCTCGCGACCGGGGATGCGGGCGACGAACGAGGCCCGCCCCGGCGTCGGCTCCCACCGCTCGACCTCGACCCCGGCGCCTTCGACGTGCGACTGCAGCACGTCGGCGTTGCGCGTCTCATGGCCCGACGCCGGCGTGCCGTCGTTGACGCACTGGTTGCGGATCAGTGTCTGTAGCAGCTCGACCGTGGGCGCCGTGAGATCGTGGCCGTCGCGGTCAGCCGTCATCGCCCTAGTCTCCCCGATCCGTGGATGACATCGAGCGGCGAGTGCGCGACACCGTGGCCACGATCCCCGGCGTCGAGGTCATCGATATCGACCCGGCGCTGGCCGACACCGCGGAGTTCTGCGCGGCCTACGGCTACGCGCTGGCGGACTCGGCGAACGCGATCGTGGTGATCGGCAAGCCGTCCAGCGCGGCGCAGGCACCGGTCTACGCGGCGTGTCTTGTGCTCGCCACCACGCGTCTCGACGTCAACCGCGTCGTGCGGCGCCGGCTGGGCACCAAGAAGGCGTCGTTCGCGCCGCCCGAGACGACCGCCGAGCTGACGGGAATGGCGATCGGCGGCGTCACCCCGTTCGCCCTGCCGCCCGGCCTGCCGCTCTGGGTCGATGCGGCGGTGATGGAGCGGCCGCGGATCATCGTCGGCGGCGGCAGCCGCGCGGCCAAGGTCGTCGGCCCACCCTCGATGCTGCTGACGATCCCCGGCGCCGAGGTCGTCACCGAGCTGGCGCAGCCGGCCCAGGAGTGAGCGCTGACCATCCGCCAAGACGGCAATCTGGGCGCGATCGCCGCCAGCCGGCCATCTGGGCCCAATCGCTGCCAGCTGTAGGCAGGGAATGCGCCCAGAACGGGCGGCTGCTCAACTTGCGCTCCGGTTCGCCGGTCCAGGGACGAGTTCGAACGTGACCGTCGTCTGAGTGCCGACGACCCTGGTCGCGTAGGCCAGCGGGTCGTCCGTGCCGAGCGCCCGCAGGTACTGCTCGTGGGCCGCCAGCGAGCGGACCGCGAGGTCGCCGATCGCGCTGACGTCCACGGCGTGGGTGGCCGCCGCGCCGATCGACTGCACGGCGATCCACTCCACGCCGGCCCAGGGCTCCTCGGCCAGGTCGGTGAAGATCCACCGGTTGGCGGCGTCGCTGACCGCGTCGATCGTCGCCCGCCCGACCGCCCGATGGTCGGCGCTGTTCCAGGGGCTACCCGGCGACTCGCCCCATCGCTCGCCGTGGTGCTGGGCGACGACGACGTCGGGCCGGTGGCGGCGGATCGCCGCGGTCAGGTCGCGGCGCAGGGCGAGATCCTCGACGATGCGGCCGTCGGGATGGCCGAGGAACTCGATCTCCGAGACGCCGACGATGGCCCCGCTCGCACGCTCCTCGGCCTCGCGCGCCGCGCTCGCCTCCGCCGGCAGCATCGTGTCGATGCCGGCCTCGCCGGACGTGACCAGTACGTATGACACTTCGCGTCCCGCGGCCGTCCATGCCGCGACCGCTCCCGCCACTCCCCACTCGATGTCGTCGGGGTGCGCGGCGACGACGGTCGCCTTGCGCCAGCCGCCGGGGAACGGGGCAAGCGTCATCGCAGCGCGCTCAATCCACCGTCGACGACGAGTGTTTGGCCGGTGATGTAGGCAGACTCGTCGGACAGCAGGAACAGCGTGGCGTAGGCGGTCTCCCAGCCGGTGCCCTGGCGTCCGAGCGGGACCGGTGTGCGGCCTCGCGACGGGCGGCCCTGGGTGGCCATCCGCCCGAGCGGCGTGTCCATCAGCCCCGGCGCCACGATGTTCGCCCGGATCGCCCGCCGCTCGCCCTCCAGCGCGATGTGCCGGACGAGGCCGCCGAGCGCGGCCTTGGACGCGTCGTAGGCCGGGATCCGGCTCCCCGGCTTGATCCCCGCGACCGACGAGATGAACACCATCGCCGCGGCGTCGGCCAGCACCGGCAGTGCGGCCCGCGCCGTGAGCATGGCGCCGCGCAGGTTGACCTCCATCACGGCATCCCACGCCTCGGGCGTCGCCCTGTCGAGCCCGAGCGGGGCGCCGATCCCGACGTTGTAGACCACGCCATCGAGCCCGCCGAGCTCGTGCGCTGCGCCGGCGACCAGCGCCTCCACCGCCGCCGGGTCGGCGACATCGACGGCGATCACACTGGCCCAGCCGTCGTCGTCGATCACCTGCTGCGCGGTCTGCTCGGCGCTGGCCGGTGTGCGGTCGGCGACCACTACACGAGCACCTTCCCGCCCGCACAGCACGCAGATCGCCCGCCCGTTGCCGACCGGCGGGTCGTCGACCCCGTGGTCGTCCTGCCCACCACCGACGACGAGGATCCGCCGTCCGACCAGCCGGCCGCGTCCCGGTGCCGTGCCCGCCGACTCGGGCGGCGTGTGCACGACGCGCTCGGTCTGTGCGTCCGCCATCAGCGCCTCGTCATGTCGAGCGCCGGGGCCTCGCCGGGTGCCTCGATGTCGACGCCGAACGTCTCCAAGTAGCGAGACACGAGCATGTAGAAGCCGATCGTCACCGTCAGCTCCTGCAGCTCCTGGACCGACAGCGCGGCGCGCAGTGGCTCGAACGTCTCGTCCGACGCCCGCACGTTCTGCACGACGTCGTCGGTGTAGCGCATCACGCCGCGTTGCAGGTCGTCGAACACCTCGGCCTGCGGGCCCTCACGGATCCCGGCCAGTAGCTGCTCACTCATGCCAAGGTCACGGGCGATGCGGTCGTGCTGGTACATCTCGTAGGCGGCGTCGGACAGCACCCCGACGCGCAGGATGGCGATCTCCCGCAGCGCCGGGTCGAGCTTCGTGCGGTACAGCAGGTGGTTGCCGAACCGGCTGAACGCCCGCAGCAGGCCCTCGCCGCCGGCGAGCATGCGGAAGATGTTGATCGGCGGGTCGAGCTTGGCGAGGAACTCCTGCGTGTCGGGGGCGAGGGTCGCCGGGTCGGGGTACGGGATGCGGGCCATGGATCGCCATCATCGTCCACCGCGGGGTCCGATGAGAACGCCGGCGGGCGGCGGTCGTACCGTCGGGCCATGGCGCTCACGATCACCGCCCGCAAGCCGATCCACGCCACGCACGCACTCGCCGAGGACGGCGCCGTCGACGCCGACGGCCACATCCTCGAGCCGCCGACGCTGTGGGAGGAGTACATCGACCCGAAGTTCCGTGACCGGGCGCTGCGGTTCCGGCTCGACGAGAGCGGACTCGAGGAGCTGGAAATCGACGGCCAGCGGTCGGCGATGAGCCGGCGCGGCTTCCCGTCGACGCTCGGGGCGATGGGCGCGCCGGACCTTGCCGAGATGGCGAAGGATCCCAACCGGACGTACGTCGGCGAGGCGCCGTACGGCGCGATGGATCCGCGGGAGCGGATCGACGTGCTCGACGCCGAGCACATCGACGTGGCCATCCTGTACACGACCGTCGGGCTGCTGTGGGAGGCCGAGGTCACCGACGCTGAGCTGTCGCAGGCCTACACCAAGGCCTACAACCGCTGGATCTGCGAGTTCTGCGCCGGCGAGCGGCGGTTGGTCCCGACCGCCCACCTGTCGCTGACCGACCCAGTGGCCGCGGCGCGGGAGCTGGAACGGGCGGTCGGCGAGGGCGCCAAGGGCGGCTTCGTGGCGCCGTTCACCCACCAGGGCACACCGCTCGGCCACCCGGACAACGACCCGGTATTCGCCGCCGCGCAGGACCTCGACGTGCCGCTGGCGATCCACCCGACGTTCGAGCCGCAGTGGACCAAGGGCACGCGAATGGGGGCGTGGGAGAACGTCAAGCAGCTACGGCTGCTGGCCTCGGTCACCGCCAGCGACGGCGTGCGCCACCAGTTCACGACCCTGTTCGACTACGGCGTCTTCGACAAGTTCCCGCGACTCAAGATCCTCGTGCTGGAGTCAGGCGGCGGGTGGATCGGCTACTGGCTCGACCGCATCGACGCCGTGTACAGCCACACGTTCATCGGCAACCGGGTCCCGCTGCAGCACAAGCCGAGCGACTACTTCCGCCAGCGGGTGTGGATCAGCTGCGACCCCGACGAGCGGATGATCCCGGCGCTCGCCGAGCGCTACGGCGTGGAGCGGTTCCTGTGGGCCTCCGACTTCCCGCACGCCGACCACACGCCCGAGTACATCCACGACCTCAACGATCTCGTCGCCGCATTCCCGCCGGAGCAGCGCCAGGCGTTCATCGGCGGCAACGCCCGCGCCCTGTTCAAGCTGGACTCAGCTCACTGAGCCAACCCCGGCGTTGCCAAGTGGGCGTCAGCCACCCCATCTGGGCAGATGCTCGTATCGTCGATCACGATCCGCGGGCGGTGATGGATCGCCCGCTCGAGTTCGCTATTCGCCGGGCGCTCGGGTCACGGTGTTCACTCGCTGCAGCATGTCGTCGATCTCCTCGGTTTCCACAAGCGTGTACGTCTGAACGTCTGCGAGGTGCCCCATGCTCATCTGCCCGAGGCTCGTGGCTGCGTTCAGGGCGGGCGAGACGTCACCCTCGAGCAGGATCACGAAGTCGAGGTTGGACTCCTCGACGCCCCACATGCCGACGAGCCGAGCGCCCGTCGCTTCGGCGAAGCCGCGCAGCACCTCCTTGCGGCTGCTCAGACCGTCCTTCAGGATGCCTGCTGCGCCTTGCGCGTTGTACCGGCCGATCGCCAGGTAGTGCATCGCCCTGCTCCTCCGATCCGCCGTGAGCGCCGGTGTGGTCACTCCTCCACGGCGGACGTGCGGCCGCGATCGTAGTGGCCTCCGGCTACTGCCGATGTCCGCTGGCGCGAACGTAGGGTCGATCGTCGCGCTTCATATCGCGACCACCGGCGGCCACCGCGCCTCGTCGTCGCTCGGCCGCCAGCTGGAGTAGAGATGGAACCATGGAGACGTTCCGATTCATGAGCCCAGCCTGGATCGAGATGGCACGGGAGCAAATCACGAAGTCGCTGGCAGGAGCAGACCTTGAAGGGATGAACTTCACGCTGTGCGAGGAGTTCACCAATCCGCCCGAAGATCTGCGGCGCGAGGGCGCAAGCACGATCGGGTTCGCTGTTCGGATCGCCAACGGCCGAGTTGAAGTCGGAGGTCAGCCGACGGACGATTGCGACCTGCGGGTCGTGAGTGACTACGACGATGCTCTCGCGATCGCTCGCGACCCTGATGCTCCCGTTGCACAACCGCGGATGATGGAACAGCGGATGGCCGAAGGACGACTCAAGATCGTAGGGAATCCTGCCGACGCCCCAGCCGCGCTCGCAGGACTTGATATACACCGGCTGCTCTCGTCCCGCACGTCCTAGCTCCCCGCGTGGCGGAACGTCTTTCGCGATGCGGCAGCCACGAGTAGATCTCGGCTGGAATCGGACAGATTCGGACGCCGGACAGGGCCAATGGAGCAGAACGCACACAGTAGAGTCCGGAACGCCACACATCGTGCAGCGGGAGGGTTAGGCCATGACCGCGGACAATACGTCGAGCGTTCCTCGATCGATGATCGATCACTCGCTGGAACACATCTGCTCATATACGGTCGATCTCGTCACGACACCGGAGGTGATCGGCCCGGCGCCCGGTGACCTGCGGATCAACGCGTACTACGCCGGCGGCGAGATCTGGGGACCCCGCCTGCGAGGACGCGTGCTGCCGGTCGGCGCGGACTGGCTGACGCTCCGAACTGACGGAGTCGGGATCGTCGATATCCGATGCACCCTCGAGGCCGAGGGTGGCGCGTTGATCTTCGTCACGGTCAACGGACTCATCGACTTCGGGCCGGAGGGCTACCAGCTCTTCCTCGGCGGGGAGCTGCCGCCGGACGGCACACCCATTCGAGCGGCATCGCGGTTCTTCACGGCGCATCCGGATTACGTGTGGCTCAATCGTGTCAGCGGGCTGCACATCGGTCAGGCGTTCGGCAGCCGAGGCAAGATCGAGTACGACGTCAACGCCGTGCGGTGAGAGTCGCCCTTTCATGCCGGCAGACGGCCTTCGTAGCGGTCTTCTTGAATCTCGTCAGCGCAATCCCGTCAGGCCGCTCGCACGTACCACTCCGGAGGATCAGCCCAAAGGAGGCAACAGGATGTGGAAGCGAGTGCTAGCCGCTGCTGCGGTGACCGGGGGGACACTCGGTGTGTGGGCGTCACCGGCCCACGCGGTCGTGCATGAGATCGTGGGCCAATGGTGTGCCGGTCGCGGGCCGCTCGATCCACCGGGGATCAACGACCCTGCCCGGGGCAACTTCGCCCAGCCCGTCAACGCCAACGGATTCGTTGGCGAGCCTGTGTTCAGCGCCGCCCTCGGTGGCCTTCTCGTCACCTTCAACTTCGACCATCCCGCGTCGAAGGTCCAGGGGACGGGCGAGTTCGTGCAGATCGGGGCGACGCCCGACGGAACGCCGATCTTCATCGAACTGATCGAGCCAGATCCCACATTTCCCGCATTCCAGCACTGCCCCCGACTCGCATCAGGCTGATCGACGGTCGGCGTGACGCGGGTCGTCTTTGAGGGTCGGGGCGCTGATCGCTGCCGAACGCAACGATCGACGGCTGTGGGCCGAGCACCGAGTGAGACTCGAGATCATCGACGTGTAGCCCGGCGCATCGGCGCGGCGCCGGTCAGACGTACGCGGTGCCGCCGTCGAGGCAGAGGTTGGCGCCGCTGAACCCGCCGCCTTCATCGGAGGCGAGGTGGACGCAGAACGCGGCGATCTCCTCCACTGTCACGCAGCGGCCGAGCGCGGTCTCGGCGGTGTAGTGCTCGACGCGGCCTTCGACGCCGGCGACGCCGAGCGCTTGGCCCGCCTTCTCGTGGACCATGTCGGTGAGCACGAGGCGGGGGCAGATCGAGTTGACGGTGATCCCGTCGCGACCAACTTCCCGGGCGACGGCTTTGACGAACCCGTTGACGGCGTGCTTGGTAGCGGTGTAGCCGGCGACGTTTGGCTTGCCGTGCTTGCCTTCGATCGACGTCGAGCGCCCCGTGCCGCCGGCGTTGCACACACCATGATGTCGGGCTAGGCCGAGGTGCTCGATGGTGAAGTCGACGAGGCCCTCGACCTCGGCCTGGACAGTGGCGCTGCCCTGGAAGAAGGCGATGCGGTCACCGCCGCCGATCTCATCGAGAGCGAGTCGGCCCTTGCCGGCGGAGCGGCCGTTGATCACGACGGACGCCTCTTCGGCGAGGTAGACCGATTCGCTGCCGACGTCCCTGTGTTCCGGGCATCCGCTCCGATGCAAGCGCGGCCTTCGGCGCGCAGCTGCTAGCTATCCGTCAGCGCCGCCGGTGATCCGCGTTGGTCGCTTGGCCGCAGTGCACGAGGGTTGGGCCTCCCGAATCGTTGACCCGCATAGGTGCAGCAGCTCAGTCAGCGGGCATCGCCACCGTCTGGACGGCGATCTTGTCGCCGCGCAAGACGAATGTGTCACTTCCGAACGCCACTGCATCGGTCCTCCACGTGAAGAACGCGACCGCGTCATCGATGAACAGTGCGGTTACTTCGAAGCCGGTGAGATCGGCCGGATGCTCGAAGAACGTCCGGATCTCAGCACCTCGAAGCACACCATGACGCGGCGAGATCAACACGGCATCCTCCGTGTAATCCGCCATGACAGCGTCGAGATCATTCGCCCGCGCCGCAGCCCCGTGGCGTTCCAAGACCTTCAGCGTGTCATCCGAGGGCATCGGTCGCTCCCTTCATGCGTCGACAGTACCCGTGCGAGACCCGGCCTCGGCCTGATGACCGTTCTGGGCGGCCGTCAGTTGGGGGTGAGCTCGAGGCCTGGCAGACCACCGTCGGCGCGCCAGTCGGCGAGGACCTTGAAGAACTGCACCGAGCCGCCTCCGTAGAACCCGTTGCGCACACCACGGGCGCTCGGCTTACCCTCGTTGTTGTAGTAGCCGGGCGTGCAGGACTCGAGGAAGTCGAGGTTGAACTGGGCCAGCTCGAGGATCGTCTCCACCCACGCGT
>JBIOUO010000131.1:0-4063 GCA_044867195.1 Ilumatobacteraceae bacterium
GCAACCCGCCCACGCGGCGCACGACGTCGAGCTCGCGCAATCCGTGGACGGTCGCCTGGACGGCCGACTCGCGCGCCTCGTGGGTGATGAACACGAGCCGGGCGTCGGCCCCGATGCCCTCCTGCTCCGCGGCGCGGATGCTCACGTCGTGGCTGGCGAAGACCCCGGTCACGGCATGCAGCACGCCGGGCTGGTCGGCCACCTCGAGGCCGAGCAGGTACTCGGCCGACGTCTCGTCGATCGGGCGGATGCGGGCCTTGGCGAACGAGCCCAATGATCCGTGGGTGCCCTTGGTGAGGTTGACCGCGGCGTCGATGAGGTCGCCGAGCACGGCGCTCGCCGTCGGCCTCCCACCGGCCCCGCGCCCGTAGAACATCAGCTGGCCGACAGCGTCTCCCTCGACGACGATGGCGTTGAAGCTGTCCCGCACGCTCGCCAGGGGGTGGTGGACCGGCACCATCGCCGGGTGAACTCGCACGGCGATCTCGCCGGAGACGTCGTCGAGCTCGGCGATCGCCAGCAACTTGACGACGTAGCCGAGCCGGCGGGCGACGTCGATGTCGGCAGCCGTGATGTGGCTGATCCCCTCGTGGTAGACGTCGCCGGCAACGACCCGGGCCCCGAACGCGATCGAGGCCATGATCGCCGCCTTGGCGCCGGCGTCGAAGCCCTCGACATCTGCCGTCGGATCGCGCTCGGCGAACCCCAATCGCTGCGCCTCGGCCAATGCCTCCCCATACAGCATGCCGTCCTCGGTCATCCGGGTCAGGATGAAGTTCGTCGTCCCGTTGACGATGCCCATCATGCGCCGGATCGGCTCGCCGCGCAGGCTCTCGCGCAACGCCCGCACGAGCGGGATCCCACCGGCGACCGCAGCCTCGAACAGAAGGTCGACCGCGTGCCGGTCAGCGGCTTGGAACAGCTCGCCGCCGAAGTTGGCGAGCAGCTCCTTGTTCGCGGTGACGACCGGCTTGGCGCCAGCAAGGGCGGCGGTGATCAGCTCTCGCGCCGGCTCGATGCCGCCGATGACCTCGACGATCACGTCGATGTCCGGGTCGGCGACGACGCCGTGGGTGTCGCGCGTGAGCACGCCGGGTCCAACGTCGACGTCGCGGTCGCGGGAGAGGTTGCGTACGGCGACCCGTGCGATCTCCAGCTGGACGCCGGTACGGGCCTCGATCTCCTTGGCCTGGCCGAGCACCAGGCCGACCAGCGCCCCACCGACGTTGCCGCACCCGAGGACCCCGACGCGCACGACGTGTTGTGCCACCAGCGGAAGGCTACGGCTCGGTGCCGATGTCCTCCCAGTGCGTTGCCCTGGTGGAGGACCCTCTTGCCGCCCTCTCGCCGCGTGGGCGGGCTGCCGTCAGGCGCGGACGACGTCGTGGAGGCGGTCGACGGCTTCGATCACGGCGTCGAAGCGGCGGCGGCCGAGGACGGCGCCCTCCCGGCGCACCGTGGCGGGGACGATGTCCAGCAGGCGGTCGACCTTGGCGTAGCTCGTGCGCCCGGCGGCGTCCCACGGCCCGCTGCCGACGTCGACATGCCCTCGGCCGGGCTTCGACGTCAAGGCGACGCCCGACAGCACGTCACCGTGACGGCCGATGATGACGACCGGACGGTCCTTGCCGAGCGTCGGATCCTCCTCGAACGGCACCCACGTCCACACGACCTCACCGGGATCGGGATCGCCGTCGAGCTGCGGGGTGTACTCCACCCGCACGCCGGCGGCCACCGGGCGCGCCGACGGCTGGTCGCGGCGGCGCGTGCGGCCGGTGTTCGGCTCGGCCTGCCGGAACGTCGCGGTGACTCGGCGCACCGCGCGCGGGAGGTCCAGCCATCTGGGCATCGATGGTCAGGGTAGGCCGGTCAGCCGACATCGGTGGCCAGGAGGTCCTCGTACGTCTCGCGCCGCACGACGAGCCGGGCCTCGCCGTCGCCGACGAACACCACGGGCGGGCGGAGCACTCTGTTGTAGTTGGAGCCCATCGACTGCCCGTAGGCGCCCGTGACCGGCACGCCGAGCAGATCGCCGACGGCGACGTCGGGCGGGAGCAGGGCGTCGAACAGCAGCACGTCGCCGGACTCGCAGTGCTTGCCGACGACTCGCGCCCGGACCGTGCGATCGGCGAGCACGTCGCGGGGCAGGAACGCCTCGTACCCGCTCCCGTAGAGCACGGGACGCGGGTTGTCGCTCATCCCGCCGTCGACGGCGATGTACGTGCGCACCCCTGGGATCCGCTTGATCGTGCCGACGGTGTAGAGCGTGACGGCAGCCGCGGCGACGATCGCCCGCCCCGGTTCGACGCTGATCGCCGACCGCACGCCGAGCGCGCGGCAGGCGTCGGTGACGACCTTGGCCCACACCGAGATCGTCGGCGCCTCCTCGCCCTCGACGTACGGCACCCCGAGCCCGCCTCCGAGCACCAGCTCCGCCAGATCGAGGGGCGCGGCGAAGCGGGCCATCACCTCGGCCGCCCGACCGAAGCTCTCGGCGGCGAAGACGTTCGATCCGATATGGCAGTGCAGCCCGACCAGGTGCACAGACGGCGAGCGGCGCGCTCGCGCGACGGCTGCGGCGGCGTCACCGTTGGCGAGGTTGAAGCCGAACTTCGAGTCGTCTTGGCCGGTCGCGATGTACTCGTGGGTGTGGGCGTGCACGCCAGGCGTGACCCGTACGAGCACGTCGGGTGGTGGGCCGGCGCCGCCGGCGTGCAGCACGTCCAAGCGGTCGAGCTCGTCAAAGCTGTCGACGACGATGTGCCGCACGCCCACCTCCAGCGCGGTCCGCAGCTCGTCGAGTGACTTGTTGTTGCCGTGCAGTATGCACGCCGACGCGGGCACACCCGCTGCACGCGCCACGTGCAGCTCCCCGCCGCTGGCGACATCGAGCAGCATTCCCTCCTCGTACGCCAGGCGAGCCATCGCCCGGCAGAGGAACGCCTTCGTCGCGTACACCGCCCGCTCAGGCCCGAACGCCTCGACCGCCTCTCGACACCGCGCCCGGATGTGGCGCTCGTCGTAGACGAAGACCGGGGTGCCATGGGCGGCGGCGAGGTCGTCGACGCGGCAGCCCCCGATCACGAGCGCGCCGTCGTCATCGACCAACGCGGTGTCAGGTAGCAGGGAACGAGGCAGCACACTCATTGGTGCACCCTTGCATCGTACGACGACTCAGCATCGTCAGACCCTTCGGGGCACCAATGAGCGAAAGACCGTGCCGAATGGTTCGCTCGCTCGAAGACTCGCTCACTCACGCGTGGCACACGGTAGGCGTGCGTCCCGGCTGTCGGCGGGACAGATGTCTCACCAAACTTTGTTGTATCAAGCCGCACTCTCAGGTCATCATGTGATCAACCCGACGAACCCCGGAAGGAGGTGCCCCGTTGAACACGATTGCCGACATGCTCGAGACCAACGCAGGCGGCGCCCATCCGGCGTGCCTCGCGGGGATCTCCTGCCGGGCCGCCTGAGCGCCTCGCTCCGCCGTCGCCACCCGAGCACCGTTCTGCACTATCCGACCGCTTGACGGTCGGTCTCTCCCACCATCCAACCACGTCCCTGAAAGGACACTGCCATGTTCGAGCAGCACCCTGATGTCGCGCGCGCTCTGGTCAGCGACCGCCAGGCGGAAATCCGCCGGCAGTTCCGCCAAGCCCGCGACCGCAAGCTCGCTCGCCGGTTCCGTCGCCGGCCCCGGTGAGCATCACGTTTCACGACAGATACCCAGCAACCTCGACCGCGACGGTGCGGTCGCCACACCAAGGAATCACACCAATGGACTCCATCCACCCAATCGTCTCAGCGCTGTTCGTCGATCTCCGTGGGCGCGACGCCAATCGCATCGCAGGACGTTCGCGGTTGAACCGTGAACCGATCAGCCAACGGGCGCGAGGTCGCCGAAGGCGGTAGCGCGCCGAATCCCAACCGCTACCTACATCTGCTCGGGCGCTTCGATCCCGAGCAGGTGCAACCCGCGGGACAGCACCCGGGCGGTCACGTCGCTCAACGCCAGGCGACTCGCCCGGGTGCTGTCGTCGGGGGCCCTGAGCACGGGGCAGTG
>JBIOUO010000132.1:0-21923 GCA_044867195.1 Ilumatobacteraceae bacterium
CGAGTAACGGGCGCAGGCCTCGTCCGGCCCTTCGAGGCACGGGGTCATGTCGGCCGACGAGACGAACGCCCCGTCGGCCGCGAACCAGGCGATGCTCAGCGGCGTGGGTGTGTCGCGCATCCAGAACGGCGAGGTTGTCGGGGCCTCCCAGCGAAACAGCATCCCGTCGGCTCCCGAGAGGTCGGTCACGCCCATCAGCCCCTGGGCGCGCTGCTGCGGTGTCAGGGCCGCCCACAGGCACACGTCGCACGTCGAGCCGTCGGCCGCGGTGATGCGCGCGGCGACGAGATCGAACCCCTCGGGCGCAACGCCTGGGGTCGACGTGGCCGGAATGGGCACCGTCGTCGGCGAGATCGACTGAGCAGGCGACGAGGCAGGCCTTGTCAAGGTGGTGATCGGGACGGGGGTGCTCGGCGCGGCGGTCGACGCCGACCCACCGGTCGGGTCGCTGCATGCGGCACCCACGGCGATGAGCGCGGCGCACACGGCCGCGGACCGGGCTCGGCGCAGCAGTCGCCTCGACATTCGGCCACGGTAGGCGGGTCCGGGCGTTAGCGTCCGCCGGGTGCCCGACCCGCTGACGTGTGACAGCTGCGGCGCCACGGAGCTCGAGCTGTTCGCCGTCCACCGCCAGTACGTCACGCCGGCGGCGTGGGACTCGCCCGGTCGCGAAGTGACGTTGGACGAGGTGGAGCACTGGTGCTTCTCCTGCTGCACGCACTACCCCCACGTCCTCGCCGACGGGTGATCGA
This sequence comes from Ilumatobacteraceae bacterium, assembly GCA_044867195.1. Classification (GTDB taxonomy): domain Bacteria; phylum Actinomycetota; class Acidimicrobiia; order Acidimicrobiales; family Ilumatobacteraceae; genus JALZMG01. The sequence goes on from JBIOUO010000132.1 coordinate 753, forward strand.
CGTACGCGCCGGAAGTTGCCGGAGTTGTCAGCCGGAACGGGCCCGATCGGGCACGATTCGGCGGACAGCTCGCCGAGCGCGACCGCTACCGGCCGCCGACGGGGAGCACGGTGCGCAGATGGTGCCAGTGGCACGCCACGCACGCCTCGACGACGTACGCCGACAGCTCGTCGCGACGCGCGTTCAGGGCGTGCATCTCCTTGGCCGTCGTGACGCACCGCCCGTGCGCCGGCAGCCGGGGGCCGAACACGTAGGTCACCAACCGCAGCTCGTGCTCGTCGCAGATCGGGCACGGCGCCGAGGTCGCGGTGCCGACGTTCTTTGCCGCCCGGATCAGCTCGGGGTGGGCGTCGCACACCTGCTCCTGGCTGAGGCGGCCGCGGCGGTACTCGTTCACGAGGTGCTGGCGGGCGAGGCGGTGGTCGATGTGGCCGCGACCGTTCCCCGCTCCACGAAGGGCAAGCAGAGCATCGACCGAACGGCTCATCGCCGGGCCAGGCTAGCCAGCGCTGGCGTGGCGGGGTGCTTGCGGCGGCACACTGGAGGCGTGAGCGAGCGAAAGGCCATCCGAGTACGCCAGGACGCCCTGGCCCGCGCCGCGTACTCCGATGCGCCCGATACTCGGATGGGAATCAACGAGGGCCAGAGGTGACCGATGACGCGGCCTACCGGCTCGCCGACGACGCCGGGCTGCACCTGTTCGGCGACATCTCCGGCGGGAGAAGAGTGCTCGAGCTGGGCATCGCCGGCAACGCCGTCGCCATCGCCGCGGCCGGCGGCAAGGCGATCGCTGTCGATCACGACGACGAGCGGATCGCTGACCTGCGCGCGGACGCATCGCGCGCCGGCGTGACCGTCGAGTGCCATCACGGAGAGCTCGGCGATCTCGGGTTCGCGCCGAGCGGGACGATCGACGTCGTGGTCGCCGATCACACGCTCGACGGCGACCCTGATCTGGACCGCACGCTGCGCCAGGTCCACCGCGTGCTCAAGCCGGGCGCGCCGTTCGTGCTGGCGATGGCCCACCCGTTCGCGGCGGTCGGGCCCACCGGCGATGGCACGGTCCGCCGCTACGGCGACGGTCACCGCACGGTGGGTGAGCTGTTGATGGCACTCGAGCGGGCCAACTTCCGCGTCGAGGCGTTCCACGAGCTCGGTGTCGACGACGCCTCGCCGGTGCCGACCACACTCGTCGTCAAGGCGCGCAAGCAGGGTTCCTGACCCTCAGCTGGGCGCGACCTGGAGCGAGTCCAGCGCGACGTCGAGGGCAGCGATGTCCGCCGGCTCGATGACCTGGGCCAGCACCAGGACGGTCCGCTCGACCGCTGCTTGGACCGGTCGCACCGCGGCGGTGATGATCGAAGCCCCGGTCCCAGCGCAGTTCCGCCACACCTCGTACACGCCGGCCAGGCGCTCGGTGTGGTACGTCGAACGACCCGCGGCCACGCAATCAGCGCCGAAGTCGTAGCCGTCGAGGGCGGCGGCCGGGGCCGTCGCCACGACGACCGCCGTCATCCCCGGCGCGTCGTAGCCGTCGAGGAAGCGGGTGAGGTCCCGCGCCGCGGCGAGGTACGGAGCGCGGGAGCCGCCCGCCAGCGTCGACGGGCGGGTATCGCGGTCGGCCCAACCCACCGGCACGGCCATGCGCAGGCGGCCGGTGTCGTCGACCACGAGCTCGGTGGGAGATGCCACAGGCGGAACGCCGCCGGCGACATCGCCGAGCACCGAGACGAACGACGTCTCTGGCGCGACCGTGCTCGTTGTCGCCGTGCTGGCCGGCGCGGTCGTGGCGGAGGTGGTCGAGCTCGCCGGCTCCGTCGACAGCGTGCCCGGCAGGCGCCCGACGGCGACCGTGCCGCCGGGCACGTCGCCCGCCGCCTCGCCGCCGCCACCACAGGCGGCGAGCAGCGCCAGCGAGACGGCCGCCGCAGCGGCGAGCGGGGGGAACCGGCGCATCTCGGCGGCAGATCGTACGGGAGGACCGGCCGGACGCGCCGATGGGGCCGGACCCCTACGGGCCCGACCCCACTGGTTGGCGTCAGCGACGGGTCACGAGACGCTGTTGAACGTGTCGAACGCCTGCTGCAGCGCCTCGAGGTCGGCGTCGGTGACGATCTGGGCCTGGATCACGGCCGAGTAGCTGCCGTCGCCAGGCACCGCGACCAGCGTCACGATGTCGTTCGCCGTCCCGTTGCAGTCCTGCCACACCTGGTACTTGCCGGTGAACACGGGGTCGGAGTAGTCGCTGATCCCGCCGTCGGTGCAGATGTCGGTGTAGGCGTACTCGGCCAGCGCGGCGTCGATGTCCGTCGTCGGGGCCAGCTTGGCGAACAGGATGCCCGGCGCCTCGTAGCCGTTCAGGAACTGGTCGAGATCGGTCGAGGCGGCGATGAACGCCTGCTGCGAGCCGTCGTCGGCCACCAGCGGCGTCGTCTGGCGGTCGGTCCACGCGGTCGGGACGTCGACGTAGATCTGGCCGAGGTCGTCGGTCACCGACTCGTACTGGTAGGTGGCGGCCGCGGCGTCGGCATCGGTGTCGTCGCCGACGTCGTCACCAACCTCCTCGGCGAAGGAGAACGCCAGCTCGAGCGGCTCGCCACCGTTGATCTCGCCCTTCAGGACCTCCGACGTGTCGTAGCGCAGGACCTCCACGGCGATCGGCGCGCCCTCGCCTGCGGTGCGGATGACGTCGCAGTAGTCCTTGAACGTCCCGTCGGTGCCGACCGGGAGGCCGTTCATCGACGTGATGATGTCGCCCGGGGCGATCTCGGCTTCGGCGGCCGGTGAGCCGGGCGCCACGCCGGCGACCCAGATGCCCGAGATCCCGGCCTCCTCGTCGTACACCGCCCAGCCGTTGATGCCGAGCGACTCGAAGTCGCCGCTCTTCAGCTTGTCCACGACCGGCCGGGCGAGGTCGGACGCGATGGCGAAGAACTGCTCGGTCGTCGTCACCGCGGCGCCGCCGGCGTAGTTGATGGCGACCACTTCGCCCTCGCTGTCGACGAGCGGGCCGCCCGAGTTGCCGGGCTGGATCGCGGCGTCGTGCTCGACGGTGTGGTCGATCGACGACGTGCCGGTCAGATCGCCGCCGGCCTTGGCCTTGGCGATGATGCCGCGAGTGAGGGTGAACTCCGGATCGCCGAGCGGGTAGCCGGCGGCGTAGACGTCGAGGCCGGCGCTGATGTCGCCGGTGTACCAGTCGAGGTACGGCATGTCGTCGGGACCGTTGATGTCGATCAGCGCCAAGTCGTTGCACTCCGACACGCCGAGGATGGTGGCGTTGTAGCTGGTGTCGAGGTCGCCGCCGACGTAGACCTCGAGCGTCGCCGCCCCGGCGACGACGTGGTTGTTGGTCACCGCCAGCCCGTCGGGGCTGATGATGAACCCGCTGCCGAGCCCGGACCCGTCGGCGTACCCGACCTCAGGATCGCGGAACGTGCCCTTGGCGACGATCTGCACGACCGCCGGCTGGACATCGGTGTAGGACTGGATCTCCGCGGTCGCGGCGTCGTCCGGCACCGTCGTCGCCGGCGTGGTCGTGGGTGGCACCGTGGCCGCCGCAGCTGTGGTCTCAGGGTCCGCGCCATCATCGTCGCCGCCGCCGCACGCGGCGGCTACAGCCACCAGCGGCAGGGCGAGCAACGGCAGCACGCGCCGATTCCTCCAGGTCATTCTCTCCTCCAGATGGGGCCCACTGGCCCGTCCCGGCCCGCCTCCATGCGAACCCGCTGGACGAGACTCAGCAGGTCAGCTCATGAGGGGTCCGTGGAGGCCGCATGTGCTGTCCGCTGTCGCCCGCTTGTGACGTGAAGACGACACATGAGACCTGGTCAGCGGCGGTTTGTGCAACCACCTCACACTCGCTCGGCCTCGACGATCGACGCCGGACGGGGGCGGCCGAACAGGTATCCCTGGCCGCGGTCGCAGCCGATCGCCCGCAACCGCGACAGCTGCAGCGGGGTCTCCAGGCCTTCGGCGATCACGGCGATGCCGAACGAGTGGCCGAGGTTGACGACGGCCTCGACGATCGTCGTGTCCTCGGCGTCGAGCCCGAGTCCGGCGACGAAGCCGCGATCGATCTTGATCGCCTCCACCGGGAACCGCTTCAAGTAGGTCAGCGAGGAGTACCCGGTACCGAAGTCGTCGACGGCGAGGTGCAGGCCGAGGCTGCGCAGATTGCGCAGGGCGACCGTCGACGCCTTGACGTCGGCGAGCAGCGCGGTCTCGGTGATCTCCAGCCACAGCGAGTCGGCGGTGATGCCGCTCTGCCCCAGCACCTCGGCAACGAGCTCGGCGAACGCCGGGTCGACGACCTGGCGGGTGCCGACGTTGACGGCGAGCGTGGCGTCGGCGAACGGCAGCTCCCGAGCCCGCCAGCGGGCGAATTGGGCCAGCGCGTCCTGCAGGACCGTCGCCCCGATCTCGTCGATCAGACCGGTCTCCTCGGCCATCGGCAGGAACTGGTCGGGCGCCAGCAGGCCGCGCTCGGGATGGAGCCAGCGGGCGAGGGCCTCGAACCCGGTGACATGGCCGGTGGTCAGCTCGACGATCGGCTGGAAGTAGGGCACGATCTCGCCGCGCTCCAGGCCCCGGCGCAGCTCGGTCGCCATGCGCAGGGCGAGCACGGTCGTCTCGTGGGTGCCCGGTTTGAAGGCCTCGACGCAGTCGCGACCGCGCGCCTTCGCCCGATACATCGCGGCGTCGGCGTCGCGCAGGAGGTCCGCCGCGGTCACGCCGTCGCGGTCATTGCTCGACACGCCGATGCTGGTGCTGACGAACAGCTCGGTGCCCTCGACGACGACAGCGGCCCGGATCGCCTCGCGCACATCCTCGGCGACCGTCATCGCGTCGCTGTCGGCGCCGCGCAGCACGACGACGAACTCGTCGCCTCCGAAACGGGCGAGCAGCGTGTCCTCGCCGACCACATCACGCAGGCGAACCGACATCGCCGTCAGCAACGTGTCGCCGATGCCATGGCCGAGGCTGTCGTTGACGGCCTTGAAGTTGTCGAGGTCGATGAACAGCACCGCCACGTCGCCAACTGGCGCCTCGGCGAGGATCGCGTCGAGCCGGTGGATCAACTCGGTGCGGTTGGGCAGGCCGGTGAGGTCGTCGTGGGTGGCCGCCCACTGCAGGCGCTCGGCCGTGCGGCGCTGCTCGGTGACGTCCTCGATGTGGGTGATGGCGAGCGAGACGCCTTCATCCTCGGTCACCGCGACACGCGTGCGGGCCCACACGAACTCGCCATCGCGGCGCAGGTAGCGCTGGTCCATCAGGTAGGTGTCGGCGATGCCGAGCTCGAGCCGGGCACGGTAGGCAGCGGCCGCCCGCAGGTCGTCAGGGTGGGTGATCTCGCGGATGCTGCGCCCGACGAGGTCGTCGACCGGGCGGGCCAGCATGTCGGCCAGCGAGCGGTTGGCGTCGAGGATCGTGGAGTCGTCGAGGCGAACCAGCGCCATGCCCGTCGGCGCCGAGTGGAACGCCTGCTGGAAGCGCCGGCGGGCCTGCTCGAGCGCGCGCACCCGCTCCTCGCGCTCGGTCACGTCGCGCAGGCGGACGATGACGCCCACGTCCGTCTGACGGGGACGGTCGAGCGTGGCCTCGACCAACGTGGTGTGGTGGCCGTCGGCGTGCGGCAACCGGAGTGTGGCCGGCGCGTCGGGCCGCATTGAACGACCGGTCGCCAGCCAGGCCCCGAGATCGGTGCCGCGTGCCGGTTCGACGAGATCGACGAACTGCTGGCCGACGAGCTCGGCCGTCGGACGTCCGGTCAGCTCGGCAGCCTTGGCGTTGGCGCCACGGACGACACCACCGTCGTCGAGCGAGATCACGGCTTCGGGGAGGTCGTCGAGCAGCAGCCGCAGCTCTGACTCGGTGTCGATCAACCGTTCGATCGTCCGGTTCAGGTGGCCGGTGATCCGCCGCGACTCCAGCCACGTGACGACGACCGCGCTCGCCGCCAGGATCGACGTGACCACCGCGGCGGCGAGCGCGCCCGTCGAGCGGTCGGAATCCAGGCGCAACAGGGCGACGACCAACGCGACGAGCAAGCCGGCGGCGATCGCGACGGACAGCACCCAGCGCCACATCGCCGCCCGTCGCCGGATGGCGACGCCGTCGGTGACGTCATCGCGCACGGCACCACCAAGCCCCGGCTTCTGTGTCACAACATCCGTCGCCGACCGCAGATGCGGTGACACAGAACGGGTGCGGCGACTTGATCACCGCCGTCTCCACCAGTCGTCGAGGCGGCGCACGGCTTCATCGTGGCCGATCAGACCCTCGTCGAGGCGGATCTCGAGCAGGAACGCCAGCGCCTCCCCGACTGCCGGACCCGGTGGGATGCCGAGGTGGGCCATCACCTGGTTGCCGTCGAGCTCGGGGCGGATCGCCGCCAGCTCCTCGGCGGCCGCCAGCTCGGCGATGCGCGCCTCCAGCTCGTCCATCCGCTGCGCCAGGCGCGCCGCCTTACGCTCGTCGCGGGTCGTGCAGTCACACCGGGTCAACACGTTGAGCTCGACGAGCAGCGAGCCGGCGTCGCGCACGTAGCGGCGCACGGCCGAGTCCGTCCAACCCATCTTGTAGGTGTGGAACCGCAGGTGCAGGAAGACCAGCTCGGACACCGCGGCGATGTCCGCCGCCGAGTAGCGCAGCGCCGTCATGCGCGCCCGCGTCATGCGCGCCCCGACCACGTCGTGGTGGTGGAACGTCGTGCCCTTGCCCGGCTGGAACCCGCGCGTGCGCGGCTTGCCAACGTCGTGAAACAGCGCGGCGAGGCGGGTGATGCGGAAATCGAAGTCGCCATCCGGCTGGACGTTCTCGACCACCGCGATGGTGTGGCTGAGCACGTCCTTGTGGCGGTGGATCGGATCGTGCTCGAGGCGCAGCGCGGGCAGCTCGGGGAGGAAGTGGTCGGCGAGCCCGGTGTCGACGAGGAGCCACAGCCCGGCCGACGGGCGGTCGACGACGATCAGCTTGTCGAGCTCGTCGCGAATCCGCTCGGCCGACACGATGCCGAGGCGCTCGCCTCGTGAGACGATCGCGGCGACCAGCTCGGGCGGCGGCTGGAGGCCGAAGCGGGCGACGAACCGGGCCGCGCGCAGCATCCGTAGCGGGTCGTCGTCGAAGCTGATCTCCGGCGCCAGCGGGGTCCGCAGCACGCCCGCCACAAGATCGGCCGCGCCGCCGTGGGGATCGACGAGCGCGGCGTCGCCGTCGCGCAGCTCGAGCGCCATCGCGTTGATCGTGAAGTCGCGCCGCGCCAGATCGGCTTCGATCGTGTCGGCGAACGTGACGTCGGGCTTGCGCGAGTCCTCGAGGTAACGCTCGCCGCGGAACGTCGTGATCTCGACCGTACGGTGGCTGCCGTCACGGCGGTGATGGCGGGCACCGATCGTCCCGAAGCGCTCGCCCTGCGTCCACAGCGCGTCGGCCCAGCCGTCGAGCAACGCCTTGATCTCGGGTGGTCGCGCGTCGGTCGTCAGGTCGAGGTCGCCGCCGGCGCCGCCCGCGCCTCCAGCGCTTCCGCTGCCGACGAGCAGGTCGCGGACGGCGCCGCCGACGAGGTACAGGCGGTGCCCCGCATCGGCAAACCGCGTGGCGAGCGGCGCCAGCTCGTCGAGCACGGGTGCGAAACGGGCGGGGACCATACCGACGCGGAAGGTTACGAGGGCACCTGCGTAGAGCGGCGGCCGCATTCTGGGCGCCGAGCCTGCCGACGGTTGGCAGCGAGCGCGCCCAGATCGCACAGTGGCAGGAATGGCGCCCAGATGGCCGTCTCAGCCGGCGAGCTGCGCCCACCACCTGGCTGCGTCGGCGACGACGTTGGCGCCGGGACCACCAGAGCTCGGCGCCTCACGGCGATCGAGCTCGGCGTCGGCTCCGGCCAGCGCGCCGAGCACGGACGCTGCGCACGCCGACAGCGCATCGAGGTCGTAGCCGCCCTCGAGCATCGCCACGCAGCGCCCGGGCGGAACCAGCTCCAGAGCGCGGGCGGTCAGCAACGGGAAATCGCCGGCGGTGAGCCCGAGCTCGGTGAGCGGATCGTCACGATGTCCGTCGAACCCGGCCGAGATGAGCAGCCACGTCGGCCTGAACCGCTCGACGACGGGGGCGATCACCTCGTCGAGCGCGGCGAGGTAGACGTCGCCCGTGGCCTCCGGCGGCAGCGGGAGATTCATCGTCGTGCCGCGGCCGGGGCCGGTGCCGACCTCGGTGAGCCGTCCGGTGCCCGGGTACAGCGGCCACTGGTGGAGGCTGACGAACAGCACGCGCGGGTCCTCGACGAACGCCGCCTGGGTGCCGTTGCCGTGGTGGGCGTCGTAGTCGAGGATCCACACCCGCTCGCCGGCGTCGGCGAGCGCGGCCGCCACGACGGCGACGTTGGAGACGAGGCAGAAGCCCATCGAGTCGGTCGGCGTCGCATGGTGACCAGGCGGGCGCACGGCGCAGAACGCCGCCGTGCCCCGACCCTCGCGGAGCGCGGCGGCTGCGGTCAGGCCGGCGCCAGCGGCGAGATGGGCCGCCGTCGCGGAGTGCGTGCTGATGCGGGTATCGGCGTCGATCCAGCCGCCGCCCGCCTCGGACATCGCGTCGAGGCGGTCGAGGTACCACGCCGGGTGGACGCGCTCGAGGTCCTCACGCGTGGCGGGGACGGGCTCGAGCGGGGTCAGCGCCTCGGCGATCCCGCTGGCATGGGCGCCGGCGATCACCGCCTGCAGGCGCGACGGTCGCTCCGGATGGCCCGGGCCGGTGAGGTGCTCGAGGTACGCAGGGTGAGTGGCGAACAGCACCGTCACATCAGCAGCCTACGGCCAGAGACGAGCCCGCTCGATGGTGCGCGACCAGTACCGTCGTGGAGCGGTGAAGGTGCGACGGCTCCCCAGCGACGCCGGCCTCGGACCGCGGGTGCGGGTGCGGCCGTGGGCGTTCGACGCAACCGTCGTCCAGCTCGCCCTCGCCGATCAAGGGATCGTGCCGTCGGTCGACGAGATCAGGCGGTGGGTGGACACGTTGAGCGCCGAGCGTGAGACGTTGCGCACGATCCGCACAGGCGCCCTGTTCCCAGACGCTGCGGGCCGCTTCGCCGCCGCCGGGTTCACCGTCATCGACACGCTGGCCCTGCTGCGGATCGAGCTCGGCGGATATCCGCGCCGCAGGCCGCCTGGCACGTCGACCGCGCCCCTGCGCGCCCGCCACCACGAGGAGGCCGCCGCCGTGGACCGGGCGGCGTTCGGCGACCCCTGGGGCAACGACGCCGCCGACCTCGCCGAGATCCGCCGGGCAACGCCTGCGCACCGGGCCCGCGCCCGATTGGTGCACGCCGCCAGTCGCCGCCACGCCCTCGCCGGGTTCGCGATCACCGGAGCCGCTGCTGGTCACGGCTACCTCCAACGGCTGGCGGTGGCCCCGCAGTACCAAGGCGATGGTCACGGCCGAGCACTCGTGCTCGACTCCCTCGCCTGGATGCGCGGCCGGCGCCTCGGCCACGGCCTGGTCAACACGGCGGTGGACAACGAACGGGCCCTCGGACTGTACGACTCGGTCGGCTTCCAGCGCCTCCCCGACCAGCTCGTCGTGATGCAGCTGCCACTGTGAGCGAGCGAGAGCGAACGATTCAGCACGGTCTTTGGCTCATTGGTGCCCCGAAACGTCCGACGATGCTGACCCGTCGCAGGACGCAGGAAGTGCACCAATGAGCGAGCGAGAGCGAGCGAACGATTCAGCACGGTCTTTCGCTCATTGGTGCCCCAACACGTCCGACAATGCTGACCCGTCGCACGACGCAGGAAGTGCACTAATGAGCGAGCGCATCGAGCGAGCGAATGGCCGACCGAACGAGCGCAACGAACCGTCTCGGCGCGGTCCCGTGGCCGTGGCTCGGGCCGCGATGCGACTCGGCGTCGTCGCGGTCGCCATCGCGGCCGTCGCCGTGGCTGCGCCCATCGGACCGCCGCAGCACGCCGCAGCGGCCGACGGCATCGTGCTGGTGCTCACCGACCAGCCGTTCGCCGTCGCGCCAAACGCGACGTGGACGGCGACGTTCCGCGTGATCGGCGACCTCGGGTCGGCCGAACCGGCGGTGGTGGCAGCCCCGCAGTCCACGGTGTTCCTGCCCTCGGTGCCCAGCACACCGGCCACCACACCAACGGCTCAGCCCGCGCCGCGGGTCGAAGCCGAGGTGCGCGCCTACCGGCCGATCACCGACCGCGCCACCCTCGAGCGGGCGCTGACCGGTCGGCTGCCCGACGTCGTCGCACGGGTGACCGTGCCGGCGACGCTGTCCGACGAGGGTGGCCAGACCACCCTGGCCGTGTCCGTTCCGACCGCCGCCAGGACCGGCGATCCCCAGAAGCTGGCCATGGCCCGCACCGGTCTGTACCCGCTGAGCGTCGAGCTCCGCATCGACGGCGAGCCGCTGGCCAGTCACGACACGTTCATCGAGCGGCTGTCGACCACCGCGCCGCGAGGCACGGCGCCGATCAACGTGGCCATCGTCGCCGCGGTCGGCGATCCGGGAGCGCGGCCGAGTGCCGCCACCCTGTCCGAGGCTCACGACGAGTTGGCCCGGCTCGCTGCGACGGCGTCGGCCGTCGGTGGGCCGATGACGGTGCAGATCCCGCCCGTCCTCGTCGAGGGTCTCGCCGCCGAGGACCCAGCATTGCTCGCCACGCTGCAGCGCGCGCTGACCGCGGCCGAGGTACTGGCCCTGCCCCGCCACCCGCTCGATCCGTCCTCCGCCGACGCAGCCGGGTTGGACGACGCGTTCTCCCGCGAGCTCCGAGCCGGCGAAGACCTGCTCGGCACGGCGATCCCGTCGTCGCCACCGCAGCGGTCAGCGTGGGTGACGTCGAACGCCATCAGCCGTCCCGCCGCGGCCATGCTCCGCGACCCGCTCGGCTACGACCTCATCGTCGTCGACCGCAGCCTGTACGACGACTTCGCCGGCTCGATCGGCGGCTACCACGACGCCCAGCGGTCCTTCGTCCTCGATGTCGGCGGCGGTGACACGCTGCCCGGCTTGATCCCCGATCCGGCTTCACGATGGCTCGACCGCCGCCAGCTCGACGCCGACGGGATCGCGTCAACGGACGGTGCGGTGCGGATCATGGCCGATCTGATCGTCGCCCGCCGCGAGCTCGGGCCAGGTGTTCGACGCAGCGCGATCCTGAAGACGCCGGCGGGCGTGATGCCCGACGCCGAGGTGGCCGGGGCCCTCGCCGGATACGTCGCCGCGGTGCCGGACTTCCGGTTGGCGCCCCTATCCGCGCTTGCCGCCACCACCGACGCGATGGAGATCCCCGGCGCACGGACCGAGGTCGTCCGCCTGCCCGACACGGCCGGACCCGACCTGACGGAGCGTGCCCACCGGATCGAGGTCGCTCGCGAGTACGCGGCCGGTGCCGGATCGATGCTTCGCGACGGTCAGCAGCTCGGGGAGTGGAACGCCGACCTCGACGCGCTGCAGACGACGGGGCTCGACGACGACGCCGTGGAGGCCGCACTGCAGCGCGTGACCGATGCGGCGACGGAGATCTACAACCAGGTCGAAGCGCCTCGCCCGTTCTCGCTGACGCTCACCGGGCGCCGCTCGTCGCTGCGTCTGAACCTGCGCAACAACGGCTCGCACACGTTGCGTGTCGTCGTCCGCCCGAGCTCTCCGAAGCTGCGGTTCCCCGAGGGTGACAAGACCGTCGATCTCCTCCCGGGTGGTCCGACGGAGGTCGTCCTGCCCGTGATCGCCCAGTCGAACGGAACGGCGGCGATCGGCATCGAGGTCGTCAGCCCGGTCGGCGGGCGCGAGGTCGAAGGACCCGTCGTGCTCACCGCGCGTGTGAACGCGCTGTCCGGGCTCGGTCAAGTGGTCACCGGCGGGGCGCTGCTCGTGCTGGTGTCGTGGTGGTACGGGCACTTCCGCCGCCGGCGCCGGGCCCGCCGCGCCCAGCTTGGCGAGGTCGACAACCCGATCGCCGCCGACGATCCGCCGCTGTCGCCGGATGCGGCCGAGGCCACGGCTCGCCCGGCCGCCGATAGCCTCGTTGAGCCGTGACTCACGAACACGTCGCGCCGTCGATCGGCGTCGTCACCGACAGCGCTTCCGACCTGCCCGACGACGTCGTCGAGAAGTGGGGCATCGAGGTCGTGCCGCTCACCATCCGCTTCGGCGACGACGAGCTGGTGGACCGCGAGCAGCTGACGACCGCCGAGTTCTGGGCTCGGTGCGCGGTGTCACCCGAGCTGCCCGCCACGGCTGCCCCGTCGCCGGGGCGGTTCGAGGAGGCCTACCGGCGGCTCGCCGCGCGCGGCGCGACGGGGATCGTCGTCGTCGATCTCTCGGGCGCTCTGTCGGCAACGATTCAGTGCGCCGAGCTCGCCGCCCGCGCCGTCGCCGCCGACGGCCTCGACGTGCGGATCGTCGACAGCCGGTCGGTGTCCCTCGGCCTCGGCACCATCACCCTGGCGTGCGCCGAGGCGGCGTCGGCGGGCCGGGACCTCGACGCGATCGAGGCGCTCGCCCGCGACCTCATCGCCAGGACGCGTGTGTTCGGTGCGCTCGACACGCTCGACAACTTGAAGAAGGGCGGCCGGATCGGCAACGCCAAGGCGCTGCTGGCGACCGCATTGTCGATCAAGCCGATCATCAGCGTCGTCGACGGCGTCGTCGAGCAGTACGGCAAGCAGCGCACGCGGTCGAAGGCGTTGACGTTCCTCGTCGAGCAGGTCGCGTCGTACCAGGGCCGCATCGAGCACCTCGGAGTCATGCACGCCGACTGCAGCGACGTGGACGCGTTCGTCGAACGGCTTCGGCCGTTCACCGACACCGAGGTCGTCGTCGGTCAGATCGGACCGGTGATCGGCACCCACGCCGGTCGTGGCACGATCGGCATCGCGTTCCACGAACGCACCTGACGTCGCCGGACGCACAACTCGTGCGGAAGGCCTCGACCCTCCCTCAGATCGCGGGCGGGCGCAACTAGCGTTCGCCCCCGGAATGCCGGCGTCCACCTCTCCTCCTACCCCGAGCGCGCGCCCCTCGGGCGACGAGGATCCCGTCGTCCTCGCCGGCCGCTACCGGCTCGAGCGGCGGCTGGCGCAGGGCGGGATGGCGGAGGTGTGGCTGGCCACGGATCTGTCGCTCGACCGCAAGGTCGCCCTGAAGTGGCTCAAGCCGAGCCTGGCCACCGATCCCGTCGTCGCCGAGCGCTTCCGCCGCGAGGCCATCGCTGTCGCCGGCCTGACCCACCCCAACATCGTCGCCGTCCACGACGTCTTCGAGGACCAGGGACGTCAGGCCGTCGTGATGCAGCTCGTCGACGGCAAGAGCCTGCGCCAGCTGCTCGACGTGCAGACCCGCCTCAGCCCGGAGCTGACGATCCACATCGGCGCGAGTGTGGCGTCGGCCCTCGATGCCGCGCATCGCGCCGGGTTCGTCCACCGTGACGTCAAGCCGGGCAACATCCTCGTCACCGCGGACGGCCGCGTGCTGCTCACCGACTTCGGCATTGCCAAGGGCCTCGACACGTCGGAGGACGACCTGACGAGCGACAACGTGATGATGGGCACGGCGAAGTACCTGTCGCCGGAACAGGTGCGCGGGCGACGCCTCGACGGGCGCGCCGATCTCTACTCGCTCGGTCTCGTCCTCTACGAGTGCTTGGCGGGACGGGTGCCGTTCCTCGGCGAGACCGACGCCGACACTGCGCTGGCCCGCCTGCAGCGCGATCCGACCGACCTCGGGCGGCTGCGCCCGACGCTTCCTCGCGGCCTCGTCAACCTCGTCCACCGCCTACTGGCGCGCAACCCGAACCACCGCCCCGCGACTGGGGCCGAGCTGCGCGCCGAGCTGCTGCGCATCGCCGACGAGCCACCCCCGGATCTGACACCACTGGCTCGCCCGCCGGCGACTGCCGCGGCGACCGCGACCGCGGCGACGGTCACGACCGCGAGCAGGACGACGACGACCGGGCCGAGCCCGGTGGGCCCGTTCGTACGCGCGCCCCGCGTCCCACGGACCCGCCCAGGTGCCCCGCCGATCCCAGGCGAGGCGACTCCGCCGAGCCCGGTCTCCCGCCGCCAACGCGACCACACGCCGAGCGCCGGACCGAGCCTGCGCGGCAAGCCGGCCCGCGGGCTGCAGTCGCGCACCGGCCCCTCGATGGTCCTCGTCCTCGCCCTGCTCGCGGTGGCACTTGGAGTCGCGCTCGTGCTGTGGTTCGCCATCGGGCGCGACGACGACTCCGGCGCGCCGCCGGAGACGGGCCTGGGCGGCACCGCTGCCGCGCCAGCGCCCGGCGCGGCGACGATCACCACAGTAACGGCCTACGACCCGGAGGGCGATGGCGAGGAGAACGACGACCTTGCGCCGGCGGCGCTCGCCGACGGCGACCCGACGACGAACTGGCGGACCGTCTGCTACGCCCGAACGTTGATGGGTGGCAAGGACGGCGTCGGGCTCGTCGTGTCGCTGTCCGAGTCGGCTACCGGAACGCTGTCGTTCGACGTCGGCAACCCGCCGTACCAGGTCGAGGTGTTCGGCTCCGACGCCGAGGCGATCCCGCCGACGTTCGGCGAGTGGGGACCGCCGCTGGCCGAGAAGACGTACTCGGAGGCTGCTTCGACCGTGCGGGTGGCGACGCCGGTCCCCGCTCGACACCTGCTGATCGTGCTGCGCGAGCTCGGCCGCGACGCTGGTTGCACGGCCGCCAACCCGAACCGTGGGCTGGTCGGCGAGATCAGATTCGAGTGATGTCCTCCCTCGCCGACGACGACGAGCTGGTCGCCGCGGCCCAGGCGGGCGACCAGCGCGCCCTCGACGCCCTGCTGCGCCGCCACTACGACCGCCTGCACGCGGTGTGCCGGCGCATCGCCGGCGCGACCCGCGACGCCGACGACGCCACCCAGGAGGCGATGATCGGCATCGTGCGCGGGCTGCCCCGCTTCGACCGGCGGGCGCGCTTTTCGACCTGGGCCTACCGCATCGCGACGAACGCCGCGCTCGACGAGCTGCGTCGACGCAAGCGGCGCCCGACGCTGCACACCGTCACCGACGACAGCCGTCTGGCCGAGCCGGTCGACCCCGCCGCCGATGCCCACGTCGGCGCGGTCGTCGAGCGGATGTCGATCGACGCCGCGCTGGACTCGCTGCCCGAGGACTTCCGCGCCGCCGTCGTGCTGCGCGACGTCGCCGACCTCGACTACGCCGAGATCGCCGAGGCGCTCGACGTCCCGGTCGGCACCGTCAAGTCACGCATCGCCCGCGGCCGGCGACAGCTTGCCGACGCCCTCGGGAACCGCGACCGCAGGCCCCGACGTCCAAGCGCTGACGGCGGCGACGCCCCACCGGCGCCGCCCGCACCCGATCCCCGCACACCATGAACGACGACGCCGAGCACGCAGCACACGCCGAGCGGCTCGAGCTCGCCAACGCCTACGTCGACGGCGAGCTCTCGAGCGACGACCGGGCGCGGGCGGAGGCGGACCCCGAGGTGCTGGCCGCCGTCGCCGACCTGCAGGCCGTCCGCCAGGCGCTGCGTACCGTGCCGGCGCCGGACGCGAGCCAGCGTGAGCGGGTGATCGCCGCCGCGCTGGCTGTTCACGCCGAGCTGGCCGCTGGTGCCGTTCGGCCGGCGGCCGTGCCGACACCCATCAGCCGCCCCCGCCGCCGGGCGCGCGTCGCATGGGGCGGCCTCGCCGCGGCGGCCGCGCTGATCGCTGTCGTCGCCGCCGGGGCGGTCCTCGTTCGCAACGATGGGTCAGGCGACGACGCGGCGTCAACGGGCGCGACGGCGCAGGTCGACGCCGCTGAACGCGCCACCGCCGGGACCTCCCTCGAGGCGCCGATGGCGGCGAGCGGCGCCGAGCCGACGTCGGAGGCGACGTCGAAGACCTCGGTCAGCTCGGCCACGGCGGCCGCCGCAGCCCCGGCCGCCGGAACCGCAGGCGACGACCAAGCGTCGCCGGCACCGGCACCCGGCGTCGGCGAGACGTCGCCGCTCCCCGCGCTCGGCTCCTTGGACGACCTCGCCGCGTTCGCTGCCGGGCGGCCCACTGCGGAGTCCGCGCTGAGTGGCTCAGCGTGCAGCGGTGGCACGTTCGTCGGCCGAGCGGTCTACACCGCCCCCGATGGCACCAGCGTCGTGGTCGACGTGTTCCTCGCCGACGGCGACGCGGTGGCGCGGGCCACGGCGACATGCGCCATCGTCGCCCGCACGCCGGCGCGCTGACACGATCGTCTCGCCGAGGCGGCCCGCGGCGGCGGCTACCGGGCCGCGCGAAGAGGCCTGAGTACACTCCGCCCAATGCCTGGGAACCCGCTGTCCGACTCGAACTGGGCTGCCGAGCTGGCTGACACGGTGGAGCGGGTCGTCGGCCAGGTCCGCGACCGGGCGACGACGCCGGCCGTCAAGGTCACGCGGGGCATCGTGTTCGGGTTGCTCGCCGCGTTCCTCGGCATCACCGCGCTCGTGCTCGTCCTCGTCGGCGCCACCCGGGGGCTGCAGGCACTCCTCGAACTCGCCGTGTCCGACGCCCAGGCGGTGTACCTCAGCTACCTGATCATGGGGGGAATCCTCTGCCTGATCGCGGCGTTCCTCTTCCACAAGCGCCAGTCACCCGACACCTGAGTCTCTCGGGCTCCACCGACCGGCCAAGCCGGTCGGCTGCCGAGCTCGCCGCCGACCCGTTGGATCGGCGCTCGCCCAACCCAGATCCCCTCTGCATCTCCTGAGTGAACGGACTCCATGAGCACCACCCGCAAGGTCATCATCATCGGTTCCGGTCCCGCCGGCTTGACCGCCGCGATCTACACCGCGCGAGCGAACCTCGCCCCGCTCGTCATCGAGGGCGAGCCGTCGAGCACGAGCGACCAACCCGGCGGCCAGCTGATGCTGACGACCGACGTCGAGAACTACCCCGGCTTCCCCGACGGGATCATGGGCCCAGAGCTGATGCAGAACTTCCGCCAGCAGGCCGAGCGGTTCGGGGCCGAGCTGCTGACCGAGAAGGCGACCAAGGTCGACCTCTCGGCACGGCCGTTCCAGGTGTGGGTGCGCGACACGGTGTACGAGGCGGAGGCCGTCATCGTCAGCACCGGCGCCCAATCGCTGATGCTCGGGCTGGAGGCCGAAGGACGGCTGCTCGGCCACGGCCTGTCGACGTGCGCTACGTGCGACGGGTTCTTCTTCCGCGGCCGCCACATCGCCGTCGTCGGCGGTGGTGACTCGGCGGTCGAGGAAGCGCTGTTCCTCACCAAGTTCGCCGAGTCGGTCACGCTGATCCACCGCCGCGATGCGCTGCGGGCGTCCAAGATCATGCAGGACCGCGCGTTCGCCAACCCGAAGATCCGCTTCCTGTGGGACACCGTCGTCGAGAACCTCGTCGGCACCGACTCGCTGGAGGGCGTCGTCGTGCGCAACGTCCACTCCGGCGAGATCGAAACGCTGCCCCTGACCGGGCTGTTCGTGGCCATCGGGCACCGGCCGAACACCGATCTGTTCGCCGGCATCCTCGACCGCGACGAGAACGGTTACCTCATCACCGTTCCCGGCTCGACGGCGACCAACGTGGAGGGTGTGTTCGCGTGCGGCGACGTCCAGGACCACACCTACCGCCAAGCGGTCACTGCCGCCGGTTCCGGCTGCATGGCGGCGATCGACGCCGAGCGCTGGCTGGAACACGTGGCCCACGCCGCGCAACAAGCACCCGTCAGCTAGCGTACTGAAGTTCGCTATCACGCAGCAAGATGTTTGCGGCCTGAGAACAGGTGGGAATGCCACACCGGCCGAGGCGGTTTGACTCTCGGTAGACTTCGCACGCCGCACAGGCCAGACCCCAAAGGAAGCCGCCAGCATGGCCGGAATCGTCAACCTCTCCACCTCGACCTTCGACGAGACGGTCGCCGGCTCGGACAAGCCGGTCGTCGTCGACTTCTGGGCCGAGTGGTGTGGTCCGTGCAAGGTCATCGCGCCCATTCTCGGAGAGCTGTCGACCGAGCTGGACGACCAAGTGACGATCGCCAAGGTCAACGTCGACGACAACCCCGATCTGGCGATGCGGTACAACGTGATGAGCATCCCGACACTCCTGGTCTTCAGCGGCGGCGAGGTGCACAAGCGCCTCGTCGGTGCCAAGGGCAAGTCCCAACTGCTCCAGGAGCTCGACGAATTCCTCGTTTCCTCCCGCTGACTGCCGGTCAGCACGGCGACGCCATCCGTGACCTGCAGCGCCGGCTGGTGACGGCCGGCTTCCCGCCGGAAGGCGCGGACCCGGCCACGTTCTGCCCGTCCACGGTGGCGGCCGTCCAGGCGTTCCAACGCCACCGCGGACTCCACGACCATGGGCACTGTGACGAGCCGACCTGGCTCGCGCTCGTCGAGTCGTCCTGGCAGCTGGGCGACCGGCCACTGCGGTTGGTCGCCCCGTTCCCGCGCGGCGACGACGTCGGCGCTCTGCAGTCCGCCCTGGCCAGGCTCGGCTTCGACACCGGGCGGGTCGACGGCATCTTCGGCCCGGCCACGGCTCGCGCTCTCGAGGACTTCCAGCGCAACTGTGGGCTGGAGGTCGACGGTGTCTGCGGGCCGGCCACGCTGCGCGCCCTGCTCATCAACGGCGCCCGCTCGGGCAGCGGCCCAGGCGTGGCCGCGATCCGCGAGATCGAGCAACTCAGCACCGTCGGCGACACGCTGCACCAGCTCCGGGTCGTGGTTGGCCAGTTCGGTGGACTCGGCGTGCTCGCCCGGCATGTCGCCCGCTCGTTGCGCCACCAGGGCGCCAAGGTGATCACCGCCGACGAGCTCGACCCCTCGCTGCACGCAGGTGCCGCCAACCGCTACGGCGCCACGGTCTACGTCGGCTTCGAGGCGCGAACCGACGAGCGGGCCACGATCGCCTACTACGCCACGCCAGGTTTCGAGTCGGCTGGCGGGCGAGCGCTGGCCGAGCGCATCGCCGAGGCGTTCGACCGCGCGCCGACGCTGCCGTGCGCCCATCCCAGCGGGATGCGCCTGCCGGTGCTGCGCGAGACGCGCATGACTGCCGTCGTCTGCTCGCTCGGGCCGGTCCAGCGTATTGTGGATGCGGCCCCCGTCGTCGGGGAGGCGGTGGTCACCGCGCTCGCCGTCTGGGTCGCCTCGCCGCTCCCGACCCCGGCCTGACCCCCGCCGCCGCCCGATCTGTGAGCCGTGCGTACGGATCTCCGACCACCGCGCTCACACGGCGGGGGTTCTCCGGTCAGGGTTATCCACAATGTTGTCCACCCCTGTGCGTAACCGTGGATATGTCGTTCAGGTGACAGCGTGCCGTAAGTGTCGAGCCACCGTCGAGGGCACGCACGATGCACCAGCGTGCGGCGCTGGCCCTCAATGCCCGACGATCAACCGAAAGATGCGCTCGAGGTCGTCCAGATCGGCGAAGTCGATCGTGATCTTGCCGCGGGTAGCGCCGCTCTGCACCCCCACCCGGGTGTGCAGGTAGTCGGCCAGCCGCTCCTCGATCTCCGGATCCCCGGGCGGCCGCAGCCGCGTGGCAGGGGTCAACCCGGCGCCGTCGACGGCTGATGGCGGCCGCTCGGGCGTCGACGGGGTGTCGGCGGGCGTGGCGCTGCGACGCACCGAGTCCTCCACCGTCCGCACCGACCACCCCTCGGCCGCGGCCCGCCGGGCGAGCCGCTCCTGCAACGCTCGGTCGGGCGTGCCGAGGAGGGCACGGGCGTGCCCGGCCGACAGCTTGCCGTCGGCCAGCAGATGCTGGACCGCCGGAGGCAGCCCGAGCAGGCGCAACGTGTTCGAGATCGTCGAGCGGCTCTTGCCGACCCGCTGGGCGATGTCGTCGTGCGTCAAGTCGAAGTCCTCGATCAGCTGCTGGTACGCAGCCGCCTCCTCGAGCGCCGTGAGGTCCTGACGGTGCAGGTTCTCGACGAGCGCCTGCTCGACCGCCCGCACGTCCTCGGACTGGCGCACGACCGCCGGCACGGACACCAGGCCGGCCCGCCGGGCGGCCCGCCAGCGGCGTTCCCCGGCGATCAGCTGGTAGCGGCCGTCCGCGTCGAGGCGGCGCACCAGGACGGGCTGCAGCACGCCGAGTTGGGCGATCGAGGCGGCCAGCTCGGCGAGCGACTCCTCGTCGAAGTGCACCCGAGGCTGGAGCGGGTTCGGCACGACGTCGGCGACCGGGATCTCGACCAGCACCGGTTGCTCCTCGCCGGCCGCGGCGGCCGTCCCGGCGTCGGCGAGCGGGATCAACGAACCGAGACCCCTACCCAACCCGCTGCGCCGAGTCATCGTGCACCTCCTTGGCGACGTCGCGGTAGGCGAACGCTCCACGCGAACGCGGATCGAACGTGATGATCGGCTGCCCGAACGACGGTGCCTCCGACAGGCGCACCGAGCGCGGCACGATCGTGCGCAGCACCTTGTCGCCGAAGTGGTCCCGCACCTCGTGCACCACTTGGTCGGCGAGCTTGGTGCGGGCGTCGTACATCACACAGACGATCGTGCTGACATCGAGCTCGGCGTTGAGGTTGCGGCGTACGAGGTCGACGTTGCGCAGCAACTGGCCGAGGCCCTCCAGCGCGTAGTACTCGCATTGGATCGGCACGAGGACTTCCTTCGCCGCGCTGAGTCCGTTCACCGTGAGCAGCCCGAGCGAGGGCGGGCAGTCGATCAACACGTAGTCGTAGTCATCGACGATCGCCGCGATTGCCCGCCGCAGCCGCGTCTCGCGACTGAACGCCGGCACCAGCTCGATCTCCGCGCCGGCGAGGTCGAGGCTTGCGGGGGCGACGAACAGGCCTTTGACGTCCGTGGGCTCGACGCAGTTCTCGAGCGGGACGTCGTGCATTAGCACGTGGTACATCGACGCCTCCAGCCCGCGGTTCTCGATCCCGAGCCCAGTCGACGCGTTGCCCTGGGGATCGAGGTCGATGATCAGCGTGCGTTGACCCAGCTCGGCGAGGCACGCGCCGAGGTTGATCGTGGTGGTCGTCTTGCCGACGCCGCCTTTCTGGTTGGCGACTGCGATCACCCGCGGCAGCGGGCGCCCGGACTGACCGTCCCCGCCAGCGTCGCCCTCCTGTGACGTCGGGGCGACGTCGGGGAACGAGGCGGCGACGTCCGGACCGCTGCCGGACCCAGCGACGTGCAGGTCGGCCGGCACAGACATGGCGTCGTCGGGAAC
>JBIOUO010000133.1:0-6934 GCA_044867195.1 Ilumatobacteraceae bacterium
AGTCGACGTGCCCGTCGAGGTTGGGCACCGGCTCGAGCGCGTAGAGCGTGGAGCACGCCGTCGGGGCGAGCGTCGGATCGTCGAGCGAGTGCAGTGTCACCAAGATCGACGGGTCGGCCATCACGCGGCCGTCGTGGATGATGGCGTCGAACGACTCCCGCCACAGCCGGCCGAAGTGGAGGTTGTGGTGGGTCGCGCCCTGTGGCGGCGCGCCGCGCACTCCGGCGACCCAGAGCAGGCACGACGGCGAGTACCGGCCGCGGCGAGCCGCACGGGGAGCTTCGACGCCGCCGAGCAGGGTGCGGTAGGCGACGGGCAGGTCGGCGTTGCACACGACGACATCGGCGGCGAGGCGCTCGTCGCCGGCCAACTCGACGCCGGTCACCTGCCCGCTCGCCCCGCGCAGGATGCGGGTCACCGGGGTGTCGTAGCGGATGGTCGCCCCGCCCTTTGTCACCGCGTCGGCGAGGCCGGTGGCGATGGCACCCATGCCGCCGACGGGCACGACGACGCCGGCGATGGTGTCCATGTACGTGATCACCGCGTACAGCGCCAGTGCCTCATGCGGCGCGACGCCGGCGTACATCGCCTGGAACCCGAACAGCCGCTGCAGCCGCTCGTCGTCGAAGAACGCAGCGAGTCGCCGGCCGAGACGGCCGAACCCGCCGAGGCGGACCAGCCGCGTCGCAGCCCGCCAGCGCGGCACCAGATCGAGCGCCGAGTCGAACTGGGCGTCGACGAAGTTGGGCATCTCGACGCGGTAGAGCTCGGTCAGCCAGGCCGCGAAACGCTCGAACGACGCCGCGGCGCGTGCGCCCACGACGGACCGGATCTCGTCGCCCATCGCCTCCCGGCCGTGGCGGACGTGGATCACCGAGCCGTCGGCGTAGACGGCGCGGTACATCGGATCCACCGGTCGCAGCGTCACGTGGTCGGCCAGCTCCTGGCCGGCCGCGGCGAACACGCCGGCGAGCAGGTCCGGCATCGTCAGCACCGTCGGACCAGTATCGAGCACGAACCCGTCGCGCTCGATGACGCCGGCACGACCGCCTGGCCGGGATCCGCGTTCGAGCACCGTCACGTCGTGGCCGTCGCCGACGAGGTGAGCGGCCGCCGACAGGCCACCGAGCCCGGCACCGGCGACGACGACCTTCGTCACTCGACCCGCGCCACGACGAACGCGGCCAGCGACCTCAGCTGGTGCCGTGCCTCCTCGGTGATGGCGACGTGGTCGAGCGCAGCGACGGCTTCTGCGGCGAGGGCGGCGATCCGATCCTCGACTGCGTCGACGGCGCCGGTGTCGATGATCACCTGCTGGATCTTGGCGACCTCGTCATCACCGAGGCTGGGCGCGCCGACCCGCGACAGGACATCGCGCTGGCCGGGCTCGGCCAGCGCGACCGCTCGGGCGAGCAGAGATGTCGGCTTGCCCTCCCGCAGATCGTCGCCCACCGGCTTGCCGGTGAGTGCCGAGTCGCCGAATGCACCGATGATGTCGTCGCGCATCTGGAACGCGTCCCCGAGCGGGAGGCCGTAGGCGCTCAGGGCCGGCAGCAGCGCGCCGCCCGTGTCGGGCGCGGCGAGCATCGCGCCGACGTGGAGTGGCCGCTCGATCGTGTACTTGCCGCTCTTGTAGCGAGCGATGCGCTCGGCCTTCTCGATCCTCCGCTCGCCACGCACCTCGCCGAGGATGTCGAGGTACTGGCCGATGTTCAACTCGACGCGCAACTCGTTCCACAGCGACCACACGACCGGCGGCGCGTCGATGAGCAGCTCGTCGGAGAGCACCAGCGCGAGGTCGCCGACGAGGATCGCGACCCCCTCGCCGAACCGGCGCGCCTCTCCCGCCCACCCCGAGTCGTCGTGCCTGGCGGCGTAGACCGCGTGCGTCGTCGGCGACCCGCGGCGGCTGGCCGAGTCGTCCATCACGTCGTCGTGGAACAGGGCGAAGGCGTGCATCAACTCGAACGCCGCGCCGGCGCGGACCACCCGCTCGTCCTCCGGATCACCCCCGGCACCGATGAAGCCCCAGTGGCAGAACGCCGGGCGCAGCCGCTTGCCACCGGACCGGACCATGCGGTGGATCTCCTCGAACGCCCCGGCGACGTCGGCATCGAACGCCGTCCACCGCTCGCCCCACGACGAGACCAGCTCGTCGAGACAGCGGTCCACGCGCCCGGCGATGAGGGCCAGGCTCGGCGGCGGGATGGACGTCACTGGCCGAGCCTACGCGTCACTCAGGAACCGGTCACCGCGACGGAATTGGCCACGCGGCCCGGTCAACGCTCGTCGTCGGCGCCGTCGAGGTCGGCGATGACCTCGTCGATGCGCATCCGTGCCTGCCCGATGCGCTGGCGGCACACCGAGATCAGCTCGGTCGCCCGGGCCACCCGCTCGGCGAGGCGGTCGACGTCGACGTCGCTGCCCTCCAGCTCGCGCAGGATGGCATCGAGCTCGTCGAGCGCCTGCGCGTACCCAGGCTGGCTCGGCCGCGAGACCGGTTCTCCGGCGGTCATCGGGCGCTCCTCGCATCGGGTTCGACGCCGGCCTCGACGCGGCTGCGCACCTCGCCAGCTGCGAGCTGTGTCGTCAGCACGTCACCCGCGGCGACGTCGCCCGGCGCGCGAACGAGCGTCCCGTCGGCGCGCCGGGTGATGCTCCACCCGCGAGCCAGCACGTTGACCGGGTCGAGCGCGCGCACCCGTGCCTCCGCGCCGGCGAGATGCCGCTCCTCGGCCTTGAGCAGCTGCGGCACCCGCGCCGTGAGCCGCTCGGCGGCCAGCCGGGTCCTACGCTCGCCGTCGCCCAACGGGCGCACCGCGGCGGCCCGGAGGCGGCCGACACGGGTGCCGAGCCGCTCGTCGGCCCGCTCGACGGCGGCGTGCGTGCGCCGGGCGATGCGGTGAGCCCGCTCGACGAGCCCGCGGTCGCTCGCCGCGAGCCGGGCGCGCGTCGCGGCGACGACAGACACAAAGCGCTGCTCGGTCGCCGCGACGTAGTCGCCGACGGCTTGGACGAGGCAGGTCGCGCACGCGGTCGGCGTCTTCAGCGACGTGTGGGCGACCTCGTCGGCGACACTGCGGTCGATCTCGTGACCGAGGCCAGTGAGCACCGGAACCGGTGCCGCGGCGATCGCCCGTGCGATCGGCTCGGCATCGAACGTCGCCAGCTCGTTGCGCGCGCCGCCGCCGCGGATGACGACGATGGCGTCGAGGCCGTGACGCGTGGCGTGCGCCGACAGGGCGGTGATCGCGCGGGTCACCCGGCGGGCTGCTCCCGGGCCCTGGACCCGGGTGTCGGCCAGCACGAGCTGGAACGCGAACCCGCTGCGCGCGAGCTCGTGATGGAAGTCGTGCCAGGCGGCCGTGCCGGCGCTCGACACGACGCCGACGCGCAGCGGCACCGGGCTGAGCGGGCGGCGGCTGTTGGCGTCGAGTGCGCCGTCGGCTGCCAGGCGCCGCAGGACCTGGTCGCGCTGCTGGGCGAGGTCGCCGAGCGTGAAGCGGGGATCGAGGTCGGACATCTTCAGGCCGAGCTGGCCGCTCGGCGCGTAGAAGTCGAGGTGACCGAAGATGCGCACCTTCATCCCGTCACCCGGCTGCAGGCGATGCTTGGCCAGCAGCGGGCGCAGCCGGGCCCTCGCGTTGGCGAAGAACTGCACCCGCAGCACGGCCTGGCGCCCTGGGGAGTCGTCGGCCAGCGTGAAGTAGGCGTGGCCCCCGCGCTCGTTCCAGCCCTGGATCTCGCCGCGCACCCACACGCCGTCGCCGAACGTGCGGCGCAGCGTGCCGTTCAACGCCTCGGCCAGCTCGCCCACCGTGTAGGTGGGGTTGGCGGCGTCGTCGAGCGGCTCGTCGCCGAAGTCGAACGCGGGCTGGCTCATGGCGGCCCCATCCTGGCAGCACCAACCCCAATCACGTCTTCGTCCGGATTCTGGTCGCGCGCGCAACCAGGATCCGGACCAAGACGGCGCGCGGTCACCTATGCCCCCAGCTCGCGGACGTTGGCCAGGTCGGCTCGCTCGGGCTGCGCGAACAGCTCGCCATCGACGGGGAGGTTGCGCCGAACCCGCAGGTCTTGCAGCTGCTGGAGCGGGCGCTCGAGCGCCCTGCGGCGCGTACCGACGAGTTGGTCGAACTCGCGCTGGACGCTGTCGAGTCGGTCCTTGACCTTGCTGGCCGACTCGGTGTACTTCTGCCACTGCTGGCCGAACGTGCCGATGAGCTGGAGGATCTCGTCGCTCGTCTGCTCGATCATGAAGTTGTCGAACGCCTGGCGGATGATGCCGAGGAACGCGAACAGCGTCAACGGCGAGCACATCACGACGCGCTGGGCGAGCGCCTCGTCGAGCAGCCCCGGGTCGTGCTCGTGGATGAAGCCGGTGAGCTGCTCGTTGGGCAGGAACAGCAGGACGTAGTCGACGGCCGGCCGGTCACCGTCGCGGGCGTAGTCGCGCCTGGCGAGCTCCTTGACCCGCAGCCGCACGTCGGCGAGGAAGCGCTTGAGATGGGCCTGGCGCTCGGCGTCGGTGCCGACCTCGAGGTAGCGCAGGTACGACGCCAGCGGGAACTTCACGTCCATGTAGAGGACGTGGCCCTTGGGCAGGTCGAACGTGAAGTCGGGGCGCCCGCTGCCACCGTCGACCTGGGTCTGCTTGCGGTAGTTGACGTGCTCGGTGAATCCGGCCAGGCGCAGCACGTCCTCGGCCATCCGCTCGCCCCACTGACCGCGGGCCTGCGGGTTGGTCAGCGCGTCGCGCAGCGTGCGCGTGGAGTCGGCGAGCGCGGTCGCCACCTCGGCGTGGGCGCGCAGCGACTCGTCGACCTGACCGAAGCGCTGGGCGCTGGCCGTGCCCAGCTCGCTGACCAACGCCCCGAGCCGTTGCAGCTCGGCGCGCACCTCGGTGCGGACCTCGTCGAGGCGGGTGTCGATGACGTCCTTCTTGGCTGCCAGGTCGGCCTGCACGCCGCTGGCCGCGGTGCCGAGCTGCTCGCGGTTGAGCACCGCGGCCTGCTCTAGCGCGGCGCGGACCGCAGCATCGCGCTCGGCGGCAGCCTGCGCCCGGACCGCGGCCATCGCGTCCTCGATCGCCGCGTAGACCTCGTCGCCCAGGTGGTCGCCGAGCTCGTCGTGGCCGCGCCGCGACTCGCGCCACGCTCCGGCCACCAACCAGGTGGCGCCCGCTGTGCACACAGCGGCGAGGATGACGATCAACACGGTCATGGCCGACATCATGCGTGAGGGGTGTCACAGCGAGCGCGGATGGGGGCGTCGCAACCCTCTTCGTGCCGGACGCGGCCACCAGACTCTCCGATCGTGCTCGGTTCTCGTGCTTCGGATGGGGGACGACCGCCTCCCGGTGTGCCGCGCCGCAACCGCGTCGATCCGTGGGGCGACCTGCATGCCGTCGCCGCGCGCGGGTTGCTCACCGGCAACCGCGGGTGCCTCGTCGATGAGCAGCACCGAGTGGTGCGGCACCACCGCAGCACGACGCTGTGGATCGCCTGCCTGCTGGAGCCGCAATGGCCGCGCTCGCTCGAGGGGCGGCGCCATCCGCTCGACGAGCCCGGTGTGTGGACGCCGCTGTTCTTCCTCGACGAGGCCGTCGCCCTCGCCGCCGGCCACCGCCCGTGCGCGTTCTGCCGCCGCGCCGACTATGTCTCGTACCGCAACGCGGTGGCCGCCGGCGGCCGTCCACCACTGGCTGCAGAGCTCGACCGTCGCCTGGCGTCCGAGCGGCTACGCGGGCGCGGTCTCGATCGCGCTGCGGACCGCCCGCTGCGGCCGGCGCCGATCGCCGCGCTCCCCGCTGGGACCGTGATCGTCGGTGCCGATGGGAAGGCCCGCCTGCTCGGCGCCAGCACGTTGCAGCGGTTCGCCTTCGACGGCTGGGGGGCGCCCGAGCCACGGCCCGACACTGGGACCGCGGACGTCCTGACCCCGCCGACGTCCGTCGCCGCCCTGGCCGGCGGCTTCCCGCCGCTGCTGCACCCGTCGGCTGAATCGTGAGCGCGCGATCGGTCGTCAGCCGCTGACGCCGCCGGTGAAGTGCCACGTCGCCAGGCGCAGCGCCGGCGCCGTCCACCACGGCATCGAGGCCGCGTATGCGTCGCCGGGCACCACCGACGCGGTGCGCCCGACGCCGAGGACCGCACCGGGCATCAGCGCGCCGGCGTACGCCTGGGTGAACCGGAAGTTGCGCAGCGGGCGGGTGACCTCACCCCGCTCGATCGCCCACACGCCGTTGCGCGTCAGACCGGTGACGGCGAGCGTGCGTGGATCGAGCACACGCGTGTACCAGAAGTCGGTGACCAGCACGCCGCGCTCCACGCCTGCGACCAGCTCCGCGGTCGAGGAGTCGTTGACCGGACCGTCGACCTCCGACGCCGCGCCCTCGCCGCCGGCCGGCGGCGACAACACGAGGTGTCGCGCGATCGAACCGAACGAGGGGGAGCCGATGCTGTTGCCGGTCGACACCGTGCCGGCCACGGCCGCCGTCCGCCGATCGTGGGTGACGGCCGCCGTCGTGCCGCTGTCGACGAGCACCACCCGCGCGGTCGGCGTCCCCTCCGCGTCGTAGGGCACACCGGCGGCGGGTGCGTCGTCGGCCAGCCGGACCGACGGATCGAACTGCGCCTCGCCGATGCGCAGGACCGAGCGCCGCTCTGCGACGGCCTTGGCATTGAAGGCCCACATCGCCAGCGACTCCAGGATGTCGACCACGGCCGTCGGCTCGAGCACGACCTCGTAGTGGCCGGGTGCGAGCTCGTCCGGGTCGGTGCCAGCGCGCGCCTTGGCCGCGGCGCGAGCGCCGAGTCGGGCACCGTCGACATCGGCCAGCCGACCGCCGGCGACGCGGGCGACGCCGTCGGCGCCGTTGTGCCGCACGATCCCGGCCAGCCCGACGTCGGCCCGCTCGCCGGCTGCACGATGG
>JBIOUO010000134.1:0-2362 GCA_044867195.1 Ilumatobacteraceae bacterium
GCGCTGCGCGACGTGGTCGCCGGGGTGCCGAACGTGCGCGTCGTAGAGGCCGACGCGCTCACGCTCGACTGGTCGGAGCTGCTGGGGACGGCCAGCGGCTGGACGCTCGTCGCCAACCTGCCCTACAACGTCGCCACCCCGCTGGTGTGCGACCTCCTCGACCGCGCGCCGGCGATCACGCGCATGCTCGTGATGGTCCAGCGCGAGGTCGCCGAGCGCCTCGCCGCGGCGCCGGGCTCCTCGGCCTACGGCGCGGTCAGCGTGAAGGTCGCGTACTGGGCGCGGGCCCGACTGGCCGGGCTCGTGCCGGCGTCGGTGTTCGTGCCCCGCCCGAACGTCAACTCCGCGCTGGTCGAGATCGACCGCCGCCCGCCGCCCGATGTCGATCCCGACGAGCTGTTCCCGCTCGTGCGGGCGGCGTTCGGCCAGCGGCGCAAGATGCTGCGCCGCTCGCTGGCCGGGCGGGTGGATCGCGCCGCGTTCGCCGCCGCGGGTGTCGCCGAGACGGCCCGCCCGGAGGAGCTCGGCCTCGACGAGTGGGTTCGCCTCGCCCGATCAGCCACCGTCGCCGGCCGAGCGCCGGCGTGATCCGCCTCACCGCGCCCGCCAAGCTCACGCGCACGCTGCGGATCACCGGTGTCCGCGCCGACGGGTATCACGAGATCGACGCCGAGATGGTCGCCCTCGACCTCGCCGACGAGCTGACCGTGGACCCCGATCGTGACGGGATCACCGTCAGCGGGCCGTTCGCTTCCGGCGTGCCGACCGACGCCAGCAACCTGGTCGCCCGCGCGCTGACCCTGGCCGGCCGGCGGGCCGGCGTCAACCTCGAGAAGCGGATCCCCCACGGTGGAGGGCTGGGAGGCGGCTCGGCGGATGCTGCGGCGATCCTGCGGTGGGCTGGCTTCGACGACCCGGTCGTCGCCGCGCGGCTCGGCGCCGACGTGCCGTTCTGCCTCCTCGGCGGTCGGGCGCGGGTGCGCGGCATCGGCGAGATCGTCGTGCCAATGCCGTTCGAGCCGCTCATGTTCACGCTCGTCGTGCCTCCGCTGCAGGTGTCGACCCCTGCCGTCTACCGCGCCTGGGACGCCCTCAACGGTCCGTCCGGACACGGGGGCAACGACCTCGAGCCGGCGGCGATCGCCGTCGAGCCGGCGCTGGGTGTCGTGCGGGACCGCATCGCCGAGCTGTGCGGCGTCACCCCAATGCTGGCCGGCAGCGGAGCGACGTGGTTCGTGCCCGGTGAGCGCGACGACGCTCTCGCCTCATTGCGGCACGAGGGCGTTGCGGTGATCGTCGCCCGCACGGTTCTGCCGTGCGGGCGCGCCTGACGCGCTACTTGCGGCGTTGGTGGCGGGTGCGGCGGAGCATCTTCTTGTGTTTCTTCTTGCGCATCCGCTTGCGCCGCTTCTTGATCAGCGAACCCATACGGGCGGCGAGACTACCGGTCGATCCGGCATCCCGCGCGATACCGTTGGCCGCGCGTCGACCAGCGACAACATCGACGTCCGGATCCGGGGTCGTTCAATCGGTAGGACGCCTGATTTTGGTTCAGTGAATAGGGGTTCGATTCCTCTCCCCGGAGCTATGCCCAAGCGTCCATCGATCCCCCCGCCGAACCAGGAGCGCAGCCGATGAGCGAGCGAAGCGAGCGCATCTCGGCCGCGCGAGCGCCAGCTCGCCGCACGGCGATGGGGTCCCGGGGCGCAGCTCCCGGAGTGGCACGTGGTGTGTCGGCCATCGTCCTCGCCGCCGGCGAAGGCACCCGGATGCGCTCGGCACGCCCGAAGGCGCTGCACATGATCTGCGGGCGAGCGATGGTGCTCCACGTCATCGAGGCGCTGGTCATGGTGCGTCCGGCGCGCACGGCTCTCGTCGTCGGGCATGGTGCCGAGCAGGTCACGAAGAAGGTCCAGGAGGCAGCGCCGTCGTGGGCCAACGTCGTGTTCGTCGAACAGCCCACCCCACGCGGCACCGGTGACGCCGCGGCCCATGGCATGAGCGCGTTCCCCGGCGACGACCTCGACGACGACTCGACCATCGTCGTCCTGCCCGGTGATACGCCGCTGCTGCTCCCCGAGACGCTCGACGAGTTGGTCGCCGTTCACGAGGCCAGCGGCAGCGCGGCGACGCTGCTGACCAGCGTGCTCGACGATCCGACCGGCTATGGCCGCGTGATCACCGCCGCCGACGGGCGGGTGCTGCGGATCATCGAGCAGCGCGACGCGACACCCGACGAGCGGGCGATCACAGAGGTCGCGACGAGCATCTATGCGTTCCGCCGCGATCTCCTCGGGCCTGCGTTGCGCCACCTCTCGCCCGACAACTCGCAGGGCGAGCTGTACCTCACGGACGTCGTCGG
>JBIOUO010000135.1:0-2281 GCA_044867195.1 Ilumatobacteraceae bacterium
ATGCTGCTCCAGGAGCCAGGCTGCACGCTCGGGCTGTCCGACGCCGGGGCCCATGTCGGCCAGCTGTGCGACGCCCCGCTGCCGACTGACCTGCTCGGCAACTGGGTCCGCGAGCGCCAGGTGCTGACGTTGGAGCAGGCCGTGCACAAGCTGAGCCAGGAGCCGGCGCAGCTGTTCGGGTTCGCCGACCGGGGCGTCCTGCGTCCGGGCGCGTTCGCCGACATCGTCGTGCTCGACCCGGCCACGGTCGCCCCCGGCCCGCTGCGGCGCGTCCGCGACTTCCCGGCCGACACCGAGCGGCTCACCGCCGACCAGCCGAGTGGGATGCGCCACCTGTTCGTCAACGGTGTCGCCACCAGGCTCGACGAGCAGCAGGTCGACGCCAGCGTCCGTCCCGGCCAGGTCGTCACGCCCAGCCCGCGGTCCTGACGTGCGCTACACCAAGCTCGGCACCACAGGTCTGGAGGTGTCGCGGGTCTGCCTCGGCTGCATGAGCTTCGGCGACGCCAGCGCCGGGACCCACGCCTGGACGCTCGACGAGGAGCACAGCCGGCCGTTCATCCGCCGCGCCCTCGACGCCGGGATCAACTTCTTCGACACGGCGAACGTCTACTCGCTCGGCACGAGCGAGCAGATCGTCGGGCGGGCGCTCGCCGAGCTCGCCAACCGCGACGAGGTCGTCATCGCGACCAAGGTCAACGGCCCGATGCGCCAAGGGCGCAACGCGCGGGGACTGTCGCGCAAGGCGATCATGACCGAGCTCGACGCCAGCCTGCGCCGGTTGGGCACCGACTACATCGACCTCTACCAGATCCACCGCTGGGACCCGCGCACCCCGATCGAGGAGACGTTGCAGGCGCTGCACGACGCCGTGACAGTGGGCAAGGTTCGCTACATCGGCGCCTCGTCGATGTGGGCATGGCAGTTCAGCAAAGCGCTCTACACGTCGGAGCTGCGCGGCATCACCTCCTTCGTCAGCATGCAGAACCACTACAACCTGCTCAACCGGGAGGAGGAGCGAGAGATGCTGCCGCTGTGCGCCGATCGCGGCGTCGCCGTGATCCCGTGGAGCCCGCTCGCCCGTGGCCGGCTGACCCGCGACTGGGACATCGCCACGGCGCGCTCGGAGACCGACGAGTTCGGCGGCACGTTGTACGACACCGCGGCGAGCGACCGCGACATCGTCGCCGCCGTGGCCAAGGTGGCGGCCGGCCGTGGCGTTCCCCGCGCCCAGGTCGCGCTGGCCTGGCTGCTCGCCAAGCCGGAGGTCACTGCGCCGATCGTCGGGGCGACCAAACCCGAGCACATCGATGACGCCGTCGCCGCCGTGGACGTCACGCTCAGCGACGACGAGATGTCGATGCTCGAAGCCCCGTACACCCCTCACCCGGTCGCCGGATTCGCATGAGGCACCGGACCATGAACCCGTACGAGGCCGGGCAGGTCTTCGTGACGCCGGAGGCCTACGCCGACCCGGTCCGCTTCCACGAGGCCTGCGCCGTGCTGCGGCGAGACGATCCGATCCATCTCGTCGAGCACCCGGACTTCGCGCCCTTCTACGCCATCACCAAGCACGCCGACGTGCTGGAGATCGAGCTCCACAACCGGGAGTGGGAGAACGCCCCACGCCCGGTGATCGCCACGCTCGAGGCCGACCGGCGGCGCGAGGAGCAGGGCGACCTGCTCCGGACGCTGATCCACATGGACGACCCCGACCACCGCACGTACCGCGGGCTGACATCAGAGTGGTTCCTGCCCAAGAACCTCGCCAAGCTGGAGGACCGGCTGGCCGAGCTGGCCCGCCTTTCGGCGCAGCGGATGGTCGAGCTCGGCGGACGCTGCGACTTCGCCCGCGACATCGCGATGCCGTTCCCGCTGCAGGTCATCCTCGCCATCCTCGGCCTGCCCGAGAGCGACTACCCGCGAATGCTGGCGCTGACCCAGGAGCTGTTCGGCTCCGCCGACCCCGAGCTCTCCCGGGGCACGACGATGGAGGACCTGGTGGCGGTGATCCAGGACTTCTTCTCCTACTTCACCGCGCTCACCGAGACCCGCAAGGCCGAGCCGACCGGAGACCTGGCATCGGTGATCGCCAACGCGACGGTGGACGAGGCGCCGATCGGGATCATGGAGCAGATCTCCTACTACGTCATCGTCGCCACGGCCGGCCACGACACCACCGCGTCGGCGATGGCCGGCGGCATGCTGGCGCTGATCGAGCACCCCGACGAGCGCGCCCGCTTGCAGGCCGACCCGTCGCTGATCCCGACAGCCGTCGACG
>JBIOUO010000136.1:0-10280 GCA_044867195.1 Ilumatobacteraceae bacterium
TCCGCTCGCCCCCAGGTGTCTCGGGGAGACCAGTCGTCAGGGCCGCCACGGTGGCGCCCGTCGGCATGTACGTCAGGCCCTTGATCGCCAGCGCGGAGCGCTGGATCGGCTCGCGGTAACGGTGGTCCGGGATCCTCGCCCCGTCCAGCCAGCGCCGCCAGAACGCCACGGTCGCGTCGACCCGGCTGGCGGCTTGGGCGGCGTCGGCCGGGGCGGCGAAGTCGGGCGCCCACGACAACGCGCAGAACACGCTCTCACCGGCCTGCAGCACGTGGCGACCGCGAGCTCGCCCGCCCTCGATGCCGACGCGGAGATCCGTGTGCAGCTGCAGCGTGGCGTCGGCGCCGCTCGCCTCGGCGACGTGGCCGCTGCCATCGACGATCGACCACGCCGCGACGACCCGTCCGTAGTCGAACACCGGCTCGCACACCACTTCCATCTCGACCCGCCCACCGAGACAGGTGGCCACCCGGACCAGGGCGTGGTCGGCATCCTCGTCCATCGGCGGTCGGGTGTGCGGGGTCACGGCGTCGGCGCCGGTGCCCGGTCCCATCGTCAGGGCATCGCGCACGACGACCCAACCCGACGGGGTCTTCCAGGTCGTCTCGATGACGTTGGTGCCCGGCACGTACTGGCGGGCCGTCGGCACGTTGATGCCGAATGGCCCGAACCGGAACGTGCCCCCCTCGCGGTCGAGCAGGCTGCCGAACACGCTCGGCGAGTCGAAGCGTGGGACGCAGAGCCAGTCGACCGAGCCGTCCGGCGCGAGCAGCGAACCGGTGTGGCAGTTCGACAGGAAGGCGTACTCGGCGATCGGCGGGAACGGCGACGGCAATGCCGCGCTCGCGTGCTCGGTGACGCTGGCCGGGCCGCCGGCGGCGCGGGTGGTGCGCTTGGTCACGGTCAGCCGGCGGTGTCGGCGGGGACCTCCGCCCACGCCGCGACCGGGCGCCGGTTGTAGCCGTAGCTGCCCTCACTCTCGAACTCGAGCGAGATGATGACGGCGCCCTCAGGGAGCTCGATGCTCCCGTCCTCGGCGACTTCGAGCGACAGGACTCGGCTGCGGCGCGTGTTCACGAGATCCTCCCGAGCTGGTGCGGGCCGACGTGGTGCTCACCGTACGGCGGTTGCGCCGGGCCGGCATCGTCCACTCCGGGTGATCGCGCCCCCGGTTCGCGGCTATCGCCCACTGTGGTGGATGTGGGCGGCGCTTGGTCGCCGTACGGTCGCTGGCACAACGCCGGCGTGCGGCGCGGAGGTGGAGTGGGTCTGTTGTTCCAACCACGGTTGTCGGGGACTTCCCCCCGCGCCGCCGCGCATCGTCCGAGCGGCGACGTGCCGTTCGATCGGGAGCTCGTGTTCCTGGGCGCGCTCGAGGCGGTGATCCTCGGCGATGGGAGCCGGTTCACCGAGCTGTTCACCG
Source organism: Ilumatobacteraceae bacterium (assembly GCA_044867195.1). Lineage (GTDB taxonomy): Bacteria > Actinomycetota > Acidimicrobiia > Acidimicrobiales > Ilumatobacteraceae > JALZMG01. The sequence continues at coordinate 1,424 of JBIOUO010000136.1, forward strand.
ACGACGTGGTGTTCTGGAGCCCGCACCTGACCGTCGAGTCGTTGGCGTCGGTGCAGCAGACGTTGGGCTCACCGGAGGACTCGCTGACCGACGTCGAGATCGTGGTGCTCTCGCTCGATGCCGTCGATGACAAGCTGATCGCCGAGTGGCGTCTCGAGGCGATGTTCACGAGGCCCGTGCTGTTCAACGACTGCGTGCTGATCGAGCCGACCGGCGGCGACGTGCACTTGACCGGAGCGTCAGTCGCCGAGTTCCGCGGGCACCGGATCTCGGCGTTTCGTCACTACTTCGACGACAGCGAGCTGATGGCCGGCGTTCCGGGCACGTCAGCCCACCTGCGCTGGACGGCGGGCGGCTGATCGACCGGCTGTCATCGTCCGCCGGGCACGAGGCTGAACCGGGCCGTGAACACGTCGCCGGGCTCGACCAGCGGGGCCGTGCCGTCGACGAGACTGTTCGTGGGCGACGTCATCGGCTCGAGCGCGGCGAATGGCCGGCCCCTGGGTACCCACACCTGGGCGTAGGCGTAGCCGGACTCGGCGTGCATCGTCAGCGTCGCGTCGTCTGCCACGAGCGCCAGCCGCCGGTCACGTCCCAGGCGGTACAGGTCGTCGTAGGTCCGGCGGGCGATCGGCTCCGCCTCCTGTGGCTCGGCCGCTTCGCCCCCGGTCGGGATGCCGAGCGCGTCGAGGGCGAGATGCGTGCGGGCGGGGAGCCGCAGGCGCCACCGGCTCCGGGGGGCGCTTGGCACCTGCAGGTATGGATGCCAGCCGAACGCCACCGGTACCGGCCGGCGGCCGGTGGGGACGACGGTGGTGTCGATCGTCAGCTGCCGATCGCTGGCGGTGATCGACAGCTCGATGCGGTGGGGGAACGGGAACGCCGGTGCGTCCACGTCCGTCGCCGCGCGCATGGTCGCCCGGCTGCGGCTGGTTGAGCGGCCGGTGACCCGCCATCCCGGCTGGCCGACGAGCAGGCCGTGGATCGGCAGCCCGTTGCCGTCGACGCCGAGCTGCAGGCCAGCGAGATCGACGTCGATGCCGGCGGCACGATACCGACGGTGCGCGAGCCGGTTCGCCCACGGCGCCAGCAGCGGCAGCCCGGTGGTGGCGCCGGCCCGTAGCGCTCTCAGGCCACCCGGGAGGGCGAGGTACTCCGTGGCCTTCCACGTGAGTGACACGCCGGTCATCCCGAGATCGGGGATGAACGTGGCCGACAGCTCGCCGGCCGCCAGCGTCAACGCCCGCTCACCTCGGAAGCGGATCTCGTCCACCGATGGCATGTCAGGAGTGGCGGGCGGTGTCGTCGAGGAGGCCGGCGGCGACGGCCAGCTCGACCGCTCCGCCGCGCGACGACGTGCCGAGCTTGCGATAGATGGCGATCGTCTGCGACTTCACCGTGTTCCGGGAGACGTACAGGCGCTCGGCGATCTCGGCGACGGACAGGTGAGTCGGCAGCAGCTGCAGGACGCGGAGCTCTGCCGTCGTCAACGACGACGGTCCGAACGTGTGCGACCGGTCGCGCGCGGCGAGCTCACGTTGCAGCGCCGCCAGCTGCTCGGCGACGCGAACCGCACCCGGCAGCGAATCGAGGGTCATCTCCGCCTCGTGCTCCCACGCGGCCGCCTCGGCGCGGTGGCCGCGAATCAGCGCGGCCTTCGCCAGCGCGATCTGGATCTGCACATTGAGCCAAGGCGCGGCGCCGAGCAACGCGGTGAGGTGCTGGCGGCAGCGCAGCCGGTCGGGCTCGGCGTCATCGGCTCGACCGGCGTGTGTCTCGACGAGGACGCTGAGGGCAAGGACCAGCGCGGACGTGGGGCCGGGGGCCGCACTGAGCATCGTTCGGGCGCGGCGCGCGTGCAATGTCGCCGGCTCCCACCGGCCGTGCTCCAGCTCGATCACGGCGAGGAGCGCGAGGCAGCTGGCCTCGATCACCGGTCGCTGCAACGTCGAGCTGGCTCCCTCGGCGAGGCGCCGCACGGCCTCCGCCTCGTCGCCGAGCATGAACGCCGCGGCCCCCGTGGCGATGCACGACAGCGGGTGGCCCTCACCGTGGCCGACGCGCTCGTAGGCGTAGCGCGCCTCGCCGGCCATCTCCACGGGCGTCAGTGGCTCGATGACCGCTCTGGCCGCCGCCAGCAGGACCGGCGGCACCGGGCCCTCCGCATCCGGCGGGTGCAGCATCGGGAACGCTGCTGCGGCGCGAGCCAGCCACTGCAGCGCGGCGCCGGAATCGCCGGAGGAGAACCGGGCGTGCGCCGCGCTCACCATCACCCCCGGGTGCGCGTCGAGCTCGTCGGTGGAGAACAGCCCGACCCAGCGCTCGATGGTCTGGTTGGCGCCCGCCACCGCGAGCCGCCCGAACCAGTGCATCACCAGCGACTCCGCCCGCGCCAGGTCGCGGCCGAGGACGGCATGAGTCACCGCGCCATCGGCGTCCCCGCGAGCGTGGAACCACTCGCTGGCCCGCTGGTGGATCGCGGCGCGACGGGCCGGGTCACGTCGCGCCAACTCGGACTGCAGGAACTCCGACATCAGGTGGTGGAAGCGGTACCACTCGCGGCGGTCGTCGAGCGGGATCACGAGCAGGTTGCGCTGCCGCGCCATCTCGAGCAGCTCGGCGCAGCCGCGGCGCTGCAACACGTCGTCGCAGAGGCTGCCCGAGAGGCGTTCGAAGCTCGACGCCTCGACGAGGAACGACGCCAGGTCGGCATCGAGACCGCCGAGAACCTCCTCGCCCAGATAGTCGACGAGATACCGGTGGTCGCCAGCGAAGGCGTCGATCGGGCTCGACGTCCCTCGGTGCCTGGCGCTGTGGGCGAGCCCGGCCAGGTACACCGCGACAGGCCAGCCTTCGGTGCGCTCGATCAGGCGAGCTGCCTCGACCGCCGCCACGTCCGCGCCCAGCTCCGTGAGCAGGCGGCGGGCTTCGCCGGCGTCGAACGCCAAGTCGTCGAAGCCGACCTCGACGAGGCGTCGTGTCACCCGCACCCGGCCGAGCGGCAACGGGATCGCCGTACGGCTGCCGAGGACGATCGTCGATCCGGGAGGGAACTCGGTGATCAGCACGGCCAGCGTATCCAGGACGTCTCGCCCGATCAGCTCGTGGACGTCGTCGATGACGAGCACGAGTGGCGTGTCGCGGGTCGCGAGCATCGCCATGAACTGGTGCAGCGCCGGCGTGCCGATGGTCGGCGAGCGTGCCCACAGCGCCGAGGCGCACCTCGGGTCGACCGGCTCGATGGCGTCCAGCGCCAGCGCGACGTACGTGAGCAACGAGGCCGGGTCGTTGTCGGCCCAGCTCAGCGACACCCACGCCGTCGGTCGTGGATCGTTGACCGTCAGCTCGGCGATGAACGTCGACTTGCCGTAGCCCGCCGGCGCGGTCACCGTGACCACGTCGCCCTGGGCCGCACGGACCTCGTCGACCAGCGGGCCGCGCGACACGAGGCCGAGCGGCGGCCGGTACAGCTTGGAGGCGCTCGCGACGAAGCCGATCTCGCCCAGCCCGTCCCGCAACGAGCTGCGCAGCGCTCCCTCGACGTCAGTCATCAACGCCACGATGCTACGCGGCGGCGACACTCGTACCGAGGTCAGGGGACATTCTTCGTGGAGCCACCGATCGGGAGTTTTCATCCGCGTTGGGTGACGACGGCCCGCGCCCGCCGTGCTTGGGTGGCGTGGACACCGGTCGTCGGGAGGTTGCGTGCACGCGTTGCTGGCGGTCAACCCCGTGCCGTGGGCCCGGGCGCAGATGGCGTTCACGCTCGCCACCCACATCATCCTCGTGCCACTCGGCGTGTCGTGGGCGTTCATCGCGCTCGTCGCCAACTACCGCGGGCTGCGTCGCGGCGACGCCGACGCGTTGCGGCTCGCGCAGCGCTGGTCCAAGTACATGGCGGTCACGTTCGCTGTCGGCGCCGTCACCGGCACCGTGCTCAGCTTCGAGTTCGGGCTGCTGTGGCCCCGCTTCATGGGTCAGTGGGGCGAGGTGTTCGGCATCCCGTTCGCCTTCGAGGGGCTGTTCTTCTTCACCGAGGCGATCTTCATCGCCATCTATATCTACGGGTGGCGGCGGATGCGGCCGTGGGCCCACTTCTGGACCGGCGTGCCTGTCGTGCTCACCGGCGTCTTCGGCAGCATGTCAGTCGTCGCCGCCAACGCCTGGATGAACACTCCCGAGGGGTTCACGCTCGACTCCGCCGGCAACGTGGTCGACGTCGACCCATGGCAGGTCATCTTCAACGACGCGATGCCGTTGATGGCCGCCCACATGGTGGTCGCCGCCTACGTGGTCGGTGGCTTCCTCATCTCGTCCGTCTACGCCTTCGCCATGCTGCGCGGGCGGGGGGATCGGTACCACAGGGTCGGGTTCCTCATCCCCTTCACGGTCGCCGCGATCGCCATCCCGATCCAGATGGCCGTCGGGGACTCACTGGCGCGGTGGGTGTACAACAACCAGCCGGTCAAGTTCGCGGCGATCGAGCTGGTGCCCGAGACGGCCAGCGACGTGCCCGAGACGCTGCTCGGGCACCTCAACGCCGATGGCACGGTGAGTGGCGGCATCCCGATCCCTGGCTTCGCCTCCTGGTTGTCCGATCCGAGCACGGGCACGGCCACGGTCGTCCAGGGCCTCGACACCGTCCCTGCCGACGAGCGCCCGACGACGCGCCAGGTCAACGCGGTGCACCTGTCGTGGGACGTGATGATCGGGCTCGGCACGCTGCTGCTGCTGCTGTCGGCGTGGTACGCGCTGTGCTGGGTCTTCCGGCGGCGGATGCCACAGAGCCGATGGTTCCTGCGCTGTGCGTCCGTCGCCGGCGTGGCCGCGGTGATCGCGCTGGAAGCGGGGTGGGTGGTGAGCGAGGTCGGTCGCCAGCCGTGGATCGTCTACGAGGTGATGCGCGTGGAGGACGCGGCGACCGGCAACACCGGCGTGTGGGTCACCACGATCGTCGTCGCCGCGCTGTACATCGGGCTCGCCGTGACGACGGTGCTGATCCTGCGCCTGATGGCCAAGCGCTATCGACAGCGTGACGTCCCAGGGGACGACAGTGAGTCTCCCTACGGTCCGAGCGGCCCGGTGTCGCCGGCCGCCCCTCGCGAACGAGAGGCGGTGTCGACGTGATTGGCGTTCTGGGGGAGACGGGGGTGACGACGTGACGAACGCGGTCGCGGTGCTGCTGCTCGCCGCCGTCGCGGCCTACGCCGTGTTCGGCGGGGCCGACTTCGGCGCCGGGTTCTGGGACCTCGTCGCCGGCGGTGCGCAACGCGGCGACCGCCCGCGCGAGGTGATCGACCACTCGATCGGGCCGGTGTGGGAGGCCAACCACGTGTGGCTGATCTTCATCTTCGTCGTGCTGTGGACGGGGTTCTCCGAGGCCTACGCCTCGATCACGCTGACGATGTTCGTCCCGTTGACGCTGGCCGCGCTGGGGATCGTGCTGCGCGGCTCGAGCTTCGCGTTCCGCAAGACCGTGTTCCGCACCCGTGACCGCCGCAACTTCGGCGCCGCGTTCGCCCTGTCGTCGGTGCTCGTCCCGTACTGCATGGGCGCCGTCGCCGGCGGGATCGCCTCGGGCCGGGTGCCCGCCGGCGGCCAGGCTGGCGATCCCTGGACGAGCTGGGTGAACCCGACGTCGATCCTCGGCGGCGTGCTGGCGGTCGTCGTCGCCTCCTACCTCGCCGCCGTGTATCTCGTGTCGGACGCCCGCCGGCTCGCCGATCAAGCGATGGTCGAGTACTTCCGTCGCCGTGCCGTCGGCGCCTCCGTCGTGGCCGGGGCCGTGTCGCTGGTTGGCATCTTCGTCCTGCGGTCCGACGCCCGCTACGTCTTCGACGGGCTGACGAGCCGGGCGCTCCCGCTCGTGATCCTCGCCGCGGCGTGCGGCACCGGCTCGCTCGTGCTGCTCGCCCGCGACTCGACGCGCGGGGCGCGGGTGCTGGCGATGGGCGCGGTGGCCAGCGTCATCGCCGGCTGGGGTGTGGCGCAGTGGCCGTACATCCTGCCCGAGAGCCTCGAGGTCGCCGACGCCGCGGCGCCGTCGAGCACGCTGGCCACGTTGCTCGTCGCCGCTGTCGGCGCCGTCCTGATCGTCGTGCCGGGGTTCACCCTGCTCTACGTCCTCGACCAGCGCTCACTGCTCCCCGAAGAGGGTGCCGACTGATCGTCGGCCCGGCGTTGGTCAGGCGAGGGCCTTGGCCTTCAGGCGGTTGTACTCGGCGTCGTCGATGACGCCCTTGGCCTTGAGATCGGCGAGCTTGGCCAGCTCATCGGCGGTGGACGTGGACGATCCGGCGGCCTGCTGGACGTACTGGCGGAACGCCGCGTCCTGCTGCTGGGCGGCTTGCGCGGCGTGCTCGCTCATCTTGTGCCCGCGCGCGATGAGGTACACGAACACGCCGAGGTACGGCAGCACGATGATGAAGATCGACCACAGCGCCTTGCCCCACCCGGACAGGTCGTGGCTGCGGAAGATGTCGCTGAACACGATGATCAGCAGCCAGAGCCAGATGAAGAACATGAAGAACCAGAGCATCGACCAGAACACCTGGCCGGAGCCCCAATCCGTGGCAACCAACATGAACATCTCCTCCTCAGTCTTTCGTCTCGCGCGACATCGTCGCCGTGTCGCGACCCCCGCTCATCACCCGGAGCGGATGATTCACGCTTCAGAGCTTGCGAGCCGAGCCCGAGTTACAGGTGGCTGAAGCCGGAGGCCTCCTCGGCCGACATGGGGATCGTGATCGGGTGCTTCGTGAAGTGCTCGATGGCCTCGGTGAGGTGGTCGACGAGGATCGAGGCCAGGTCGCGACTGACGCCCTGGCGGACGAGGATGCGCTGCACGGCGACGTCGGACACGCTGCCGGTGAGCGGGTACGCCGGCACCTGCCAGCCCTGGGTCCGCAGCCGATCGGCGAGGTCGTAGAGCGTGTAGCCGGGCTCGGCGCCTTCCGCCAACCGCCAGGCGACGGACGGGATGCCGGTGCGCGGGTCGCTGTCGCAGATCAGCTCGAACGGCCCGAGGGCGGCGATCTTCTCGGCGAGGTAGCGCCCGGTGTCGTAGGCAGCCATGTGGACGCGGCGGTAGCCTTCCCGCCCGAGCCGCACGAAGTCGTAGTACTGGGCGGCGATCTGTCCCGCGGGGCGGGAGAAGTTGATCTGGAACACGGGCATGTCCCCGCCGAGGTAGGACACGTGGAAGATCAGGTCGTCGGGCAGTTCGGCGACGTCGCGCCAGATGATCCACCCCACTCCGAGCGGCGCCAGCCCGAACTTGTGTCCCGACGTGCTGATCGACTTCACCCGCGGCAGGCGGAAGTCCCACTCGATCTCGGGGGCGCAGAACGGGGCGAGGAACGCCCCGCTCGCCCCGTCGACGTGGATGTCGATGTCCAGCCCGGTGTCGTCGTGCAGCGCGTCGAGCGCCTCGGCGAGCGGCTTCACCATCTCGTAGGCGCCGGTGTAGGTCACGCCGAACGTCGGGACCACCATGATCGTGTTCTCGTCGACCCGCGCCAGCATGTCGTCAGCGTCCATCGCGTAGTGCCCCGGCGACATCGGGACCTCGCGCATCTCGATGTCCCAGTACTTGGCGAACTTGTGCCACACGACCTGCACCGGGCCGCACACCATGTTCGGTCGATCCGCCGGCTTGCCGGCCGCCGCCTGCCTGGCCCGCCAGCGCCACTTGGCGGCCATCCCGCCGAGCATGCACGCCTCCGACGAGCCGATCGCCGACGCGCCGACTGTGTTCGCCGAGTCGGGCGCGTTCCACAGGTCGGCGAGCATGTGCACGCACCGCCGCTCCAGCTCGGCGGTCTGCGGGTACTCGTCCTTGTCGATCATGTTCTTGTCGATCGCCAGGTCCATCAGCTGGTGGACGGCCGGCTCCTCCCACGTCTGGCAGAACGTCGCCAGGTTCTGGCGGGCGTTGCCGTCGAGCATCAGCTCGTCGGCGACGACGGCGTAGGCGTCCTCCGAGCGCCATTCGGCGTTGGGGAAGCGGTACTTGGGCGCCGCCTTCGCCAGATCCTGGCTGGCGTACACGGAGTCGTCGAGCGACGAGCGGACGGATTCGCGGTCGTGCAGCGGCATCGGTTCCTCCCCGAGTCGGTTCTCTGCAGCTGACGATGCCCGATGCTTGGGCCGGATGCTTCATCCGTTCCGGGCGATGACGGTGCGGCCGCGCGCTCGTAGCGTCGGAACCGCTTTGGCCGCCGCGTGAGCACCTGCTCGCCCCGAGTCACGAGGAGGGAGTGATGACGGAGCACTACGACGTGATCGTCATCGGCACCGGTGCCGGCGGTGGGACGCTGGCCCACACGCTCGCCGCGTCCGGCAAGCGCCTGCTGCTGCTCGAACGGGGCGACTTCCTGCCGCGCGAGACGCAGAACTGGGACCCCGAATCGGTGTTCCTCAGCGGGCGCTACATCTCGCCCGACACGTGGTACGACGCCGACGGCAAGTCGTTCCAGCCCCAGGTGCACTACTTCGTCGGCGGGGCCACCAAGCTGTATGGCGCGGCCCTGTACCGCCTGCGCCCGCAGGACTTCGGTGAGCTGCGCCACGCCGACGGCGTCTCGCCGGCGTGGCCGCTCGACTACGACGACTTCGAGCCGTGGTACACGAAGGCCGAGTGGCTGTACCAGGTCCACGGGACGCACGGCGAGGACCCGACGGAGGGCCACTGGTCGCAGCAGTACCCGTGGCCGGCGGTGTCGCATGAGCCGCGCATCCAGGAGATCGTCGACACGCTGGCCGCCAAGGGCTACCACCCGTTCTCCGCGCCGTGCGGCATCTTGCTCGACGAGGCCGACCGCGCGCGCAGCACGTGCATCCGCTGCACGTGGTGCGA
>JBIOUO010000137.1:0-8531 GCA_044867195.1 Ilumatobacteraceae bacterium
GGGCAGTGGTCGTTGATGATCCGCAGCTGGTTCGTCGCCCTGCCCGTGTCGGCACCGGCCATGTGGGCAGCGAAGCCGTGCGCTGTCAGCGCGTCGGCGACGGCCTGCATCGCCGAGCGCAGCGAGCGCTGGCCGCTTGCCCGGGCGTCGCCGGTGAGCCCGGCAGCCATCGCCCGGCCGTACGTCGCACCGACCTCCTCGGCCAGCGCCTCCGCCTCGTGCTGCGGCAAGCGGTCGAGGGCCCGCCCGAGCAGCGCCAGGACGAGGTCGTCGCTACGGACGGGGACGTCGGCGTCGAATGCCTCGCTGGCGACGGCGACGTAGCGCTTCGACGGCCGCCCAGCTCGGCGCTCGCCGCCCGCATCGCGCCTGACGACCTCGACATACCCGCCGGCAGCCAGCTTGTCCAGATGGTGGCGGGCGACGTTCGGGTGCACGCCCACCTCGGCCGCCACCGCCGAGGCGGTGACACCGTCGGGCCCGCCGCGGTCGCGGGCGAAGAGGTAAATCCGCCGGCGGGTCGGGTCGCCGAAGGCGTCGGTGATCGCCGAGACGGCGGCCGTGAACGAGCGGACCGTCGGCGCCGTTGCCATCCCGGTATTCTACCTATCGCCGTAGTGCAAATTCCCCGTCGAGCCGGCGCGGGCGCTCTGCGCCGGTAGGAAGGATGCAATGCCTGCCTCGACCTCGTCCCCCGTCACGCGAGACCAGATCCTCGACGCCTTGCGTCCGGTCGAGGACCCTGAGCTGCACCGCTCGATCGTCGACCTCGGCATGGTCCGCTCGATCGATCCGGCGCCCGATGGCCGGGTGACGGTGCAAGTCGCGCTGACCGTCCCCGGCTGCCCGTTGCGCCACGAGATCGACCGCCGGGTCGGCACGGCCGTCGGCGCCCTCGACGGGGTCACGAGCGTGGCCGTCGACTACACCGTGATGACCGACGACGAGCGTGAGCGGCTGCGGGTCCAGCTGCAGGGCGACGGCCATGGCCAGGTCCGCAGCGCGGCGCACGGCCACGCCGAAGGCCGGGCGATCCCGTTCGCCCAGCCCGGCTCGCGGACCCGACCGCTGTTCGTGTCCTCCGGCAAGGGCGGCGTCGGAAAGTCGACGGTCACCACCAACCTCGCTGTCGCCCTGGCCGCGCGGGGCCACTCGGTGGGGATCGTCGACGCCGACATCTACGGGTTCTCGATCCCCCGCATGCTCGGAGCCGAGCGGGAGCCGACGGTGATCGACGGGATGCTGCTGCCGCCGGAGTCGTGGGGCGTGCGGTGCATGTCGATCGGCTACTTCGTGCCCGAGGGCCAGGCGGTCGTGTGGCGCGGCCCGATGCTGCACAAGGCGCTCGAGCAGTTCCTCACCGACGTCTACTGGGACGACCCCGATTTTCTGCTCGTCGACATGCCGCCCGGCACGGGCGACATCGCCATCTCGCTCAGCCAGTACCTGCCGCGCGGCGAGGTGCTCGTCGTCACCACGCCGCAGCCGGCGGCGCAGAAGGTTGCCCGGCTGTCGGCGGCGATGGCCGCCAAGGTCCACCTCTCGGTGCGCGGGGTGATCGAGAACATGTCGTGGTTCACGGGCGACGACGGCAAGCGCTACGAGCTGTTCGGCGCCGGCGGCGGCGCCGAACTGGCGGCCGAGCTCGACGTCCCGCTGCTCGCCCAGCTCCCCCTCGTCCCGGCCGTGCGGGCGGGAGGCGACGAGGGGGCACCGATCGCCGCGGTCGAGCCCGACAGCGAGACCGGGCGGGCGTTCCACGAGCTCGCCGCGCGAGTCGTCGAGATGCGCCCGCGCCAGGTGTTCAGCGAGGCCCTCAAAGTCACCTGAGACCGGCTCCTCCGGCCGTGGACGTGATCCCGCGCTACCGCTTCGAGCGGCTCGTTGCCGAGGCGCTCGACGACCTGCCCGACGAGCTGGCCGGCGTGCTGGAGAACGTCGTCGTGATCGTCGAGGACCGCCACCCCGACGAGCCCGATCTGCTCGGCCTCTACGAGGGTGTGCCGCACACCGAGCGGTCCGGCCAGGACGGGCCCGACGTCGTCAGCCTGTACCGGATGGCCCTGTGCGAGCTGTGTGCCGACGAGGACGAGCTGGCCGACGAGGTCTACGTCACCGTCGTCCACGAGCTCGCCCACGCCGCCGGCATCGACGACGAGCGGCTCGACCAGCTCGGCTGGACGTGAACGAGCGCTCAGGACCCAGCCCACCGGCCGGAGGTGTTGTGTAGGTTGACGCGGGTGAGCGACGTCGGTCCGGAACCCCCGCCCCCGCCACCACCACCCGACCTGGCCCCGCCGCCCGGGTACGCCGCCTACGCCCCGAACCTGTCGGCGTCGATGCCGTGGCGGCGCGTCGGCGGGCTGCGCACGGGCATCGTCGTGCTGCTCGCCGTCTTCTCCGTCGGCGCGCTGATCCAGTTGGCAGGCATCGCCAAGGTGGTCGACTCGGCCCGTGACTTCCTCGCCGGCAACCTCTCCGAGGACGACTTCCGCAACGACCTCGGCGTCTACAGCCTCTCCGGCCTCGTGACCAGCGCCGCCCAGATCGCCCTCGCCGTGCTGTCGATCGTCTGGCTGTACCGCATCGTCCGCAATCACCAGGACATCGGCCGGCGGGTGACGTGGACCCCAGGCTGGGCCGTCGGCGGGTGGTTCCTGCCTCCGGTCATCTACATCATCCCCACGCTCGTGCTGCGCGAGACGTGGAAGGCGGCCGACCCCGAGGTCGCGCCCGGCGACGACCGGTGGAAGTCGGGCTCCGACAACCCGCTGCTGTGGGTGTGGTTCGTGGTCTACGTCGTCGGATCCGTCATCGTGCAGGCGGTCAGCTTCCGGGTCCAGTTCCGGACGTTTGGTGGCGACATGGACGAGGTCGCCGACACGTTCAAGGACGCCCGTGCGGTGCTGGTTGCCCAGGCGATCGTCGGTGTCCTCGGCGCCGTGGCGTGGGCACTGGTCGTGCGGGCGTGGACTGCGCGTCACATCCGCCTGACCGGCGAAGCCGCCGGCCGCTGAGCCAGCCCCGAACCGCCAAGGCGCGGCTCGATGAGCATCTACGTCATCCGCCACGCCAAGGCGGGCAGCCGCCGAGACTGGGACGGTGACGACTCCGAGCGCCCGCTGTCGATGGCCGGCTGGCGCCAGGCGGACGAGCTGGCCGCCCGTCTCGCCGGCGAGACGATCAGCGTTCTGTGGTCGAGCCCGTCCGTGCGCTGCGTGCAGACGCTGGAACCGCTCGGCCGGGCGCTCGACCTGAAGGTCGTCGCCGACCCTCGGCTGTCGGAAGGTTCCGAGATCAAGGACACGCTCGCCGTGCTCGGCGACGTCCCCGACGGGGCGGTGCTGTGCAGCCACGGCGACGTCATCCCCGAGCTGATCCAGACCCTCGTCGGGCGCGGCACCCGCGTGTTGACCGACCCGGACTGGCGCAAGGGCGCGATCTGGGTGCTCGACACGCCAGGGCCCGACGGCTCGGTGGCCACAGCGCGCGCCGAGCCGCCGCCGTCCTGACACCCGAATGCGCGCGGTCTGCTATGGCTGCGGGTCGACGAAGCGGTAGCCCATCCCGGGCTCGGTCAGCAGGTACCGGGGGTGGGAGCGATCGGGCTCGAGCTTGCTGCGCAGGTGGGCCACGTGCACGCGCAGGTAGTTGCTCTCGTCGCCGTAGCCGGGGCCCCACACGTCCTGCAACAGCTGGCGTTGCGTGACCAGCTTGCCGCGGTGGCGGACCAGCACCTCGAGCAGCTGCCACTCCGTCGGCGTCAGCCGCACCGGCTGACCAGCACGATCGAGCACCCGCTTGGAGGCCAGGTCGACGGTGAAGTCGGGTGTCACGATCTGCGGTTGCTCGTCCTCGACGGTCGCCCGCCGCACGGCGGCGCGCAGGCGGGCGAGCAGCTCGTCCATCCCGAACGGCTTGGCGACGTAGTCGTCGGCGCCGGCGTCGAGCGCGGCGACCTTGTCCCGCTCGCTCCCCCGCGCCGACAGGACGACGATCGGCACTTGGGACCAGCCGCGCAGGCCGTCGATGACGGCGAGCCCGTCCATGCCCGGCAACCCGAGATCGAGCAGCACGACGTCAGGGTGGTGGCGGGCCGCCAGCTGCAACGCCTGCTCCCCCGTCTCGGCGAGGTCGACGTCGTACCCACGGGCCTTGAGGTTGGCCGACATCGTGCGGCGGATCGCCGCCTCGTCGTCGACGACCAGCACCCGCGTCATCGCTCGCCTGTTGACGCCGCCGGCAGCCCGACCATCATCGTCGTGCCGCCACCCGGCGTGTCCTCGATCGCCAGCTCGCCTCCCATCGCGTCGACGAAGCCTCGCGCGATGGCGAGCCCGAGGCCCACGCCCCCACCGTCAGCGCGGTGGTCGACGATGCGCTGGAACGGCTGGAACACGACCTCGCGGTCGGCGGGGCGAATCCCTGGCCCGTGGTCGACCACCCGCACGTCGACTCGGCACCGGCTGCCCACGGAGACGGCACCGGCGGTGACCCGGACCGGCACTCCGTCGGGCGTGTAGCGCAAGGCGTTGGCCACCAGGTTGGCGACGGCTCGCTCGAGCAGGGCAGCGTCGGCGAGCACGTCGGGCAGATCGACCGGCACGTCGACGTCGACGTCGCCGCCACGGCGGCCGACGCTCGCCAGCGCGCCGAGGACGACCTCCTCGACGCCGCAGCGGCGCACCTCGACGTTCAGCGCGGCGGCCTGGATCCGGCTCATGTCGAGGAGGTTGCCAATGATCGCGGCGAGGCGATCGGTCTCTTCCTCGATCGTCGCCTCGAACTCGGCGATCGCCTCCGGCGGCCACTCGATGTCGCCCTGGCGCAGGCTCGAGATCGACGCCTTGATCGAGGCCAGCGGCGTGCGCAGGTCGTGGGATACCGCCTGCAGGAGCGCCGCGCGCAGCGTGTTCGCCGCCGCCAGGTCGGCGGCCCGGCCGGCCTCTCCCTGCAGCCGCTCGCGCTCGGCGGCGGCGGCCACCTGGGCGGCGAACGTGGAGAGCACGCGCTCGTCCTCCCCCGACAGCGTCCCGCCGGCGAGGGCCAGGGCGACGCCGCGCCCGAGGTCGCGGCTGACGTCGGCAGCGGTCGGCTGGCTGGGGGGATCCTGGCCTGAGCTGGCGAGCACGGTCCATCCGGTGCTGCCGCCTCTCACGAGCAGGGCCGCGGCACGGAAGCCGAACGTCACCCGCAGCTGGCCGAGCATCTCACCGACCGAGCCCGGCCGGGCCAGCGCGCCGGCCAGCGAGGCGAGCGCTTCCGCCTCCGCCTGCAAGCGCACGGCTCGCGAGCGACTGCGCCCGAGGCGGTCGACGAGCACGGCCACGATGCCCGCGGCGACGACGTACACGAGCAGGGCGATCACGTCGTCGACGTCGGCGATGTGCAGCCGGTGGTACGGCGGCACGAAGAACCAGTTCGCCAGCACGAACCCGCCGACGACGGAGACCGCGGCGGGCAGCATCCCGCCGACCAGCGCGGCGACCAACGCCAGCACCAGGTAGCTGAGCAGCACGCTCGACAGCCCGACCGTGTCGCGCAGCTGGGCGAAGGTCACGGTGATCAGCGGCAGCCCGGCGAGCGTGATCGCCCAACCCCACGCCTGCCGGCGCCGCGACAGCGGGGTGAGCATCGGCCGTACGACCGGCAGCTGCCGCTCTGGTGCCGACGCGCCGCCGAGCGAGCGGGAGATCACGTGCACGTCGATCGGCCCGGAGCGGCGGACGACCCGGTTGATCACCGACCCGCTGACGAGCTCGCGCCATCGTGACCTCGCGCTCGCCCCGAGCACGATCTGGGTGGCGTTCTCCGATCGGGCCAGCTCGACGAGCGCCGCGGCGACGTCGTTGCCGGCCACCCGGCGGAACTCGCCGCCGAGCTGCTCGAGCAGCCGCCGCTGAGCCGCGACGACGTCGGCGTCCGGGGTCTCCCGGCCGCCAGTGAGCCCGGAGGCGGCGACGACGTGGACGCCGACCAGCCCGCCTCGTGCCCGCTGGGCGATGCGGGCGGCACGGCGGATGACGTGGTCGCTGCCAGGCGCTCCGGCGAGGGCGACGATGACCCGCTCGCGCGTCTCCCACGGGCGTGTGATGCCGTGGCGCTGGCGATAGTCGAGCAGCGAGTCGTCCACGCGGTCGGCCACCCACAGCAACGCCAGCTCGCGGAGCGCCGACAGGTTGCCCGGCCGGAAGTAGTTGGCGAGCGCGGCGTCGATCTGGTCGGCGCCGTAGACGTTGCCGTGGGCCAGCCGGCGGCGCAGCGCCTCAGGTGTCATGTCGACCAGCTCGATCTGTTCCGCCGCGCGCACGACATGGTCGGGCACCGTCTCGCGCTGGCGGATCCCGGTGATCTGCTCGACGACGTCGTTGAGCGAGTCGAGGTGCTGGACGTTGACGGTCGAGACGACATCGATCCCCGCGGCCAGCAGCTCTTCGATGTCCTGCCAGCGCTTCTCGTTCCTGGAGCCCTCGACATTGGTGTGGGCCAGCTCGTCGACGAGGGCCAGCTCGGGCCGCCGGCGGAGGACGGCGTCGACGTCCATCTCGGTCAGCGCCATCCCGCGCTGCTCCAGGTCCCGGCGGGGGACGATCTCGAGCTCGCCGATCTGCTCGGCGGTGCGCGCCCGCCCATGGGTCTCGACGAAGCCGATCACCACGTCGGTGCCGCGCGCCCGCCGCCGGTGCCCCTCGCTGAGCATGTCGAACGTCTTGCCAACGCCCGGCGCCGCGCCGAGGTAGATGCGCAGCACGCCGCGCCGCCTCGGCTCGGCACCGTCGGTCACCGCGTCATCGTGCCACCGCCATGCGCCGCCGGGACCCAGACCGCGGCGACCTGGTCGGCGATCGCCACGGCGACCAGCCGCTGCTCGAGCGAGACAGCCACACCGGGGGTGGGGATCAGCACGAACCGCCCGATCTGCAGCCCGCGGGCGAGCACGGGAAGCTCGACGCCCTGCTCCGGAAGCTCGAAGCCGCCGGCGCCGTCCGGGAGACGCCCGAAGCGGCGATCGGGATGCCCTTCGATCCCCCCGTTGCGGCCGATGCGCGGTCGGACCGTGCCGTCATCGGCAGGCAGGGCCTCGAACCGGCACTCGCGCAACGTCAGCAGGTCGCCCAGCTCGTCCTGGGCGATGGCGATGACGTTCGCCGCGTCGGCCCCACTCACCGCGGTCTCGGCGACATGGTGGATGCGACGCACTTCGGACCGCGCCGAGCCGGCGCGGCGGCGCGCGGACCGGCCCGACGACGCGATCGTGCCGACGATCACGGCGACGACGAGCAGCAGCAGCGTGGTCTCGATGTCGTCGCGCGAGTCGATCGCCAGCGAGAGGTAGGGCTTGGTGTGGAAGAAGTCGAACGACGCCACGGCCGCCAATGCCGTCACCATGCCCGCCGCCCGCCCGCCGAGCGCGGCGACGGCGACGACGACGATCACCAGCACGAGCGCGGCATTGGTGGCGTCGAACACCGAGCGGAACAGCGTGAGGAACGCGCCGACCGCGACGGCGGCGGGGACGCCGACCATGACGCCGATCGTCAGCCCGGCGCGCAGGTCCTGGCGGTCGTCAACGGCCGGTGGGGCTTCACCGAAGGTGACCGCGTTGGCAGTGTCGATGGCCATGCTTCGAGCGAACCACGGCGGCGGCTGATCGCCCCGGCCGTTCACGGTTCCTTAGCGGCGGGCAGCGACAACTCGCCGCGCCCTTCACGCGTTCTCAGCGATTCCCAGTCCGTGCGGTATCCTGCCGCCATGGCGCAGGCGCCCACCTCGCCCATCTCGCCCACATCCGCGGCACCGCCCACGTCGCCCACGTCGCCCACGTCGCCGACGTCGCGCGAGGCCCTGCACGACGCGGTCAGCTCCCGCCTGCGGACCGCCGACCAGCGTTACACGTCCGGTCGCCGCCAGCTCGTCGAGCTGCTCGCCGATGCCGCCCGCCCGGAGACGATCCCCGAGCTGCTCGACCGGGCGCCGTCGCTCGCCCAGAGCTCGGCGTACCGCAACCTCGTCGTGCTCGAGGAGGCCGGCATCGCCCATCGCGTCGTCACCAGCGACGAGCGGGCGCGCTACGAGCTGGCCGAGGACCTCATCGGCCATCACCACCACCTGATCTGCACGTCGTGCGGGCGGGTCGACGACTTCACGGTCCCCGCCCGTGTCGAGCGCAGCCTCGAGACGGCGCTGGTGAACGCGGTGTCGGGCACCGGATTCCAGCCCGCCGCCCACCGCTTCGACGTCATCGGCACCTGCAAGACCTGCGCGTAGCGTCGACGCCCGCCGAACGGTGAGCTGCGCGTACCGATCTCAGTCGTTCTGGCTCACAGTTCGGGATGCGGCCGTGGCCGGCGGATCGCTCGGACCATCTCCGTCGTCGCCAGCACGACGAAGAACAGCACCACCGCGGTGCCGGCGACGCTCGCCGACGCCGCGGTGTCGGCGTGGTAGCTGATCGTCAGCCCGGCGACCACCGCGACCCAGCCGATGACGACCGCCGTGGCCATGATCGTCGGCAGCCGGCGGGCGATCAG
>JBIOUO010000138.1:0-6211 GCA_044867195.1 Ilumatobacteraceae bacterium
CCACGGTGCGGGCGAGGTCGAGCCATGCCGACGTGACGTTGCCGCCGGGCACCGTGAACTCGGTCGGCGGCTCGAAGCGCTCGTCGAGCGCGTCGATCTCCGCCTCCAGCCGGTCGACCATCGCCGGGCTGACCGCGGTCGACCCGGCGTTGAGCTTGTCGCGGTTGTCCGGCGCCGTGGCCAGCTCGGCCATCAGCACCCACAGCTCCTGCATCACCGCGACCAGCATCCGGTCCAGCTCTGCTTGCTCCCCGCCGGCGTGCGCCCGCGCCAGGCCGAGCACGGCCTGGGCCTCGTCGACGCAGCCGTACGCCGTCGGCAGCGCCGAGTCCTTCCCCACCCTCCCACCGTGGAACAGCCCGGTCGTCCCGTCGTCCCCGGCCTTGGTGTACACCTTCCGTCGGGCCATCTGCCGAGACCGTAACGCCCGCGCCATCCGAGTATCTGCCGCATCGAAGTACGGCGTGCGGGCTAGACCCGCGTCGCATACTCGGATGACGCCACACACTCGGATGGTGGAACGGGCCGGAGTCGCCCGCCGAGCCGCCGCTAGCCTCGGTGGGCCATGGCCAGGCAGTCGTATCTCGACGCGGTGAACGAGCGCGTGGTCGTCTTCGATGGCGCGTTCGGCACCTACGTGCACGGTCTCGACCTGACCGCCGACGACTACGGCGGGCTGGCGCTCGAGGGCTGCCCGGAGATGCTGGCGGTCACCCGGCCCGACGTCATCGAGGGCATGCACGCGGCGTTCTTCGACGTCGGCGTCGATGTCGTCGAGACGGCGACGTTCGGCGGGTTCGCCCCCGTCCTCGCCGAATACGGCATCGCCGACCGGGCCTACGAGCTCAACGAGGCCGCCGCTCGCATCGCCCGCCACGTCGCCGACGACTACGCGGCCGACGGCCGGGCCCGCTTCGTGGCCGGCTCGATGGGTCCCGGCACGAAGCTGCCGAGCCTCGGCCATGTCACGTTCGCCGAGCTGCGCGACACCTACGAGGTGCAGGCCGGCGGGCTGCTCGCCGGCGGCGTCGACCTCCTGCTCGTCGAGACCTGCTACGACCTGCTGCAGGCGAAGGCGGCGCTGGTCGGGTGCAGGCGGGCGATGCAAGCGGCCGGGCGCCACGTGCCGCTGCAGGTGCAGGTGACGATGGAGACGACCGGGCGGATGCTGGTCGGCACCGAGATCGGCGCTGCCCTCGTCTCCCTGGCGGCGATGAAGCCCGACGTGCTCGGCATCAACTGCGCCACCGGGCCGGCCGAGATGCAGGAGCATCTGCGCTACCTCAGCCAGCACTCGCCGCTGCCGATCAGCGTGCTGCCCAACGCCGGCCTGCCGAGCATCGTTGACGGCAGCACCCACTACGACCTCACGCCTGCGCAGCTGGCGAGCTTCCACGCCCGCCACGTCAGCGAGCTCGGCATCACCGTGGTCGGCGGCTGCTGCGGCACGACGCCCGAGCACCTCCGCCATGTCGTCGAGGCGGTGCGCGATCTCACCCCGGCGACGAGGACTCCGACCCATGAGCCGAGCGTGTCGTCGATCTACAGCCCAGTCACGATCGAGCAGGACCTCAGCTTCCTCATCGTCGGCGAGCGCACCAACGCCAACGGCTCCAAGGCGTTTCGCGAGGCGATGCTCGCCGGCGACTGGGACACGTGCGTGAAGATGGCCAACGAGCAGGTCCGCGAGGGCGCCCACGTGCTCGACGTGTGCGTCGACTACGTCGGGCGCGACGGCGCGCTCGACATGGACGAGATCGCCCGCCGCTTCGCCACCCAGGCCAGCGTGCCGCTCGTCATGGACTCCACCGAGGCCAAGGTGATGGAGGCCGGACTCCAGCACATCGGCGGGCGGGCGATCCTCAACTCGGCCAACCTCGAGGACGGCGAGCTGCCCGGCAGCCGCTTCGACTCGGTGATGACGCTCGCCCGTGAGTTCGGCGCGGCCGTCATCTGCCTGCTGATCGACGAGCGCGGCCAGGCCCGCGACGTCGAGTGGAAGATGGAGATCGCCCACCGCATCCACGACATCGCCGTCGAGCGCTACGGCCTCTCGTCGAGCGACCTGATCTTCGACGCCCTGACGTTCCCCCTGTCGACCGGCGACGACGACCTGCGCCGCGACGCGATCCACACGATCGAGGCGATCCGGCGGATCAAGTCCGAGCTCCCCGGCGCGCACACCGTGCTCGGCGTGTCCAACGTCAGCTTCGGACTCAACCCGGCCGCCCGCCATGCGCTGAACAGCGTCTTCCTCCACGAGGCCGTCGAGGCCGGACTCGACGCGGCGATCGTCCACGCCGGCAAGATCGTCCCGCTCAACCGCCTCCCGGAGGAACAGCGCGATGTCTGCCTCGACCTCGTGTGGGACCGCCGACGCGAGGGCTACGACCCGCTCCAGACGCTGCTCGAGGTGTTCGCCGACGTCAAGTCGACGAAGGCCGAGAAGCCCGACCGCAGCGGCCAGCCGGTCAACGAGCGCCTCCACCACCGGATCATCGACGGCGACCGCGACGGGCTGACCAGCGACCTCGACGAGGCGCTGGCGGCAGGGATGCCGGCGCTCGACATTGTCAACGACGTGCTGCTCGGGGGGATGAAGGTCGTCGGCGAGCTCTTCGGCTCGGGCCAGATGCAGCTGCCGTTCGTGCTCCAGTCGGCCGAGACGATGAAGGCCGCCGTCGCCCACCTCGAGCCGCACATGGAGCGCGTCGGCGCCTCGTCGGCGAAGGGCAAGCTGGTGCTGGCGACGGTCAAGGGCGACGTCCACGACATCGGCAAGAACCTCGTCGACATCATCTGCACGAACAACGGCTACGAGGTCCACAACCTCGGCATCAAGGTGCCGATCGGCGAGATGGTTGCCAAAGTCAAGGAGGTCGACGCCGACGCGATCGGGATGAGCGGCCTGCTCGTCAAGTCGACGCTGATCATGCGCGACAACCTCGAGGAGCTCAACTCGCTCGGGCTCAGCGACGTGCCGGTGCTGCTCGGCGGCGCCGCCCTCACCCGGCGCTACGTCGAGCGCGATCTGCGCGAGGTGTACGAGGGACGCCTGTTCTACGGCCGTGACGCGTTCGAGGGGCTGTCCACGCTCGATGCGCTGATGGGCATGAAGCGCAGCGGTGAGTGGGACCCCGACTTCGGGCGCGTCCCGACGGGGCGGGAGCTGCCCGAACGTGCTGCCGGCGACCGCGCGCCGAGCGTCACCGTGCCCCGCCGCTCCCCGGAGGTCGCCACCGACAACGAGGTCGTGGTGCCGCCGTTCCTCGGTACGCGAGTGATCAAGGGGATCGCCCTCGACGACATCGCCGAGTACGTCAACGAGACCGCGCTGTACCGCAACCAATGGCAGTTCCGGCCGGAGAAGGACGCCACCGGCAAGCCGGAGAGCGACGACGAGTTCAAGGCACGTGTCCGGGCGACGTTTCGCCAGCAGATCGCCGCGGCCAAGGCGTCAGGCGTGCTGGTGCCGCAAGTCGTGTACGGCTACTTCCTCGCCAACGGCGACGGCGACGACCTCGTCGTGTGGACGGACGAGTCGCGCTCCACCGAGGCGGCCCGGTTGCACTTCCCGCGCCAGCAGGCGGCGCCGTTCCTGTGCATCGCCGACTTCTTCCGTCCCCTCGAGTCCGGCGCGGCCGACTACGCGGCGTTCCACATCGTGACGATGGGCTCGGCGGTGAGCGAGGCCACGGCGCGGCTGTTCGCGGCCAACGAGTACCAGCAATACCTGCTGCTGCACGGGCTCGGCGTCGAGATGGCCGAGGCGCTGGCCGAATACTGGCACCGCCGCATCCGCGAGGAGTGGGGGTTCGCCGGCGAGGACGGCCCGACGATCGGCGGGCTGTTCCGCCAGCAGTACCGCGGTGGGCGCTACTCGTGGGGGTATCCGGCGTGCCCCGACCTCGAGGACAACGCCACCGTGGCCGCACTGCTCGGCGCCGAGCGCCTCGGCATCGAGGTGTCGGAAAGCACCGGATGGCAGTATCACCCCGAGCAGACGACGTCGGCGATCATCTGCCACCATCCCCAGGCGAAGTACTTCATCGCCCGCTGATCATGATCTTCGAGCAGCACTACCTGGAGTGCCTGTCCCAGGCCTCGTACCTGATCGGTGACGAGACCACTGGGCGGGCAGTGGTGGTCGACCCACGCCGCGACGTCTCGCCGTACCTCGCCTCGGCGCAGGAGCACGGGCTGACGATCGAGTTGGTCATCGAGACCCATTTCCATGCCGACTTCCTGTCCGGGCACCTCGAGCTGGCTGCGGCGACGGGCGCCGAGATCGGCTACGGATCCGAAGCCGCGACCGAGTTCCCGTCACGCCAGCTCGCCGACGGCGAACGGATCCAGCTCGGCGAGGTCGCCCTCGAGATCCGCCACACGCCGGGGCACACGCCGGAGTCGATCAGCGTCGTCGTCTGGGAGCGGGCAACCGATCCGGAGCCCTTCGCCGTGCTCACCGGCGACGCGCTGTTCATCGGCGACGTCGGGCGGCCGGACCTGCTGTCGTCGCGAGGTGTGACGAGCGAGGAGCTGGCGAGCCGCCTCTACGACTCGCTGCACGGCAGGTTGCTGACGCTGCCGGACGCGACCCGTGTCTACCCCGCCCACGGCGCGGGGTCGGCGTGTGGCAAGCAGCTGGGGACCGACACGTGGTCGACGATCGGCGAACAGCGGGTGAGCAACTACGCGCTGCAGCCGATGTCGAAGGAGGCGTTCGTCGCCGCCGTCACCGACGGGCAGGCGGCGCCTCCCGCCTACTTCGCGTTCGACGCGACCCGCAACCGCGAGGCCCACGCGCTCCTCGACGAGACCGCGGTGCCCCCGGCTCTGACGCTCGACGACGTGCAGCGCCGCCAGCGCGCCGGCGCCGTCGTGCTGGATACGCGTGACCCGAACGAGTTCGCGGTCGGCCACCTCGCCGGGTCGATCAACGTCGGCCTCGAGGGCCGCTACGCCGAGTACGCCGGTGGCGTGATCCAGCCGGGAGCACCGATCGTCCTCGTGACCGATCCAGACCACGAGCGCGAGGCCACCGTGCGCCTCGCCCGGATCGGGTTCGACGGCGTCGTCGGGTACCTCGCCGGGCCACTGACCGCGTTCGAGGACCACCCCGAGGAAGTCGTCCGCAGCACCCGCATCGACGTTGCCGAGCTCGAACGGCGGCGTGCCGGCGAGCGCCGCCTGCAGCTCGTCGACGTCCGCCAGCCGGCCGAGACGGACGCCGGCGTGATCCCCGGCGCCGTGCTGGTCCCCCTCACCAGGCTCAACGAGCAACTGGCGACACTCGATGCCGCCCGCCCGACCGTCGTGTACTGCGCAGGCGGCTACCGCTCGTCGATCGCCGCCAGCCGCCTCGCCGCCGCCGGCTTCGCCGACGTCGCCGACCTCCTCGGCGGCTACACCGCCTGGTCCGCCGCGCAGTGAGCCCGCGGCTGCATATGTGAAACCATATGCTCGTGGCGCGGCGCCAAGTCCTCGTCCAACTCGACGACGACCTCGTTGCACGACTGGATGCGCTGGCGACACGCCTCGGCACCAACCGCTCCGAGCTGCTCCGGCGCGGCGCCCAGGCGGTTCTCAGTTGCGAAGAGCTCGCCGCCGCCGATCGCCAGCTGCAGACCGCCTACTGTCGACAACCCATCGACCCCGCGCTCGTCCGGGCGGCACGCCGGCTCGCCGCTGAGACAGCACCGGAGTGGTAGCGCGCAACGACATCATCTGGGCCGATCTCGGTCCCCCGGCCGGTCGCCGTCCGGTGTGCGTCCTCACACGCGACGCCGCAATCAGCGTGCTCACGGCGGTGACGTGCGCGCCGATCATGCGCACGGTCCGCGGCGTCCGCTCCGAGGTCCAGATCGGTCCGGAACACGGTCTGCCCGAGCCGTGCGTGATCAACTGCGACAACGTGCTGACCATCCCGATCGAGGCCATCGACGAGCGGCCGGTGGGCCATCTCGACGAGGTCAGCAGAGCCGACCTCGACCGCGCGCTCCGCTACAGCCTGGACATCGTCTACTGAACGCGCTGACCGACCCGGCCGCAGTGGGCGTCTGCCTTCTGGGCGGGGAGCGTGACAACAGTTGTCACGCTGCACGCCCAGATCGGCGGATGGCACGAATGCCGCCCAGATGGCGGGCGTGGGCGAGGTGAGCGCGGGTCAATCCGTCGCCGACTCCGTCAGCGCGGCGGGGCCGACGACGCC
>JBIOUO010000139.1:0-9429 GCA_044867195.1 Ilumatobacteraceae bacterium
GGCGATCTGGGCGGGAATCGTCTCGGAATCCGAGACGATTCCCGCCCAGTTCGATGAGCCGTTTCCCTTTCCGCTTTCCCGCGACCCTCTGGGCGGACATGGACCTCAGAGCGTTGGAAGCGTTGGCCCACGAACACCATGGCCTCATCACCCAGGCCGCTGCCTGCCGACGTGGGATGTCGCGCGCCGGCTGGTACCGCGCGCTTGGCACCGGATGGGTCGAGCTGATCCACCCCGGCGTCGCCCGGCTCGTCGGCGCACCCATCACCACCGAGCAGGGCATCGCCGCCGCGGTCCTCGGCGCCGGGCACGGGGCGCAGGCCTCGCACCGGTCAGCCGCGCGCATGTGGGGAGTGCCACGCCCGGAGGGCGACCCGATCGACGTGATCCTCGCCGAGCGGTCGCGGGAGGCGTCGCTGGTCGGCGTCGTGGTCCACCGGCCACGCGACCGCAAGGACCTGTCGCCGGTGCTGCGCGCCGGGGTCCGCACGTCCAACGTGCTGCGGATGCTGTGCGATCTCGGCGCCGTCGATCCGTCCAGCGTGGCGGAAGCCGTCGGGCATGTGGTCACCCACGGCATCGCATCCCCCGCCGCTTTGCGCGCGGCCGTCGACGTCCACACCCGCCGCGGCCGCCATGGTGTGCCGGCGTTCCGGGCAGCCCTGGACGAGTGGGTCATCGACGGCAAACCAACGGACAGCGTGCTCGAGCCGACGATGCACCGGTTGCTTGCGGCGCACCGGTTGCCGCCCGCCACGTTCCATGCGGTGATCTGCGGGTACGAGGTCGACTTCTGGATCCACGGCAGCCCGATCGTGCTGGAGTGCGACGGCTGGGACAGTCACGGACGGAATCGGGTGCAGTTCGAGAAGGACCGTGTGCGCGACGCGGAGCTGACCGCGGCCGGCTACATCACTGTGCGCTTCACCTACCGCCAGTTGACTCGGCGGGCCGGTGCGACTGCGGACCGGATCCGGAGTGTGGTCCATCGGTGGGCACCCCACCTGCTGTCTCGGGATCCTTGATCTGGGCGGGAATCGTCTCGGTTTCCGAGACGATTCCCGCCCAGATGGCCGGGTGAGACGATTCCCGCCCAGATTGGGGGGAGCCGCCGGACCAGTCGCGCGAACCACCGGCCCGACCCGGTCGCTGAGCGTGGCAGCCATTGGGTCCTGCGCGCCTCTGGCGTTACGGTGCGGCCATGGCTTCCGAGTTCCCCCCGTTGGACGGGTCCGCGCCCAAGCGCCAGCAGTTCTCCGCCCCGCCGCCGATGGGGATCGACCCGAGCAAGCGCTACACGGCGACGCTCGACACGTCGCTCGGCGAGATCGTCATCGCCCTCGACGCGCTCAAGGCGCCGAAGACGGTCAACAACTTCGTCTACCTCGCCCTCCACCACTACTACGACGGCGTCATCTTCCATCGCATCATCAACGGCTTCATGTGCCAGGGCGGCGACCCGACCGGAACCGGCCGCGGCGGGCCGGGCTACCGCTTCGAGGACGAGCTGCCCAAGCCCCGCGAGTACCAGATCGGCTCGGTGGCGATGGCCAACGCCGGCCCGAACACCAATGGCAGCCAGTTCTTCCTCGTCTCCGGCTCGTCCGGCGTCGGCCTCCCGCCGCAGTACAGCCTGTTCGGCCAGATCGTCAAGGGCCTCGACGTGCTCGATCAGATGCAGCGGGTGCCCACCGGCGGTGGCGACCGCCCGCGCGACGACGTCGTGATCAACTCGGTCACGATCACCGAGTCGGACTGACCGCATGGGCCCGCTCGACGGGCGCACGGCGATCGTCACCGGCGCGGGCCGCGGCATCGGCGCGGCGATCGCCGCCGCGCTCGACGCTGCTGGCGCCCGCGTGGCGCTCGTCGCCCGCAGCCGCGACCAGCTCGCGGCGACCGCCGCGCGGCTGGTTAACGAGCCCGTCGTGGTCCCCGCCGACCTCGCCACGCCGGACGGGCCCGGCGTCGCCGTCGCCACCGCCCTCGAGGCCTTCGGCGGCCGGCTGGACGTGGTCGTCAACAACGCCGGAGTCGGATTGCGCAAGGACACCGAGACGCTCACCGTCACGGAGATGGATTTGCTGTGGGCGGTCAACGTCCGCGCCGCGCTGCTCACGACCACGGCCGCGCTCCCCGCGATGCTCGCCGCCGGGCGCGGCTCGATCGTCTCGATCAGCTCGATCTCTGGCCTGCGCGGCGCGCCTCGCCGCGCCCTGTACGCGGCGACGAAGGCGGCGCTCGACGGGATGACACGCGCCCTGGCGATGGAGTACGGGCCGCGCGGCATCCGCGCCAACAGCGTCGCACCGGGCGTCGTGGAGACCGAGATGTGGGCGGCCCACCTGGCCCAGCCGGACGTCGCCTCGGCGGTGCTCCAGCACATCCCGACCCGCCGCACGTCACGACCGGAGGAGGTCGCCGACGCGGTCGTGTTCCTCGCCTCCGACGCCTCACGGGCGATCACCGGCGAGGTCATCGCCGCCGACGGCGGCATCCACTCGACGGTGAACCTGTGGCCGAGCGTCTGAGCACGGCCCTCGCCCAGGCGACCGCCCGCTACACCGCAGACCATCCCGTGAGCCGCCAGCTCGCCGAGCGGGCGGCGCGCGTCCTGCCCGGCGGCAACACCCGCTCCGTGCTGCACATCGACCCGTTCGCGTTCCGGGTGATCAGCGCCGACGGACCGATCCTCCACGACGCCGACGGCCATCACTACGTCGACCTGCTCGGCGACTACAGCGCCGGGCTGATCGGCCGCCGCACGGTCGTCGCCGACGCCATCCGCGAGGTCCTCGAGCGAGGCTGGTCGTACGGCGCGACGAGCGAGCCGGAGGCGGCGTTCGCCGAAGCCATCGTCGCCCGCTACCCGTCGATCGAGCAGGTCCGCTTCACCAACTCTGGGACGGAGGCGAACCTGATGGCGATCGTCATCGCCCGCCACGCCACCGGGCGCGACCGTGTCGTGGTCTTCGAGCACGGCTACCACGGCGGCCTGCTCCACTTCGCCCCCGGCGGCGACCCGCTGCGCGCGCCATTCCCCTACGACGTCCTGCCGTACAACGACGTCGCCGCAGCCGCGGCCGCGTTCGCCGACCACGGCGACCGCGTGGCGTGCGTGCTGGTCGAGCCGATGCTCGGCTCCGGCGGCTGCATCCCCGGCGACCCGGCGTTCCTCGCCGCCATGCGCGACCTCACCACCCGCCACGGCGCTGTGCTCGTCTTCGACGAGGTGATGACGTCACGCCTCGCCGTCGGCGGGGCCCAGTCGCTGCTCGGCATCACCCCGGACATGACGACCCTCGGCAAGTACCTCGCCGGCGGGCTCTCGTTCGGCGCGTTCGGCGGGCGGGCCGACCTGATGGGCGCGTTCGATCCTGCCCGCGGTGGCCTCAGTCACGCCGGCACGTTCAACAACAACGCGTTCACGATGGCCGTCGGCGCGACCGTCGCCACCGAGCTCGCCGGCGCCGCCCAGCTGGCCGCCGTCAACGAGCGCGGCGACCGGCTGCGGACCGGGCTGCTCACTCGCCTAGACGCATCAACGCTGCCGTTCACGATGACCGGCTGGGGCTCGATCCTCGCCATCCATCCCGTGGCCGGCCCGGTGACCAGCCCCGCCGACCTCGCAGCAGCCGATCCGCGCTGGCGCCGGCTGTGCTTTTTCGACCTCCTCGAAGCCGGCTTCTACACCGCGCCGCGTGGGTTCATCGCCCTCACGATGGACGTCTCCGACGACGACACCGCGCGCTTCCTCGACGCCGTGACGGGCTTCGCGGAGCGCCGCCGCGACCTCGTCGCCTGACCGGGCACGCCAGCCATGCCCCGCGCCGACCTCTCCGCCGCCGAGGCCCGCCGCATCGCGCTCGCCGCCCAGGGCTTCGCCGTCCCGCGCCCGGCCGGACGCGTCGACCGCCGTCACCTGCGCCGGGTGTTCGACCGCGTCAACGTGATCCAGGTCGACTCGGTCAACGTCGTCGTGCGCAGCCAGGAGCTGCCGCTGTTCGCCCGCCTCGGCCCGCATCCGCGCACGATGCTCGCCGACGCCATCGACGACGGCGAGCTGTTCGAGTACTGGGCGCACATGGCGGCGATCGTGCCCAGCTGGCAGCACCGGCTGTTCCGCTGGCGGATGGCCGAGGACCACCCGTGGCGGCGGATCGCCGACCTCGAACGGCTGCGTCCGGGCTTCGTCGGCGAGGTCGTCGAGCGGCTCCGCCGGGACGGGCCGATCACCGCCGGCGACCTCGAACAGCGCGTCGGGCCGAAGGGGTCGTGGTGGAGCTGGGA
Organism: Ilumatobacteraceae bacterium; assembly: GCA_044867195.1. Taxonomy (GTDB): domain Bacteria; phylum Actinomycetota; class Acidimicrobiia; order Acidimicrobiales; family Ilumatobacteraceae; genus JALZMG01. Next base: position 4,291 of record JBIOUO010000139.1, read on the forward strand.
CGACGGCAAGATCGCCCTCGAGCACCTGTTCCACCATGGCGACGTGGTCGCCGTCCGCCGGCGCAGCGACTTCGCCCGCCTCTACGACCTGCCGCAGCGGGTGCTGCCGGCGGCGGTGCTGGCGGCGCCGACGCCGTCCGAGCGCGAGGCGCGCAAGGAGCTGCTCGCCCTCGCCGGGCGCAGCCTCGGCGTGGCGACGCTGGACGACCTCGCCGACTACCACCGCCAGCGGACCGCTTCGTGCCGGCCGCTGGTGGCCGAGCTGGTCGACGAGGGCGTGCTGCGCCCGGTCACGGTGGCCGGCTGGCCGAAGGCAGCGTACGTCCACGCCGGCGCCCGCCTGCCGCGTGCCGTCCACGCCCGTGCGCTGCTCAGCCCGTTCGACTCGCTCGTCTGGCACCGCCCCCGCACTGAGCGCCTGTTCGACTTCCACTACCGCATCGAGATCTACGTCCCCGCGCCCAAGCGCGTGTACGGCTACTACGTGCTGCCGTTCCTGCTCGGTGACCGCCTGGTTGGACGGATCGATCTGAAGGCCGACCGCGCGGCCGGTGTCCTGCGCGTGCAGGCGGCCTATGTCGAGTCCGCCGTCGACGTCACCGAGGCGGCGGGTGAGCTGGTCGAGGAGCTGCGCCAGATGGCCGCCTGGCTGGAGCTCGACAGCGTCGCCACGACCGCTCGCGGCGACCTCGCCGCCGCGCTGCGACGATCCGGCGTGGCGGCCGCCGATGGCGGCGGGATGTCAGGCCCTCAGGCGGTCGGCATGCCTGAGTAGCCTCGCTCTGTGTCGCCGGAACCCGAGCTCGACGCGGGCGGCGATGGGCAGGGCGACGTGACCGAGGTGAACGGGTTGGCGCCGGAGGTCGACCAAGACCTGCCATCGCCGGCAGCCGACGAGTCCTCCGGTACGGCCGAGCCGGCGACTAAGACCGTGACCACCGAGGAGGTGTTCGTCGCCGCCGGCGAGCGGCGCGTGCCGCGCTGGGTGGTGCCGGCGGTCGTCCTGTTCTGGGTCGGCTTCCTCGCCGCCATCGCGGTGCGGTTCTTCTGGGCCAAGCTCAGCGACCTCTTCGTCCTGCTCGCCATCTCGGTCTTCCTGGCGCTCGCCGTCGAGCCGGGCGTCAACCGTCTCGCCCGCCGCGGCTGGCGCCGGGGGTCGGCGACCGCGCTGATCCTGTTCGGCGTGCTCACCGTATTCCTGCTGTTCGTCGCGTCGATCGCCACGCTCGTCGGCTCACAGGTCGCCGACCTGCTGCAGGACTCCGAGACCTACATCACCGACACCGTCGACACGATCAACGACACGTTCGGAACCAACCTCGACGCCCAGGAGATCGTCGACGACTTCAACGATCCCGACGGGGCGATCCAGGAGTTCATCCGCGACCAGCGCGACAACGCAGTGCGCCTGTCGGTCGCCGCGCTCGGTGGCCTGCTCAAGCTGTTCTCGGTGCTGCTGTTCACGTTCTACCTCGTCGCCGACGGTCCGCAGATGCGCCGCGCGATCTGCAGCCGGCTCACGCCGGCCCGCCAGGAGCGGGTGCTGCGGACCTGGGAGCTGGCTGGCGACAAGACCGGCGGCTACCTGTACTCGCGCGCCCTGCTGGCGCTGCTCTCGGCGGTGTTCCACTGGATCGTGTTCCAGGCGGTCGGCACACCTGCGCCCGTCGCCCTGGCGCTGTGGGTCGGCATCGTCAGCCAGTTCCTGCCGGTCGTCGGGACGTACCTCGCCGGCGTCCTGCCCGTGCTGCTGACGTTCCTCGACTCGCCGCTCAAGGCGCTGATCGTGCTGATCGCGATCGTGCTCTACCAGCAGATCGAGAACTACCTCTTCTCGCCGCGCATCACCGCGCGCACGATGGAGCTGCACCCGGCGATCGCGTTCGGCGCCGCCCTCGGTGGGGCCGCCGTGCTCGGCGCGGTCGGCGCCGTGCTCGCGCTCCCGGCGGTGGCGATGGCGACGGCGCTGATCAGCGACTGGGGCGACCGCCATCCGGTCGTCCAGAGCGACCTCGTCGATGTCCGGCACCACCGCGTCTGGAAGCGGCTGGCCAAGATCCGCAAGACGCAGCGGTGACGCCGGCCGCGTTCGTGCCGATCGCGATGACGTGGCGCAACGACATCGCCGAGAGCCTCCACCACGGCGCGGTCGTCGCCCTGGCGGCGGACGGGACGCTGGCGTGGGCGGCCGGAGACCCTGACGTCGACGTGTTCGCCCGCTCCGCGCTCAAGCCACTGCAGGCGGCGGCGATGACGGGCGCCGGGCTGGCGCTCGCCGACCGGCTGCTCGCCGTCGCCTGCGCCAGCCACGACGGGCGGCCCGAGCACCTCGACGCGGTCAGCGAGATCCTCGCCGCGGCGGGCCTCACCGCCGTCGATCTCGAGAACTCCGCTGGTTGGCCGCTCGACGGCGACGCGATGCGCGACGTCGTGCGTGCTGGTGGGCGAGCGGACGCGATCCACCACAACTGCAGCGGCAAGCATGCGGCGATGCTCGTGACCGCCTCGATCAACGGCTGGCCGACCGCCGGCTACATCGCGCCCGATCACCCGGTGCAGCGGCTGCTCGTCGACGACCTCGACCGGCGCGCCGGCGGCGTGCGCGGCGTCGGCATCGACGGCTGCGGGGCGCCGGCGCCGGTCGTGTCGCTGGTCGGGCTGGCGCGGGCAGTGCGGGACCTGGCGGTGACCGGGCACGCGGTGCACCGGGCGATGTCGTGCCACCCGGAGATGGTCGCCGGTCCAGGGCGTGACGTGACCCGCCTGATGCGGCTCGTGCCCGGGTTGGTGGTCAAGGATGGCGCCGAGGGCGTGCAGGTCGCGGCCCTCGCCGACGGGCGGGCCGTGGCGGTCAAGGTGGCCGACGGCTCGAGCCGGGCGCGCACGCCGGTCACCGTTGCCGCGCTGCGCTCGCTCGGCGTCGACATCGGCGCCGACGCGGTGCCGGGACTCATCTACGGCCACGACCGTCCGGTGGGGACGGTCCAGGCGCTGGTGGGTGTGTTGTGACGGCGACGAGTGGGCCGGAATTCCGCCCGCTCGACGACGTGGTCTACGGGCGCGTCGACCGGGTCAGCCCGCTGCTGCGGCGGGTGATCGCCGAGAACCCGTCGAAGTTCACGTACCGCGGCACCGGCACGTATGTCGTCGGCCACGGGCGCGTCGCCGTCGTCGATCCGGGGCCGGCGATCGACAGCCACCGCGACGCGCTGCACGCCGCGCTGGCGGGGGAGACGGTGACCGCGATCCTGGTCACCCACTGCCACAGCGACCACTCGCCGCTGGCCGCGTGGCTGAAGGCGGAGACCGGCGCGCCGACGATCGCCTTCGGGCCGCACCCGCCGCCCGACCCGGCCGACGAGGACGAGCTGACCGAGGAGATCGCCGAGGGCGTCAAGGTGGAGGAGGCGATCGACACCGCGTTCGTTCCCGACGTGCGTGTCGCCGACGGCGACATCGCCGCGTCCGGCGCGGGGTGGACGATCACGGCCGTCCACACGCCTGGGCACACGTCGAACCACACGTGCTTCGCGCTCGCCGAGGAGGGTGTGCTGTTCCCCGGTGACCATGTGATGGGCTGGAGCACGACCGTCGTGTCCCCGCCGGATGGCGACATGGCGGCGTACGTCGAGTCGCTGCGCAAGGTCGCCGGGCGAGCCGATCGGACGTACTGGCCGACGCACGGGCCACCGATCGCGGAGCCGCAGCGCTACGTGAGTGAGCTGATCGAGCATCGCTTGGTGCGCGAGCGCCAAGTGCTGGAGGCCGTGCGCAGCGGGCTGGCCGAGATCCCGGCGATCGTCGCCGTGCTCTACGCCGACGTCGACGAAGGGCTGCACAAACCCGCCGGACGTTCGGTCCTCGCCCACCTCGTCAAGCTCGCCGACGAGGGCCACGTGCGTGTCGCCGGCGGCGCGCGGCCGCGCCTGTCGTCCCGCTATGAGGCCGTCTGACGCTGTGCGACGTCACCCGGTTCTGTGGGAGGGAATAGACGCGAATCGGGCCTATTCCTCCCACAGAACGCTGGCTGCGCTCTCGGGCGGGTGCAAGCGACCGCGGCTGGCGTGAGGGTCAGGTGTCGAACGCCGCCATGTCGTCGAGCAGGTCTGTGAGCATCTCCAGCGTGGTCAGCGGGTTGACGACGCAGACGCGGTAGCAGCACTCGCCGCGCCACCACGTCGGGATGATCAGCGCCACGCCGGCCCGAGCCCGCGACCGGCTCCACGCCGTGTAGCGGGCCTCGTCCCACCCGTCGACCGTGAACAGCACGACCGACAGCTGTGGGTCGAGCAGCAGGCCGAAGCCCTCGCGGCGGTCGACCTCGGCGGCGAACTGGCGGGCGACGGTGAGTGTTGATTCCACCGCCTCGGTGTAGGCGTCGGTGCCGTACGTGGCGAGGCTGAACCATAGCGGCAGCCCGCGGGCGCGCCGCGACAGGTGGAACGCGAAGTCGCTCGGGTTCCACTCGTCCCGGCTGACCATGTCGAGGTATGTCCCGTGCTGGGCGTGGGCGGCCGACGCCAGCGCTGGGATGCGGTACACGAGGGCGGCGCAGTCGTACGGCGCGAACAGCCACTTGTGCGGGTCGACGCCGAAGCTGTCGGCGCGCTCCATGCCCTGGCGCAGCTCGGCCGTCGACGGCGCGCACAGCGACGCCCCGCCGTAGGCCGCGTCGACGTGCAACCACAGGTCCCGCGCCGCGCAGACGTCGGCGATCGCGTCGAGCTCGTCGACCGCGCCGGTGTTGGTCGTGCCGAGGTTGGCGACGACGGCGAACATCCCGTCGCTGCCCGCGTCCTCCAAGGCGGCGCGCAGTGCCTCGCCCGTCATCCGGCCTCGCTCGTCCGGCTCGACCAGCACGACGTCGACGTCCATCACGCGCGCCGCCGCGTGGACCGAGGCGTGGGTCTCGCCGGTCGTGGCGAAGCGCCATCGCGGCGGCCGCTCGCCGGGCTGGCGCTCGCGGGCGTGGTGCCGCGCCGTCACCAGCGCCGACAGGTTGGCCGCCGATCCGCCGCCAACGAAGCACCCGCCCGCGCCCTCGGGCAAGCCGGCGAGCCCGGCCAGCCATTGCAGCGTCTGGTTCTCCGCGGCGATCGCCCCGGCGCCGCCCTCCCACAGCCCGCCGAAGATGCTCGA
>JBIOUO010000140.1:0-13970 GCA_044867195.1 Ilumatobacteraceae bacterium
GGCTGGTGTCACCGGTGTACGTCGATCAGGCCCGGCCGGTGTCGGTCGGGCGGACGGTGACCACGATCCCCGAGCGCACCAGGCGGCTGGTGCTGCGCCGCGACCGGGCCTGCCGGGCGCCGGGCTGCGGGGCGACACGCTGGTTGCACGTCCACCACATCCGCCACCAACAAGACGGCGGCGGCCACGACACGTGGAACCTGCTCAGCCTCTGTGGCTATCACCATCGGTTGCATCATCGTGGGCTGCTGGGCATCGTCGGTGACGCCGACCAGCCCGACGGGGTCACGTTCACCGACCGTCACGGCCGACCGATCCGCCGCCCCACCCCCACCCCACCCACCGGACCACCACCACCACCAGCCTCCCCCTACCAACACCCCCTCGGCGAACCCCTCCAACGCTGGGCCGTCTGCTACCCCGACCCACCACCCGACCGCAACCAGCCCGCCGCCTGATCCGCTCCGGCACGCCGACAACGCCGGGTTCCAGGCTCAGTCGGCACTGACGCCCAACGCGCGGCGCGGGCGATCGGCGGCGCGGATGCCGAGCAGGTAGATCGCCGCTGCGGCGACGAGGCCGTAGAGCAGCACCCCCCAGGCGAAGGGGGTGATCGTCCCGTCGAAGCGGCTGTCGATCACCGACCCGAGCAGGGCGCCGCCGGCCGTTGACACCGTGCCGAGCAGCGCCGCGGCCATGCCGGCGACGTGCGGCAGTGGCAGCATCGCCGCGGTGTTGCTGTCGGGCATCAGGATCGCCACGACCGGAAGCAGGGACGCCATGGCCACACCGAACAGGACGATCGGCGGCTGGCCGCCGAACCCGACGGCGACGACGACCATCAGCACACCGGCACCGACGAGCGCGGCGGCACCACCGCGGATCATGCCGAACAGGCCGATCCGCTCGACCAGGTGGGCGTTGGTGAACGACCCGAGCGCCATGAACAACGCCAGCGCCCCGAAGATGAACGGGAACTGGTCCTTGCGGCCGAAGACCTCGTCGATGATCAGCTGCGAGCTGCCGATGTACGCCGTCATGATCCCGTACAGGCATGTCAGGGCGATGGCGAACCCGATCGTCGGTGGCGACCGCACGACCTCCGCCGCAGCGGCCCGGAACTCGCCGCGCGCCCGCGGGCGGCGGCGCTCGGGAGGCAGCGTCTCAGGGAGCCGGCGCGCCCAGCAGGCGACTCCGACGGCCGCTAGCCCCGGGAGCCAGAACAGCGTCCGCCACGGCGCGACGGCGAGGATCGCCGCGCCCACGCTGGGCGCGATCGCGGGGACGAGGATGAACGTCGCCATGATGTGCGACATCGTGCGGGCCATCCGGTCGCCGGCGTAACGGTCACGCACCATCGCCAGCGCGAGCGACCGCGGCGCGGCGGCACCGAGCCCCCACGCCACGCGGCCGGCGACGACCATTGCCAGCGTCGGCGCGACGGCGCACGCGGCGGCGCTGATCGCCATGATGGCCAACCCGATGTTGAGCAGCGGCTTGCGCCCGTAGCGGTCGGACAGCGGTCCGTACACCAGCTGGCCGCCGGCGAGCCCGAGGAACAGCGAGGTGATGATCCACGACGGCTGGCTCGAGTCGGCTGGCAGCCCGAACTCGTCGCGCATGTCGGGGAAGGCCGGCAGCATCAGGTCGATGGACAGGGCGACCATCCCCATGCAGCTGGCCATCAGGGCGACGAACTCTCCGTGCGACAATGGATGTCGCACGCGAGCTGGCACCGACTCACCCTAGGTGGAGCGGCAATCCGTTCCGCTGTCCGAACCCGTTGGGTGGATCGGCAGCGGCGACGGGCCTTCGGTCCGCTGGAGCACCGCCGGATCACCGGGCCGGTGGGCGGCGTGGGCCTGGCGCCACTGAGCGAACGTCTCGACGATGTACGGCGGGTCGCCGTGGATCTCGGTGAACGCGCCGGTCAGCGAGCGGGTGTCGAAGTAGGCGGCGTCGACCCCTCCGGTCCACAGCTCACACACCAGCTCGAAGCCCTGATCAGGAAGTGCTGCCGAGCGGCCGGGAAGTCGTGCACGAGCGTGGCCACGTGGTGGAACCCCTGCTCGCCGGACCCGTACATCTCGCGGCCGCGGCACCGAAGATGCGGCTCCACTGGTCGGTCGAGCGCTCCAGGTCGTTGACGACGTAGGCCTGCTGGAACACGGGAAAGGTCGGCATTGGTCGGACATTGTCCACCCATGCGGGAGGGCACCGGGGCCACAGTGATCGATGGCTAGCATCGGGCGCATCGTCGAGTTCGCGGTGAGTGCGGTGCGTCAAGATGCACGACAGCGCGCGCCCGAGCACGAAGCGGTCATCCGGCGCCGGCTGCGCGTCGGTGCCGCGGACGACGCGGCCGAGCGTGAAGCCGATCAGGTCGCCCAGGCGATCAGTGCGGCGGCCACCGCCGGACTGCTGTCGCCAACGACGTCGCGGATTCGCCGCGGACCGCCGCAGTGCGCCCCGGAGGACGGGACAGTGGTCCGGCGCCAACTACGCGTCGGGGCCGCGGACGACGCGGCCGAGCGTGAAGCCGATCAGGTCGCGCGGGCGATCTCGGCCGGCGACCGAGCCGCGGTTCAGACCCCAGCGTCACGCATCCGTCCGCGACCGGCCGACGTGATCCGCCGCTATTGGGAAGTCGACTGGGCGACGAAGAGCGCGGTGTGGCGCGGCGACGGGAGTTGGGCAGCGGATCCGGGGACTACCAAGTTGATGTTCGACGAGTTCGTGTTGGTGGACGTGCGTGGGAACACGCTCTATGACCCGCGGGCGGGCATCAAGAAGCAGACCGGCGGCGGCGGCTTCGCACTGACGAGCGGGACCAACACCCAGGCGACGTTCAACATGTTCGCCAACCCGGTGACGATTGGTGGCCCGCTCGGGGCGACGGGACCCCAGGAGACGATCGACTATGGCCTGTTCTCGGTCAGTCATCAAGGTGGTGGGTGGCAGCCGCAGCAGTTCGCCGCGTCCAAGCCGGCGGGAAATGTGGTGCCCGCTCCGCAGAACCTGCCCGGCCTGCCTTCCGGCGTCACCAGCTCGTTCGTCACCCCTGACGTCACGTCGCAGTTCACCGGGGTTCGCGAGGACAGAGGCCGCTTCCCGCCGCAGAAGAAGGCGATGTTCAACATGAGCGCGGCTGAAGCGAACCAGTGGGCTGGTCAGGACATCCCTCCTGGCCAGTGGGATTGGCTGCACCGCCACCGGTTCCAGCACGGCGGAATCGACCAGGTGCAGCCCAACGTGCCCGAGAACTTCGTCGCCGGCACGCATGGCGCCAACATCCGCCATCTCATGCTCGAGAACGCGGTCAGCTACTCGTCCGAGAACTACGGCGTGATCCCGACCAGCACCAACTTGACCGACGTGCTGAGTGAAGAGCATCACGTGGCCGGCGGGATGGACTACACGACCCACTCGGCGATGGACATCGACGTCTCGATGACGGCGCCGATCGACCTCCGCGACCCGATGATGCCTCGCCGCGCCGATCAGGGCTATGCCAACCTGTCGCAGGAGACCTTCCAGCAATGGGCCGTCACGCACCAGATGATCCAGCAGGGCGTGATGACCCCGGATGATCTCGGACCTGAAGGGGCTGCCGCATATCGCCAGTTCGTTGCCAACTTCACCCGGATCTGACGATTCGCTCCGCCAGCCCGGCCGTCCGGTTAAGGGCAGTCTGCTCACGGGTCGCTCGGTCGGGCGGCGCGCCACGGCGCGCGCCAATCCGGCGCCTCCCACAGCTCGGTGACGTAGATCCGCTCGCGGCGCAGCTTGGCCCCGTCGAACTCGACGACGGCAATGCCGAGCATCCACGGCCCGCCGTCGTACCTGACGGAAAGCTCACGCACCCACAGCTCACCCGAGCCGGAGATTCGCCGGACACGGAACTCGACGTCTGCCGGGTACTGCTCACGCCAGGCACGGATGTTGTCCAGCCCCTCGAACCGCTCCCCGGACTGCGGGAATTCGAGCACCGCGTCTGCGTGGTAGCAGTCGTGGGCTCTCGCCGGATCCGCGCCCGGCTGGAAGGGGGCGAGCAGCGCGTCGCGCCGAGCGCGCTCATCGTCGGTCAGCCGGGCGTCGTCGTGCAGGATCATGGGACTGATCGTGCCCGACCTGGCACCGGCCTTTCATGGAGGCGCGCCGCGCAACTCGTGGAGATCTGCTGGTTTCAGCCGTTCGTCGCCCGATCGGATCCCGATCCGCTGACTGCACGGAGCGAACGGCGCGGGGACGCTCGGCCCCGGCGGTCGGCCCACGACGCGATCGCCAGCAAGAGATAGACGATGGCGACGACGATCGGGACCCACCGCTGCGCTTCCTCGGTCACCGGGATGAGCAGCGTGGACGCGACCGCGGCGGCGAGGAAGAAGAGGGCTCGCCGGTCCATCAGTTGAACAGCTCCACGACAGCGTACGCGGCGGTGGCGAGCAGCCAGGCGCCGGGGATGGTGAGGATCCACGCCCACACGACGCGCCCGGCGACGCCCCAGCGCACGGCCGAGAGCCGCCGGCTGGCCCCGACGCCGACGATGGCGCCGGTGATGGTGTGCGTCGTCGAGACCGGGATGCCGGCGTGCGATGTGAAGAACAGCGTGGCGGCCGCCGCCGACTCGGCGGCAACACCACCCACCGGCTGCAGCTTGGTGATGCGTGAGCCCATCGTCTTGACGATCCGCCAGCCGCCGGTGAGCGTGCCGAGGGCGATGGCTGTGTGCGCAGACAGCACCACCCACAACGGGACTCCGGATCCGGCGGGAAGGTGTCCCGTGCCGATCAAGAGGGCGAGGATGACACCCATCGTCTTCTGCGCGTCGTTGCCGCCGTGACCGAGACTGAACGCGGCGGCGGAGAACAGCTGACCGTGGCGGAATCCGCGGTTGAGACGCTCGACGTTGCGGTGACGGTACGAGCTCCACATGATCCCGATCGTCAGGCACATCGCGAGCGCCAGCCCGATCAGCGGGGACAGGACGATGAAGACGCCGATCTTCTGCAGCCCGCTCGGGATGAGCACGTGGATGCCGCCCTTGGCGACGGCAGCACCGGCGATACCCCCGACGAGAGCATGCGACGAGCTGGTCGGAAGCCCGAGGTAGAACGTCGTCAGGTTCCATCCGATCGCCCCGAGCAGCCCGGCGAACACGACGCCGATGGACAGCACGTCCGGGTCGACCACGCCGGTCGCGATCGTCGCCGCGACAACAGTGCCGAAGACGAGGAAGGCGACGAAGTTGAAGAACGCCGCCCAGATCACGGCCCATCGCGGCGAGAGCACGCGGGTGGAGACGACAGTCGCGATCGAGTTGGCGGCGTCGTGGAAGCCGTTGACGAAGTCGAAGGCGAGGGCGATGCCGACGACGATGACGAGAGCGACGAACTGCATGCCGGTGGCGCGTCAGGCGTGCTTGAGCGAGATCGCCTCGACGATGTCGGAGATGTCCTCCATCGTGTCCAGCGCGTTCTCCATCGCTTCGACGACGTCTTTCCAGTACAGCGTGGCGCGAGCCTTGAAATCGTCCGAGTAGAGGCGACGCAACGCTTGGCGGAAGATGGAGTCGCCCTCGGACTCGAGCCGGTCGACGGCGTCGAGGTGGGGGCGAAGTCCCTGCATCGACTCCAGACCGGCGACCATCTGGACAACCTCGTCACCCATCACCACGAGGACGTCGGCCTGCTGCTTCAGCTCGGGCATGACCGCCACTTCGCGGTCTCCGAGCTGGAGGCGATAGGCGACCTCGAGCATGTCGTCGACGACATCGTCGAGCTCCTCGGCCAGGGCGTGGATGTCTTCGCGGTCGAAGGGCGTCACGAACGACGTGTTCAGCCGGCGCATGATGTCGCGGGTCAGCTCGTCGCCCCGCCGCTCGCAGGCGATCACGGCATCGATCGAGGCGCTGCCACCAGGACCAGGCTGCTCGAGCAGTTCGCGGAGCCGGCGACCGCAGTCCGCCACGTTCGCCGCGGCGGCGTTGAACAGGTCGAAGAACTTGTCATCGGTTGGGAGCAGGCGGAACCGCACTGCCCGTGAACGCTAGTCGGGATGGGCACTGGCCGGGCTGCACTGGATCGCTGTGGTCGCGGCCGGGCGCCGCTACACCGACACGAGCACAGGCAGCGTGGCGACCCAGATCAAGGTCCCCACGAACACGGCCCCCGCGACGCCGAGCATGATCGCACGCACGTCGCGGCGCTGGAACTTGGTGCCCATTCCGGCGAAGAACAGGGCGACGGCGAAGAGGGTGACGCCGAGCACGTAGTCGGCGGCGTGCCGGATGTCGCGGATGACGGTTGCCGACGAGGCGTCGCTCTGGCGATCGAGGCGCTCGACCTCGGTCCTCGCCGCCGACTTGTACTCGTCCATGGCGAACGGGGTGGGAGGCGCTGCCGAGTTGGTGAGCGGGTCGGTGGACAGCCACCCCTCGAACGCCGGCTGGAACTCGGGCCGGAATCGCTGCACGTAGAACTCGGCCAGCGCGGCGTCCCCAGTGCCCCTGGCGTCGACCCACCCGATGAACGTGGCCACGTCGACCTGCGTCTGGCTCTCGGCGAGGCCAGCGACGCGCGCGGCGTCGATCCGCAGCGCGTTGGTCCGGCTCGCTGCCTTCGCCTGCTCGCCGTTCCACCTCGTGACCTGGTAGCTCGCCCACGCTGTGGCGACGGCCGCCAGCGCCATCAAGACGGTCGCGACGACCTCCAGCCGGTCGTGGGACGGCTCCGGGGGCACGACGTCCAGGCTGCGTCGGGCTCCCCTCGTGCGCATCATCCGAACCGGACGATGACATCGGGCCACACTCGCTCCTACCGTGACCTCAGGTGCCTCATCGCGGGGCATCGGCGACGTCGACGGAGGACAGGGATGAGCGTGGGGCCGGTCGAGTACATCATCATCGGGTTCCCCGGGAACCAGTTCACGGGTGAGATCGTGCCGGCGCTCGCCGACCTCGTCGAGGGTGGCGTGATCCGGATTCTGGACCTCGTGTTCGTCTGCAAGGACGAAGACGGCGGCGTGATCGTTCTCGAGGTCGACGAGAACGCCGAGGTGGCGGTGTTCAACACGCTCGAGGGCGAGCTCGGCGACTACATCGGTGCCGAGGACATCGAGCACGCCGCGGCGGCGCTCGAGCCTGGTTCGTCGGCCGCGCTGCTGATCTGGGAGGACCGCTGGGCGGCGCCGCTGGCCAACGCCATCCGCAAGGCAGGTGGCGTCGTCCTCGAGGGGGCGCGGATCCCCCAGGAGTTGATCGCCCAAGCCGAAGCCCTGGCGGCAGCGGCCGGCTGATCGGAGAAGGAGAAACCATCATGCTGATGCGTCGTCGCCCGCTGATGCGAGCCGCCGCCACCACCGCCGTCGTCGCCGGCACGGCCACCGCCGTCTCGGGCCGGGTCTCCCGGCGCCAGCAGGGACGAGACCAGCAGGCCGCCGACGCCGCGGCGGACGAGCAGCAGGCACCTGCTCCTCCGCCGCCCGAGCCGGAGCCCGCCCCAGCGGGGCTGTCCGAGGAGGCGATCGATCAGCTGACGAAGCTGGCGGGGCTGCACGACCAGGGCGTGCTCACCGACGAGGAGTTCGCCGCCCAGAAGGCGAAGATCCTCGGTGCCTGAGGCGGCTCAGGATCAGCCCGGGGATTCGGCCGCCGCGAGGTAGGCGAGGGCGGCGACGGTGAGCGCCTCGACGCCGGTCCGCAGCGTCGGGTCGGGATCGACCATGAACCCGGGGTGGTGATTGCTCGGCAGCGACGCGACCTTCTCCAGCAGCGTCTCCCCGCCGGCGGCGGCGAGCTGCTCGGCGCTCGCCCCGCCCCAGAACCAGAACCCTGTCGGCACGTCGGGCGGCGAGCTCGGATCGCCGTCAGTGTGGGCGAACAGGCCGAAGTCCTCGCTCCCCATCGCCGGTGCCGGCATGTCCCGGACTCGCCGAGGTCCGAACCAGGCGAGGTGGGCGGCTTTGATTCGCTCCACGACGTCGGCGTCGTTACTCGTGACCGGCCCGCCGTACGACCGGCTGATCTCCGGGGGGCGCGGGCAGCGCGCCGCTTCGGCCTCCGCCCCCACGATGCGCTCGATCGCCGACACGATGTGGCGCTGGACCTTGTCGTCGTAGCTGCGGACGTTGATCGCCAGGCGAGCCTGATCGGGGATCACGTTGGACTTCGTCCCGGCGTGGAACTCGCCGACGGTGACCACTGCCGGCTGAAGGGGCTCGACCTCGCGCGACACGATCGTCTGCAACCGTGTGACGATGAACGCCCCCACGACGACCGGATCGACCGTCGTCTCGGGTCGCGACCCGTGGCCACCGCGCCCGTGGATGGTCACGTCGAGGCTCAGCGTGGCCGCCATCACCGGCCCCGGCCGGTGCAGGACCATGCCCGCCGGAAACGGAGCGACGTGCTGACCGAGCACGACCGACGGCGTGCCGAAGCGCTCGTAGAGCCCATCCTGCAGCATCAGCCGAGCCCCGGCGATGGTCTCCTCGGCGGGTTGGGCCAGCCAGATCAACGTGCCGTTCCACGCCGGTGTCGCCCGCGCGAGCAGATCCGCCGCCCCGATCAGGCAGGTGGTGTGTGCATCGTGGCCGCAGGCATGCATGACCGGCACGTCACGGCCGGACGGATCGGTGGCGACGACCTCGCTGGCATAGGGCAACCCGGTCTGCTCGCGTACCGGCAGCGCGTCCATGTCGGCGCGCAGGGCGACCGTCGGGCCGTCGCCGTTGCGGAGCACGCCGACCACCCCGGTACCGCCGACGCCGGTCGTGACCTCGTAGCCCGACCGCGTCAGTTGCTCGGCGACGATCGATGCCGTGCGCACCTCCTGCGTCGACAGCTCCGGATGCCGGTGCAGGTCGATGTAGATCTCGCGCAGGCGTGGCAGCGCCTGGTCCAGCGGCGCGACCACACTCGCCACGGCACCGTCCATCGTGTCCCCCTTCGCGATCATCCGGCTGCTGCGGAGTCTCGCGCACGCTGACGCCGCCGACGCCAGCGCTTGTCGAGCGCGTCGACGCCGAGCAGCACACCGGCCGAGGCCAGCGCGATGAGCCAGCCGAGCAGGGGTGGGCTGGCTTGCCCGAGCTGGTCGGCGACGGGCTCGACGAGCAGCACCGTCAGCGAGAACGCGAAGCCGAAGCCCACACCGATCAGCAGCAGCCGATTCGTGAACCAGCCCAATGCCCCGGGCCAGCGAGAAGCGCTGCGGCAGGCGAACGCGTTGGCGCTCTGGGCGATGACGACGGTCATGAACGCGGCGCCCGACGCGGCGACCAGCGCGTGCCCCTCGGGGAACGGCTCTCCCGGACGCCAGCCGGCCACGACCAACGACATCACGAACGCCAGCATCGACAGCGCCGCCTCGGTCGGGCCGAGCAACCCGAACGCCCGCCGCGCGACCGTGCGGTTGAGCAGGCGACCGGTCACCGGCGGGTCGGCGAGCAAGTGGCGCGCCGGCGGCTCGGCACCGAGCGCGACCGCCGTGAACGTGTCGGTGCCGAGGTCGAGGGCGAGGATCTGCAGGACCCCCAACGCCAGCGGGAACCTGCCCCCCGACAGAGCCCAGACGACGAAGGGCGTGAGCTCGGCGACGTTGTCGGTGAGGTGGTACGTCAGGAACCGGCGGATGTTGACGAACGTCGCCCGGCCCTGCTCGACGCCGGCGACGATGGACGCGAAGTGGTCGTCGAGCAGCACGAGGTCGGCAGCCGAGCGGGCGACGTCGGTGCCCGACAGACCCATTGCCACGCCGATGTCCGCCTCGTGCAGCGCCGGGCCGTCGTTGACGCCGTCGCCGGTCATCGCCACGACGTGACCTCGCGCGCGCAACGCTTCGGCGATCCGCAGCTTGTCCTCCGGCGACGCGCGCGCCACGACGATCCCGTCGCGGTCCAGGAGCGCGCCGAGGACCTGCTCGTCCACGGGCAGCTCGTCGCCGCTGACGACGACGCCGTCGGGCTCGCGCAATCCAACCTCGGTCGCGATGGCCGACGCGGTGGCGGGATGGTCACCGGTGACCATGGCCACCCTGATCCCCGCTCGGCGGCACGCCTGCAGCGCTTGCCTGGCGTCAGGGCGCGGCGGGTCCTCGAGGCCGACCAACCCGTACAGCACGAGATCGGTCTCGGCCTCGTCCGGTGACGCCGGCGCGTGCTCGCCGACACGCCGACCGGCGACCGCCAGCACGCGCAGGCCCTTGGCTGCCATGGCGTGCAGCACGTCGGAGGCGGCGTCGCCGTTGGCGCAGAGCGGCAGCACGGTGTCCGGCGCTCCCTTGACCACCACGTCGTGGTCGACGACGACGGACATCCGCCGCGTCCGCGGCTCGAACGGGAAGCGGGCGCGAGATGGATGCCCCGCTCGGTCAGCCTCGACGTCGATACCCACGCGCCGGGCGAACGCGTCGAGCGCCGCTTCCATCGGATCCCCGTGGGCCTTCCAGACGCCCTCGGCGACGAACACGTAGCCGGTCGAGCATCGTGCGGCGGCCAACGCCAGCTGCTCGACGGCAGCCTGAGCCGAGGGCAGCGACAGCACGACGGTGCCGACCGGCTCATAGCCGGCGCCGCTGACCAGCGCCATCCCCTCTGGCGTCCACACCTCGACGACGGCCATCTGGTTGCAGGTGAGCGTTCCGGTCTTGTCGGTGCAGATGAACGTGGTCGAACCGAGCGTCTCGACGGCGTCGAGGCTGCGCACCAGTACGTTGCGCTTCGCCATCTGCTCGGCGCCCCACGCCAGCGACAACGTCACGGTTGGGAGCAACGCCTCCGGGACCAGGGCCACGGTGACCCCGATGGCGAACACGAACCCGTCTGCGGCACCGTTGCCGAGCAGCAGCACGAGCGTGAAGAACACCCCTCCGACGCCGACGGCGATGAGGGCGATCGTCCGCACGACCCGGCGCAGCTCGAGGGTCAGCGGGCCGACCGGCTTGGCTGTCAGTGTCGTCAGTCGGGCGATCGCGGCCAGCCGTGTGGACGCGCCGGTGGCCGACACCACGGCCTCCGCCGCGCCCTCGACCATGAACGTCCCTGCGAACAGCGGGTCAGTCTCGGCGACCGCCACCGGCTGGGTCTCGCCGGTCAACATGGACATGTCGACGAAGGCCCGGTTGGCGATCACGGCCGTCGCGTCTGCGGCGATGCGGTCACCGGGCTCCAGCACGAGAACGTCACCGGTCACGATGTCGCGGGCCTCGATCTGGCTCGGCCGGCCATCTCGGCGGACCGTCACCCGCGCCGGGAGCAACGACTGCAACCGGTCGGCGGCGCGGTCGGCCCGGCTCTCCTGGGCGAAGGCGAAGGCGGCGTTGAGCACGACGACAGCGAAGATGGCCACGGCGAGCTCGGGCAGCCCGGCGACCAACGCCAGACCGCCGGCCACCCAGAGCATGACGGCGAAGAAGTGGACCAGCTGGACGCCGAACCGCCGCGCCGCCGACGGGCGCGGCGCGACTGGCAGCTCGTTCGGGCCCTCGCCGGCACGTCGGGCCGTGGCTTCCGTGGTCGTCAGGCCGTCGAGCTCGGAGCACGCGCCACTCACGTGGCCATCGTCTTGGACCGCAACCGGGCCGCAGTAGGGGCGTAGGTCCCAAGGACCGCGGGGTATCACGACACGGTTCGCCTGCATCGGAGCGCTCTGGAAGCGGGGTGGTGCTGACGTCGCCGACGTGATCGGCGCTCGCGGCCGATCTGGGCGGGATTCGTATCTGGGCGGGAATCGTCCCGGAATCCGAGACGATTCCCGCCCAGTTCGCGGACAGCTCGCTTGCCCGCGGACCGCGACGTGCCCACGACACTCGCCGCGCTCAGGTGCAACGCGATGCGCACACCCACCACGCCGACATCCGACGACGCCGCGTTGACCACCACGTGCTGGCCGCCGGTGAGACGGCCGTGGGATACGAGAGCGTCGTGCATCGTTGCCGCGCTACCGGAAGCGCGCCCGCCGTGGCGTCGTCCATGCCCGCGGGGACCGGCATCGCCAGCGCGGCGGGAACAGCGGCCGGGCTCCGCCGCAGTCGACGCCACAGCTGCCGAATGTGCTGATCCCATTGTGGGTGGCACAGTCGGTCGTGTCCGAAGCCCGGTGGCCGTGGCTCGAATGGCGCCGACTCGTCGGCGCTCCACGATGGCGACGTGCCGAGTGCGCCCGCGCCCCGTCCGGGAGGGGTCGACGATGACCACAGCGGCACGCCGGCCGCCGAGACACCCGCCGCCGTGGTTCGTACACGCGGCCTGGCGCGTCCATCGCGCGCTCTACCGACTCAGTGGTGGCCGCTTCCTGTGGACCACGGCGAACAAGCGCGGCTGGGGTGCGCTGCGCCTCACGACGATCGGGCGGAAGTCGGGAGAGGAACGCAGTGTCATCATCGGCTATCTCGAAGACGGTCCGAACCTCGCCGCGCTCGCGATGAACGGCTTCGACGAGGGGCAGCCGTCGTGGTGGCTGAATCTCGAGGCACACCCGGATGCTGTGGTTCGATTGCCACGCGAGCAGCCGCGCCCGGTGCGCGCACGCGTCTCCGCCGGGGAGGAGCGTGATCGGCTGTGGCAGCGCTGGGTCTCGGTCGATCCGAACCTCGAGGCGCACGCCGGCCGGCGGACGACCACGACACCCGTGATCGTTCTCGAACCGCGCGTCGACACAGACGCTGACTGAACGACTGCGTAGCCGGCCTGCGCTGGCTGATCGCCAACCGCAGCGAACTCGCATCGGGCCGCTGATCGTCTGTTGGCGAGTCCGGCGGCGGCAACCTGACCCTGGCGACCTGGCCCGCACCCACGACCCCGATGGGGCGAACGCCACCAACCCGTTGGCCTGGCCGCTGCACGCCAGCCGTGACGACCTCGCCGGGCTGCCACCGCACGTCATCTCGGTCAACCAGCTCGACCCGCTGCGCGATGAGGGACTGGCATACGCCCGCAAGCTTCTCGACCCCTGGGTCGGTCAGGGTACCCAGGTGCCGGAATGGCGCGGTGAGTTCGTTCCGCAGCAGCAGGCCCTTCCACGACGCCTGCGTCGGACCTTGCCAGTCCTCCGTGTGCAGGTCGTCCCAGCGGTCGTCCCAGTCAGTGCAGTGATCGGCGTCGGGGAGCGCGGCGACAGACACGCCCGCACCGACCACCAGCGTGACGTGGCGGAGCGTTCGAGCCAGCTCCTTGTCGACATCGGTTCCCCAATCGTGCATGCATCGACCCCCGGCCGCCCACCGATCGAGCCGGCCATTCATCTGGTGACTTGAGGCCCGGACTCCGCGTCCTGATACGCCGCGCCGACCAGTGCGAGACGCAGACGTCGATTCGCGTGCGGTCGGGACCTTTGGCCCTATTCATCAACGGCTGGACATTGCAGGATCATCACGAAGGTCTGCGAACGAGAGAGGGAGCCGAGAGGCTGAGAGGCTGGGGTTGACCCAGCGACCCCCAACTACCTGATCCGGGCAATGCCGGCGAGAGGGAGATCGTTCGCAGCCTCTTCGCGTCCATGGGCACGCGGCCTCGCCTACCGCCTCCGCGGGGGAGTCGTCGTGAGGCGGCGGATCGGATCATGGCGGGACCTCCACGTCGAGAAGCCGATGCTCGATGCACGCCAGCAGGTCGTGGCGGAGCAGTTCGAGCTCGTCGGCGTCGGTGGCACCGGCGATTTGACGCTCCACGGCCTCGATGTCGTCGGCAAGCTCGTGGTCGCGGTACACATCGGCGATCCAGCGGGAGAAGTCCTGGCCCGCGGCGTGATGACGGAGCACGCGTTCCGGTGCCCGGGTGATCTCGTGGTGGAACTCCGCCAGGCCCCTGGCCACGGCGCCGGTCAGCTGCTCGTCGTCTTGGCGGAACCAGAAGCCGCGGTCGGGACGAAGCGGCGTCGCCGTGTACTTGTGCCAATGCCGGACGTGGTGGGTAACTCGTGGGGCAAGCTGCACCTCGTCCGCCACCGAGGTGCCGCGGCGGTGAAGCGTCGC
>JBIOUO010000141.1:0-3275 GCA_044867195.1 Ilumatobacteraceae bacterium
GTTGCGCTCCGGTGACGCGCCGACCATGGACCGCTGGCTGCGCGAGGGCACCCACCACCTGGTCGGCTGGACAACGGGCTGGTCGTCGCAGACAGGCGTCAGTCAGTGCGGCATCCTTCACGGCTCGACGGTGGGCATGCCGGCGTTCCGTTGGGTCGACAAGGCGAGCGGGCAGGTTGTCGTGTCGAACCGGCCGGAGTCCGCCGCCGCCATCGAGCGGGCGCACTCCGACGGCGAGGGGCTGCTCGCCCACAACGGCTCGAGCTACGGCAACCTGTTCTCCGGCGACGCCGAGCGGGCGGTGCTGACGATGAGCGGGATCGCCAAGCGCAAGGAGGGCCGCTTCGGCGCCGGATACGTCGGCTACTTCTCGCGGCCCGGCCAGGCCGCCCGCACGTTCCTCAACATCATCGTCGACATCGCCCGCGAGCGCCGCGCCGCGCTGCTGCAGCGCCGCCGTGACGTCCAGCCGCGGGTTCATCGCGGCTGGACGTACGCGTTCCTGCGCGCGTTCACGACGGTCGTCAGCCGCGACGTGTCGGTGCAGGGCGTCATCAACGACGTCGCCGAAGGGCGGGCCGCGATCTACGTGGACATGCTCGGCTACGACGAGGTCTCCCATCACTCCGGGCCGGAACGGGCGGACGCGCTCGCCGTGCTGCGCGACCTTGACCGCCAGCTCGGGCGCATCGCCCGCTCGTTCCAGTGGGCGCCGCGCCCGTACCACCTCGTGGTGCTGTCGGATCACGGCCAGACCCAGGGCCCACCGTTCCAGGAGGCGGCAGGTGAGACGCTGGCCGCGCTTGTCGCCCGGTTGTGCGGTGCCGCCGCCTCCGGCGACGACGACGCCGAGGAGGGCAAGACCGAGTCCAGCGCGTGGCTGCGCCGGGCCCGTCCCGGCGACCACGGCGAGGACGACGCGCCGAGCGAATCGGCCGCCGTCCCGACCGTGCTCGGGTCCGGGGCGCTCGGGCTGATCACGCTCCCCGGACCGTCGCGCCGGCTGACGCGCGCCGAGATCGACGCCCGCTACCCGGACCTGCTACCGGGGCTCGCCGCCCACCCGCACATCGGCTTCCTGCTCGTCGCCAGCGACGGAGGATCGTTGGTGCTCGGCGGCGGTGGGCAGCGCAACCTGGCCACCGGGCAGGTCGACGGCGACGACCCGCTGGCGCCGTTCGGGCCACTGGCGGTCGAGCAGGTCCGCGAGGTGGATGCTTACGACACCGCGGCAGACGTGATGGTCAACGCCCGTTACGACCCCGAGCGCGACGAGGTGTCGGCGTTCGAGGCCCAGGTCGGGTCGCACGGCGCCATCGGCGGCCCGCAGACGCACCCCTTCGTGCTCCATCCCGTCGCCCTGACCGCGCCGGCGGCGCCGATCTTCACGTCCGTCGGCATGCATCGGGTGCTCAAGGGCTGGCTGGCCGAGGTCGGCCAGCCGGTGGTCTGTCGCTGGCTCGCCGAGGACGTGCCGGCCCAGCCCGCCAGCGCCGGCGAGGAAGTCAGCGGAGCCTCGGCGCCATCAGGATGACGTTGCGCGCGAACGGGTCGAGCTGGCGACCCGCCAGCCGCTCGGTGACCGTGATCGCCCTGGTGTCGTCGTCGACGAGCCCCGACCACCGGATGTAGCCGCCCATGATCCCGACGATGCGGTCGCCCACCTCCTCGCCGTGGACGATCACCTTGACGTTGGCCTTGAGCAGCTCGTGGAGCTCGCGGTAGAACGCCTTCAGCCAGGCCTCGAGGTCGTCGGGGTTGAACGGTCGGTGCCGCGCCGTCACGCCGAGCTCGTCGTAGTTGTGGAGGTTGTGCGGCGCGGGGATGATCGAGATCACGCAGCCGAAGCCGTTCTCCCGGATCCAGATGATCTCCTCCTGGCGCCTGACGCGCCGGTGGTTCTCGCCGTAGCCGCCCGGTCGCTCGCAGATCGCCAGCTTGTCCTTGATGATCCAGGTGAAGTTGCGGGGTGTGATCCCCAGCGCCCACCGGCCGCGCAGCCGCATCGCCATCAGTCCGCGTCCTCCACGACCGACGGCGACGGGAGGTCGATCCCCGTCCCCATACCGTCGTGGGAGAATACTGCGCCTGTAGCGACGATGCGCAGCCGCTGGTGGTGCCGCTCGATGCGATGGCCACCCGCGATCTCACATGCCTGGCGTTCGCCGCGGGCGACCTCGAGCACTCGTTGCACGGCCGCCATGTCAGGCGGGAATGCGTCGGCTCCGCCGGCGGTCGCCCGCAGCCAGCCGCGGACCGCGTGCCGTGCGACGGGTACCGGTGCGGCGGCGAGCGCCCGCGCATCGGCCGGGTCAACGGCGCCGGCGCAGCCGGCGATGAGGCTCGTGTCGTCGGCGAGCAGCGTCGCCGCGCGCAGCAGCAGCGGCACGACGTCGCGGCCGGCGATGTCGCCCATCAGCGGGAGCAGCTCGACGCGCACCCGGTTGCGCACGAAGCGGGGATCGGCGTTGGACGGGTCGGCGAGCGGCGCCAGCCCGAGCTCGGCGCAGAGTCGGGCTGCCTCGGCGCGGCGAAGACCGAGGATCGGGCGCGTCGGGGCCGGCCTCATCGCCGCCAGCCCGTCCGCGCCGGCGCCGCGGAGCAGGTTGATCAGCATCGTCTCGGCGCGGTCGTCAGCGGTGTGGCCGGTGAGGGCACCGGGTGGGAGGGCGGCGCGGCGAGCGGCGCGCGCTCGGGCCTCGAGGTTCGGTCCCCCGCCGACGTGGGTCGTCACCACATCGCACGCCACACCGACGGACGAGGCGAGGGCCACCGCGGCGCGAGCCTCCTCGGCCGACGACGGGCGCAGGCCGTGGTCGACGTGGACTGCTGTGACCGCGCACCCAGCGGCGACGGCCAGCACGAGCAGCGCGGTCGAGTCGGGACCGCCGGAGAAGGCGCACACCACCGCCGTGCCCGGCGGGGGGAACGTCGAGCGAGCGAGCAGGTCGACGACCAGCGGATGGACGCCGCTGGCGGTCGACGGTTCGGTCAGACGTCCGACCGCTGCCGGCGGCTCGGGTACTTGGTGGCCGTGACGCTCTTCAGGTACCACGCGACGAGGCCGATCACGGCGAGGATCGACACACCCAGCAGGACGACCCCGATCCAGAAGTGCCAGATCTCCGCGGCGACCAAGGCGGGCATGCCGCCGAGACTAGCGACCACCCCGCCGCCACCCCCAACGGCCGAGTCATTGCGACGGGGATCGGCAGGTTGTGGCGGGGGGTTCGGGGGGCAGAGGCCCTTGGGCCGGAGCCCCCCGATTGGCGACC
>JBIOUO010000142.1:0-10345 GCA_044867195.1 Ilumatobacteraceae bacterium
CCGCCACTGCCGGGGTCTGGCCCGGCCACACGCCGGGGTCGCCGATGTACAGGCTGCCGCCCTGGACGTCGACGGTGCCGGGGGAGTCGGTCGTGATCCCGTCGCCGATCGCCGAGCCGTAGTTGTCCGTCACGCGCAGCGTCCCGTTGTTGACGAACCGCTCCACGCCCGGTCCCGACGACGAAATCAGGGTCGCCCCCGACGACAGCTGGAGCACGCCGCGGTTGCTCACCTCGCCGCCGTCCTGGATCGTCAGCGGGCCAGAGAGGCGGACATCCTCGGCGTTGTCAAGACCGGTGACCGTGATGTTGCCAGCCGACGTCACGGCGAGCGACTGCTGGTCGTTGCCGTCGTCGACGCACGCCGTGTCGGTCGCGACGGGGACGCGGCTGGCGGACGTGCTGACGTCGCGCCAGTTCGCCGCCGTCTCCCACGCGCCGTTGCCACCGACCCACCGGATCGTGCACGGCCCGACGGCCGCCGCTGGCGGCGTCGGCGCGACGACGAGCATCGCCGCGACGAACATCGTGACCGCAGCTACACCAGAGGTCCGCCGGAGCTGGCGCATCTTCGCCCCCATCTCGATCGATCGCTGCCCTGGCCCGCCCATGGCACGCGTCGGTGCGCACTTCACACGAGGCGCGTAACACCGGCGTTACTTCGCCGTATCGCCAACACTCGTGCTGTGGCTGAGGTTCAGTGCGCGGCGCGGCGCAGCTGTATTGCGAGCCAGGCAGATCCGCCCCGCGCCGGACTGGCCACCGCCGACTCGTGCACGGCGGTGAGCAGCGCACATGCCTCGACGTCGTCGCCCGGCCCGGCCCGCGCTCGTAGGGCGCGCGCCAGACCGACCTCGGACCGCGCCTGCCACAACGGAGCCTGCCCCGCCAAGGCGACGGCATCGCGAAGGTAGGTGACGGCGCTGTCAGCGTCCCCGGCGCAGAGGGCGAGCAGGCCGAGCAGCCGATCGACAGGACCGAGGGTGATGGTGGCGTGAGCGACGACCGCGAACCGTCCGCGTCGAGGTTCGAGGCGGCTGGCGGCGCGAGCAGCGAGGGCGGCGTCGCCAGCGAGCGCGGCCACTTCGGCGGCCAGGATCGCGGCCACGTCGCGGTCGTCCTCGGTGAGCTCCCCACCTGCCGCGGTGGCCAGCTCGACGGCGCTCGTGGCGACGTCCGCGGCCTCGCCCAGCCGTCCCGTCTCGGCCAGGCTGAGCGCGAGCACCGCCTGCCAGGACGGGCTGGCGGGCGCCGTCGATCTGGCCACGCACTCGAGCTCGGTGAACTGCGCCCGCTCGAGCGCCAGCAGTCCGCGCTGGCTGCGCGTCGTGCCCGCCGACGAGACGACACCGATCGCTCGCCCGGTCGCCTCGACCTCGCACAGCCGCTCCTCGAGACCCGCCAGCTCACCCCGCGCCAGGCGCAGGCAGATCTCCAGCAGCCCTTGGCGCACGACCGCGAACGGGAACAGCGACGCCGTGGCGACCGTCTCCAGCTTGCATGCCGCGTCGTGCAGGCCGGCGAGGTCGCCGAGCTCGAGGGTGCAGCGGAACATGCTGTGCAAGGCGGCGACCACGAGCGTCGGGTCGCCGGAAGCCTCCGCTGCGGCGAGGGCGGCGTCGCCGAGCTCGCGGACGGCGAGCGGTCCGGCACCACGGACACCGGCGAGGACGGCGCGTGCGGCCAGCACGGTCGCCCGTGAGCGTGGGTCGCCGAGCATGGCCGCCGTGGCCGCCGCCTGGGCGAGCAGGCGGGACGCCCCTGCCGAGCTGCTCTGCAGCGCCACATGATGCATCGCCGCGCACAGCAACTCGACCCGCTCGGGAGCGTCTGGCGCCAGCAGCTCGAGCGGCTCGGTCAGCAGCGCCAGCACATCGTCCCCGTCGGACAGGCCGAACCCGAACCGCACCATGGCCGCGCGCGCCAGCATCTGGGCGTCGCCGGTCCGGCGGGAGAGCAGCACCGCCTCGTCGAGCGCCAGGACGGCGTCGCCGGCTCGACCGGCAAGCGCGGAGGCCTGGGCGGACGCCACCAGGCAATGGGCGAGCGTCGCCTCGTCGAGCGCCCGCCCGGCGGTGACGGCGGCCTCGGCGACGCGCAGAGACTCGTCATGCACGCCGGCGCGCGCGAGGGCGCGGGCAGCGCGAGCCTGGCCGAGGCACGCTTGGACGGCGTCGGCGCTGGTCGCCTCGGCCGGCTGCGGTCGGAATGGCGGGTCCGGCGCCCGGAGCGCCGGATCATGGTCGAGGATGCGGCGCTCGAGCTGACGCAGCTCGGCACTCGGTGACAGCCCAAGATCCTCGCGCAGCGCCCGCTCGAGGCGACGGTACGCAGCCAGTGCGTCGACCTGCCGCCCGCAGCGGTAGAGGGCGGTCATCAGCAGGCCGGTGCGCCGCTCGCGGAGCGGGGCGTCGGCGACGGCCGCCTCGAGATCCGGGACCAGGCCCTCCGTGCCCAGCGCCACCTGGGCGGCGAGCCGCAGCTCGACAGCGTCGCCGCGGAGGCTCGCCAGGCGCTCGGCGTCGGCGAGCAGGAATGGTTCGCCGGCCAGCTCGCCGAAGACCGGGCCGCGCCAGAGACCGAGCGCGTCCGTCGCCGTGTCGACGGTCGCTTGGGGGTCGCGTTCGGCGCTGCGGTGAGCGGCGGCGACGAGGTCGGCGAATCGATCGGCGTCCACGTCGACGAGCTCCCGATCCATGCGGTACCCGTCATTCGTCCGGCAGATCGCGCCGGGAGCTCCGTGGTCGGCGAGGATTCCACGGAGCCTGCTGACCGCCACGCGGAGCGCGGCGTCGGACTTGTGGCGCCCGTCCCACACATCGTGGCGCAGCTGCCACGGACCGACCGAACGGCCGTCGGCGATGAGCAGGCGCAGCAGCAGTGCCTGCTGGCGGACGCCCGGGAGCGCCAACCGTCGACCCTCCACGTCCAGGGCCACTGGCCCGAGGACGCAAATCCCCAATCTGCCGCCCGCCAAGGCCCGGAATCCTACCGCTGGTGGCTCTCCCGTCCTCCACGCGCCGGCGGGGGTCCGCTGAAGCTCTAGGATCCGGCGCGAGTCCCTTGGGGCACCGTGACGTCACGAGGAGGAGGCTCCATGATGCGTCGGGCGATCGTGTTCATGTCGGCGGCGTTGCTCGCGGTGAGTTTGATGGAGCTGACGTCGGCACCGGGGGCCGCCGAGCGTCCGCCGCCGTCCCCGCTCGCGACCACGGCGATCTTCTTCGCCTCCGACGGGATGCGCCCGGATCTGATGGAGCGATACGTCGCCGCCGGCGAGATGCCGACGTACGCCGACCTGATCGCCACCGGCGTCAGGGGCAGCAACGGGATGACGCAGGGGTTCCCCCCGAACACCGGTGTCGGCTGGTACACGCTGGCCACGGGCACGTGGCCGAGCGAGCACGGCTCGACGAACAACACCTACCACCGCACCGGTGAGGCGAACTTCAACAACCGCACCAGCTTCTCGACGCCGGGCACGCTGCAGGCCGACACGCTGGCGGCCGCGGCGGAGCGGGCGGGGAAGAAGGTGGCGCAGATCGACTGGGTCGGTGGGGCCAATGCCGGGATCGCCGGACCGACGGTCGACTTCGTCAACTTCTTCTCCACGCGCGGCGTCCTGGCCGCGCCGTTGAACGCCGGTGAGCAAGCCGGCGCGGCGGCGTTCGGGATCTCCTATCAGGTCGCCGGCTTCTCCCCGGCGGCCGGGTGGATCAACGTGCCGGCGGGCGATCCCGCCACGCCTGCCCAGCAGACGCAGCTGCAGATCGCCACCACGTTCGCCGCCCAGAACCCCACCCGCACCTATGACGTCTACCTGTACGACAGCATCGTCGACGGCATCGCCGCCTACGACCACGCCCTGCTAGTACGCAGCGGCGCGTCGAAGGACGGCAGCCAGGCAGCCGTCGACTTGGCGGTCGGCGATTTCGAGGAGATCAAGCTGACCGGTGCCGACGGGCTGATCGGCGCTCGCGCCGGCCAGACCGCCGGCTTTTACGTCAAGCTGATCTCCCTCGCCCCCAACCTGAGCTCGTTCAAGTTGTACTTCACGTCGGTCGAGCGGGTGATCGCGACGTGCGCGACCGCTGCCTGCAACGCCCTGCCTCCCGGCGGAGCGGGCGAGGACCGGCTGGAGAAGTACCTCGCCGAGAAGTTCCCGACGTTCATCTCCGCCGACTTCGCCCCGCTCGAGGCGCGGATCATCGACGAGGAGACGTACGTCCAGCAGGGTCGTGACCTTGAGAAGGCCTCCGCCGACGCGTACCTCGAGTTCATCCTCGGCACGCTCCAGCCGGACACCGAGGTGGCGTTCGTCGGGTACCCGGTGACCGACGAGTTCTCGCACCAGTTCATGGGACTGGTGACGCCGACCGACATCGACGGCAACCCGAATCCCTACTACGACGACCTCGAGGGCAACGGCACGCCCGACGGCCTGGTGGAGACGCGCGAGGGCTACATCCGCAGCGCCTATCACGAGGCCGACGCCAAGCTCGCTCTCGCCCGCTCGTTGATGCCTGGGGCGACGGTGTTCGCTGCGTCGGACCACGGCTTCGCGCCCCAGTGGTACGCCGTCAATGCCGGCAAGGTGCTCGCCGACGCGGGCATCCAGACACCCGAGCAGGCGAGCAACTGCCGCGCCGCGACCGGCATCGGGGCCGTCAACCTGGCCAAGGCGTGCTGGGCCGGCGGCACCGCCCAGGTCTATGTCAACACGACGCTCCCTGCCGGCACGACGTACGAGCAGGTGCGGACACAGGTGATCGATGCATTCACCAACCTGACCGACCCGGCGCACCCCGGCGCTCAGGTCGTGCTGAGGGTGATGAAGAAAGAGGAGTTGCGCGACGTCGACGGCAGCGACTCACTTCACCCGAGTCGCAGCGGCGACGTCGTCGTCGTCCTGCGCCCGCCGTACCAGTTCGACGCTGCGACGCCCGGCCAGCGCATCGCCTTCTCGCAGTTCTTCGGGCAGCACGGCTACCTGCCGAACCTCGTCGACCTCGCCCACAACGTCAACATGCACGCCACGTTCGTCGCCGCCGGTCCGGGGATCCAGCGCAGGGCGGCGCCGATCAGCGGCGTCCGGGCGATCGACCTGGCGCCCACGCTGGCGTTCTTGCTCGACATTCCCGGGCCACAGAACGCCCGCGGCACGATCCTGTACGGGCTGACGAAGGGCTCCGGCCGGTACAAGGAGATCACCCTCATCGACATCAGCGACTACCACGGCCAGCTCGTGCCGCTCGCCGAGGCGGCCGACAACCTGGCGGCGCCAGCCGTCAACCCGACGTTCGCGATCGGCGGCTCGGCGTTCCTCAAGCCGTGGTTCGACGCCTACCGGGCCGAGGCACCGAACGGCTCGGTCGTCCTCGCCGGCGGCGACTCGGTCGGCGCGACCCCGCCGATCTCGGCGTTCTTCGGCGACACGCCGACGATCGAGGTGATGAACATGATGGGCGTCCAGCTCGACGGGCTGGGCAACCACAACTTCGACAACGGCTCGGCCTACCTGCGCGACGTCTTGATCCCGCTCGCCGACTACCCGTTCGTCTCCTCCAACGTCGTCGACGCGCGGGGTCGGACTCCGGCCGAATGGCAGCCGTCGGTCGTCTTCAACACGTTCGACGGCGGCAAGGTCGGGTTCGTCGGCTTCACCAACGAGGACGCCCCGACACTGGTCTTCCCCGGTGCGTTCGACCCGTTCCACGTCGAGCCCCGGCTCGCCCGCGTGCAGGCCGAGGTCAACCGCCTGCGCCAGCGCGGGGTGAAGACGATCATCGTCGTCGGTCACGACGGCGCGACCGCCGGCACGCTGACCAACCCGACCGGGCCGCTGATCGACCTCGCCGACCAGCTGACCGGCGTCGACGCCGTGATCGGTGACCACACCAACTTCCAGGTGCTGACCACTCGACCGAATGGCATCCTCGTCACCGAGAACCTGAGCAAGGGCGTGCGATTCACCCGCCTGCGCCTGGTGCTCGACGCGAGCACGAAGACCGTGGTCTACAAGACCGCCGACTTCCACAAGCCGTGGAACCTCGGCGTGATGCCGGATCCCGCCATCCAGGCGCGCCTCGACGAGCTGAACGCGCAGCTGACGCCGATCCTCGGGACCGTCATCGGTGAGTCGACCGTCGCCATCCCCCGCTCCGACGCGTGCGGGCGTGTCGATGGCCGGCTGTGCGAATCGCTCGTCGGCGACACGACGACGGACGCCATGCGGGCGAAGTACGCGCCGATCGGCGTCGAGCTGGCGATCACCAACTCCGGCGGCCTGCGTGACGCGCTGACCTGCGCGCCCGCCGGCGGCGGCAGCGGCTTCTGCCCGGCGTACACGCCACCGCCGTACCTGATCACCAGGGGCCAGGTGCTCGCTGTCCTGCCGTTCGGCAACGTCGTCGTCACGCTGACGGTCACCGGTGCCGAGCTGAAGACGATGCTGGAGAACGGCGTCTCGGCGATGCCGGGGGCCAACGGCCGCTTCCCGCAGGTGTCAGGGCTGTGCTTCACGTACGACATCGAGGCCGCGGCCGGGACGCGTGTCGTCGGCGCCGTCCGCCAGGCAGCGGACGGAACCTGCACCGGCGCGCCGATCGAGCTGACTGCTGGGTCGAGCTACCAGATCGCGGAGAACGACTTCATGGCGAGCGGCGGCGACGGCTACCCGAACTTCGTCAGCCGGGCGACGACTCAGGACCTGATGGACCAGACGCTCGCTGACTACGTGACCATCAACACGCCGATCTCGCCGGCGATCCAGGGTCGGATCAAGTGCTTCGACGCCCACCCCGGCGCCGGCAACGACTGCCCAGTCGGCTCGCCATAGCGCGCGCGGGAGCGCCGCGGCACGTCAGGACTTGACGAGCCGGTCGATCGCGTTCGTCGCCTCCGTGATCAGCCGCTTCGACTCCTCGGTGTCGCCTGCCGCAGCCGCGCCGGCGATGCAGTGGCGCAGGTGCTCGTCGAGCAGGCCGACGGCGACGCTTTGCAACGCCTTCGTCGCCGCCGACACCTGGGTCAGGATGTCGATGCAGTACTCGTCGTCGTCGACCATCCGCTGCAGCCCGCGCACCTGGCCCTCGATGCGGCGCAGCCGTTTCAGGTAGTCCGCCTTCTGCATCGTGTAGCCGCGCTCCATGAGTCGAGGATACCGCCATGGGGTATCTCACCCGCTGGTCAACCGGCGTTGACATTATACCCCCTAGGGGTATAATGGAGCGGTATGGCCGCCACCCGCCCGGACACCGTCCACGGCGAGCACCCGGCGCACGACACCCATGTCGGTCATGACAAGCACACCGGCCACGACCCGGAGATGTTCCGTCGCCGGTTCTGGCTGAGCCTGGCGCTGACGATCCCGCTCGTCGTCACGAGCGAGATGGTGATGGATTGGTTCGGCTACTCCATCGAGTTCGCAGGTATGTCGTGGCTCGGCCCGATCCTCGGGTCATTCGTCTTCTGGTGGGGTGGATGGCCGTTCCTGGTGGGCGGCGTGCGGGAAGCCGGCGACCGCCAGCCGGGGATGATGCTGCTCATCTCGCTGGCCATCACGGTCGCCTACGTGTCGT
The DNA here is from genome assembly GCA_044867195.1 of Ilumatobacteraceae bacterium. GTDB lineage: Bacteria > Actinomycetota > Acidimicrobiia > Acidimicrobiales > Ilumatobacteraceae > JALZMG01. Next base: position 7,580 of record JBIOUO010000142.1, read on the forward strand.
CGCTGGCGACCAGCCTCGACTGGCTCGACCTCGAGTTCTGGTGGGAGCTGGCGGCACTGGTGACGATCATGCTGCTCGGGCACTGGCAGGAGATGAAGGCGATCGGTCAGGCCCGCGGTGCGCTCGCTGCCCTGGCCGAGCTGCTGCCCGATGACGCCGAGTTGGTCGAGGGCGACGGTGTTCGCACCGTGGCGTTGACGGAGCTGTCGGTGGGCGATGTCGTGCTGGTCCGCGCCGGTGGCAGGGTGCCAGCCGACGGCACGATCATCGAAGGTGTCGCCGAGCTCGACGAGTCGATGATCACTGGCGAGTCCAAGCCGGTCGCCAAGGCGATCGGCGACCGGGTCGTCGCCGGCACGGTGTCGACGGACTCGTCGCTTCGCGTCCGGGTCGACGCGGTCGGCGACGACACCGCCCTGGCCGGCATCCAGCGCCTCGTCGCCGACGCCCAGGCGAGCCGCAGCCGGGCTCAGGCGCTCGCCGACCGCTTCGCGGCGCTGCTGTTCTGGGTCGCCCTCGGGGCCGCAGTGATCACGTTCGTCGCCTGGTCGCTGGTCGGGCAGGCCGACGACGCGATCACGAGCACCGTCACCGTGCTGGTGATCGCTTGCCCGCACGCGCTCGGCCTGGCGATCCCGCTCGTGATCGCCCTGTCCACGGCGCTGTCGGCGCGCTCGGGAATCCTCGTCAAGGATCGCCTCGCCCTGGAGCGGATGCGCACGATCGACACCGTGCTGTTCGACAAGACCGGCACCCTGACCAAGGGTGCCCACGTGGTCACCGATCAAGCGGCGACGTCTGGGGTCCCGGTCGAGGAGGCGCTGCGCCTGGCAGGTGGCGTCGAGGCCGACAGCGAGCATCCCCTCGCGCGGGCGATCGTCGCAGCCGCCGCTGAACACGGTGGCCCAGCGACGGCCAGCCACTTCCAGGCACTTCCCGGCCGCGGTGTCGAGGCGGCCATCGACGGCACCGCGTACGCCGTGGGTGGGCCGGCGCTGCTGCGCCAACGCAGCCTCGACGTGCCCGCCGACCTGGGTGGTGCCATCGAGCGGTGGCAGGCGCGCGGCGCCGCGGTGCTGCATCTCGCGCGCGGCGACGAGGTGATCGCCGCCTTCGCCCTCGAGGACGAGATCCGGCCCGAGGCCCGCGATGCCGTCGAGGACCTCCGCCGCCTTGGCGTGGACGTGGCGATGATCACCGGCGACGCCCGTCAGGTCGCCGACGCGGTCGGCCGCAAGCTGGGCATCGACGAGGTGTTCGCCGAGGTCCTCCCGGAGGACAAGGACCAGGCCGTGATGACCCTCCAACAGCGCGGCCACCGGGTGGCGATGGTGGGCGACGGCGTCAACGACGCGCCGGCGCTCGCCCGCGCCGACGTCGGCCTGGCGATCGGCGCCGGCACCGACGTGGCCATCGAATCGGCAGGCGTCATCCTTGCGTCCAGCGACCCACGCAGCGTCGCCGGCGTGGTGCGGCTGTCGCGCGCCAGCTACCGCAAGATGGTCCAGAACCTGGCCTGGGCGGCCGGCTACAACGTGGTCGCCATCCCGCTCGCCGCCGGCGCCCTCGCCTGGGCCGGGATCACGCTGTCGCCGGCCGTCGGTGCCGTGCTGATGAGCCTGTCGACGATCGTCGTCGCCCTCAACGCCCAGCTCCTGCGCCGGGTGCGCCTCACCGCCCAATGACCGTCCCCACCCCGACCTCATTGGAGGGTTTCCGCCGTTGGAGGGTTTCCTCGGGGGCCTCCCCCGTGCAAACCCTCCAACGGTCCCGGACGCCCGCCGTCCGGGCCCTTCGCATCGCGTTAGATACCCCCCCGAGGTATACTCGTGTCAGTGTCAGAGTCCAGGCTGTCTCGCTCACCAGGAGTGAAGCTCGCCGCCTACGGGGCGATCCTCGCCGCCGCGCTCGGCGGAGGCGCACTCGTCGGTGCGGCTGCGGGACCCGAGCCGGCCGCGCCAAGCCACGACGTCCACGAGACGGCGCCCGCCGGCGACGAGACGAGCGACGATGCCGCGGCGCTGCCGGCGGGGCTGGCCATCGCCCAGGACGGCTACCAGCTGCACCTCGCCTCCGACACCATCCTCGCCGACACGCCGGCTCAGCTGTCCTTCGTCATCACCGGGCCTGACGGCGCGGCGGTGACGTCGTTCGAGGTCGCCCACGACAAGGAGCTGCATCTCGTCGTTGTCAGCCGCGATCTGGCCACCTACGCCCACCTCCACCCCGACCGGGACGCGGCAGGCACGTGGTCGCTCACTGCGCCGCCGCTACCGGCCGGTTCGTACCGGGTGTACGCCGACTTCGTGCCGGCGGGAACCGCCGCGATGACCCTCGCCGCCGACCTCGATGTCCCCGGCGACTACGCCCCGCGCCCGCTGCCGGCGCCCTCGACCGTCGCCCACGTCGACGGCTTCGACGTCACGTTCGAGGGCGACCTCGTCGCCGGCGCCGCGTCCGAGCTGAACGTCACCGTCACGCGTGACGGCGCTCCGGTGACCGACCTGCAGCCGTACCTCGGCGCCCTCGGCCACCTCGTCGCGATCCGCGACGGCGACCTCGCCTACCTCCACGTCCACCCGCTCGACGACGCCGACGGTCCCGGCGGTCCAACAGTCCGCTTCGCCGTCGACGTCCCGACCGCCGGCACGTACGGCCTGTACTTCGACTTCTCCCACCGTGACACGGTGCGCACGGCGTCGGTCGTCGCCGTCGCCGCGCCGCACGGTCGGCAGGGAGGCTGACCGCGATGCGCGACACCCGCAC
>JBIOUO010000143.1:0-6502 GCA_044867195.1 Ilumatobacteraceae bacterium
GGCCCGCTGCTCGGCATCGCCTTCGGCTTCGACGCGATCAACGGCGAGCGCGCCCAGCGCACCCTGCCCCGGCTGGTCGCCCAGCCGATCCACCGCGACGAGATCATCAACGGCAAGTTCGTGGCCGGGCTCGGCGCGATTGCCCTCGCTCTCGCCTGTCTGGTGGCGATGGTCGCCGGCTACGGCGCCCTGCGCCTCGGCGTCGGTCCCACGCTCGGCGACGTCGCCCGCATCATCGCCTTCTACGTCGTGGCCGTCGTCTACATCGCCCTGTGGCTGGCGCTGTCCCTGCTGCTGTCCGTCGTCTGCCGCCGGGCGGCCACGGCGGCGCTGGCAGCGATCGCCATCTGGCTCGTCTTCACGCTCTTCGCCGGCCTGATCGCCGGCATCATCGCCGACTCCGCGCACAACGTGACAGCGGACTCGTCCACCGAGGAGGTGCTTGCCAACGCCCGCACCGAGCTCAACGTCCGCCGCTTGTCGCCGGACCAGCTCTACAAGGACGCCACGGGCGTGCTCCTCAACCCCTCACGGCAGTCGACTGGCATCGTCGTCGTCCAGCCCGAGGACCAGGCCCTCCCCAGCAGCCTGCCGCTCGAACAGAGCCTGCTGCTGGCGTGGTGGCAGGTCGTCGTGCTCGTGGCCGGCACCATCGTCCTCTTCGCCGCCGCGTACACCACGTTCATGCGCCAGGAGGTCAGAGCATGACGCTCACCGAACCAACAACCACTTCGACAACAACCACCACCAGCGATCTGCCTGCCCCGGCGACGTCGCCGCCCCCCGCGACGCCGCCATTCCCCAGTGGCGCGGTGCACCCACCCACCGCGCCACCGACCGCCCCGCCCACCGCGCGGCCCCCCTCGCCGCCGGTCGGGCCGTGGGGCGATCCGCCGTCGCCGAGCAACCGGTCACGCCCTCCACGCGGTCGGTTCCTCGGCGGCGCCGCGGTCGGAGCGGTCGTCGGGGCGCTGGTGGCCGGTGGCATCGTCGCCGTCGCCGGTCAGGACGACGAGTCGCCGTCGACGGCTGCGTCGGCCCCTGCCGCGGCCTCGCCGGCGCAACCCGTCAAGACCCCGTCCAATGCGATCGCGTCACTGGTCCAGAACGCCGAGCCGTCGATCGTGGCGATCCACGACTCGATCGCCCAGGAGGACATCTTCGGGCGGACCGTCGAGGGTCAGGCCGCGGGCACCGGCTTCGTGCTGTCCGAGGACGGCTACATCGTCACCAACGACCATGTCGTCGACGGCGCCAGCGACATCACGGTCGACTTCAGCGACGGCACGGAGGAGTCGGCGCGCATCGTCGCCGCCGATCCGGGTTCCGACCTCGCCGTGTTGAAGATCGACCGCACCGGCCTGACGGCGCTGCCGCTCGGCGACTCCGACGCGCTGCAGATCGGAGACCAGGTGGTCGCCATCGGCAACGCCCTCGACCTCTCCGGGGGGCCGACGGTGACGACCGGGATCGTGTCGGCGACCGGGCGCTCGCTCGACGAGCCCAACGGCACCCATCTCACGAACCTCCTGCAGACCGACACCGCGATCAACCCCGGGAACTCTGGCGGCCCGCTGCTCGACATGCGCGGCGAGGTCGTCGGCATCAACACGGCGATCGCCGGCGAGGCTCAGAACATCGGCTTCGCCATCGCCATCAACCCGGCCAAGGCGCTGATCGACCAGCTCCGCAGCGGCCAGGTGCCCGAGCACGCGCTGCTCGGTGTGTCGACGCAGCCCGCCGATGGTGGCGGTGCCGCGGTGGCGGACGTCAGCTCCGGTTCGGCCGCGGCGAAGTCCGGCCTGCGGGCCGGCGACGTGATCACCAAGGTCGACGACCGGGCGATCACCACGCCCGACGACCTCGCCACCGCGATCGGCGAGCACCAGCCCGGCGACAAGGTCACGGTGACGTACTCGCGGGGCGGCAAGACCGACACGGCCACCGTGACGCTCGGCGCCCGCACGTCCGGCGACTGAGCGAGCGGTCAACTGCGGCCGGCTTCTCGTCGTTCGCGCTTCAGGACAGCGGCGAGCCCGCCGCCGCGGCAGGCTCGACGTCGAGCAGCTGGCGGTCGTGCAGGCGGCGGTAGGTGCCGCAGAGCGCGAGGAGCTCGGCGTGTGAGCCGGATTCGACGACGCGACCCTGGTCGAGGACGTAGATCCGATCGGCCGAGCGGATGGTGGAGAGTCGATGGGCGACGATGACGACGGTGCGACCGGACATCAGCTCCTCGAGGCTGGTGAGGAAGTCGGCTTCGGTGTTGGCATCGAGCGCCGAGGTGGGTTCGTCGAGCAGGAGGATCGGTGCGTCCTTCAGGAACGCCCGGGCGATGGAGATTCGCTGTTGCTGCCCGAGTGAGAGCTTCACGCCGCGCTCGCCGACCTCGGTCTCGTAGTCGCCGGGGAGAGCAGTGATGAAATCGTGGGCGCGTGCCGCGACCGCCGCCGCCGCGACGTCGGCGTCGGTGGCGCCGAGACGGCCGTAGCGGATGTTGTCGCGGATGGAGGCAGAGAACAGCAGGGGCTCCTGCGACACGACGCTGATCTGATGCCGGAGCGACGAGAGCGTGACGTCTCGGACGTCGGTGCCGTCCACGGTGACGCGCCCGCCCGTGACGTCGTAGAGCCGGGGAAGCAGGTTGAGCACCGATGTCTTCCCCGACCCGGTTTCGCCCACGAGCGCCAGCTTCTCGCCTCGATGCACGACGAGATCGACGCCGCAGAGCGCCCCCCTGCCACCGTCATGGACGAGCGAGGCGTCCTCGAGCCGCAGCTGGTGGCCGAAGGGGGCCAGGTCCGGCGCCCCCGGTCGCTCTTTGATGTCCGGCTCGGTATCGAGCACCTGGAATGCTCGACCGACTCCGACGACGGCGTCTTGAAACGGGCCGAACACGAACATCACCTGGTTCATCGACTGGTAGATCGCCTGCATGTAGGTCACGAACACCCACAGGTCACCGACCGTGACGGCGCCGTCGATGACGCTGCGCGACGCCATCCACAGCACGAGCGCGGTCGCGATCGCGGTGATGCTCACAGTGGCGATGTTGAGCTGTTGCTCGGCCCACCGGAATCGAAGCTGGGCCCGCACGAACCGCATGCTGATGGCCTCCAGCCGTTCCCGCTCGTCGGTGTCGTCGCCGAACACCTGCACGGCTCGGATGGTGCCCATCGTCTGCTCGATGTGCGAGGTGAGTGCCCCCATGTGCTGGCGGCTGGTGTGCGACTCGGTCTGGATGCGCCGAGCGAGTAGCCGGATCGTCACCGCGAGGGCTGGCACGACCAGCAACGCGACGAGGGTGAGCCAGGGGTCGAGCATCGCCATGAACGCCGCCATCAGCGCGATGCGCAGGGCGAGGGTGGCCCACGTGCCGAATCCGAAGATCATCACCTCTTGGATCGACCGGGCGTCGTTGATCGACCGGAAGATGAGCTCACCGACGGACGTGTTCGAGAAGTAGCGCAACGAGAGCGTGCGGAGGTGGGCGACGAGGCGGGATCGCAGCGTGTGGATCATCAACAACGCCGTGCGGGCGATGACATAGAAGGACGCCGCGTTCGTCACGACCTGGGCCACCGACAGCAGCACGTAGAGCGCGGCGATCCAAGCGGCAACCGTCATCTTCTCTGTCGCGGTCGCCGTGCTGACCTCGCCGAACGGCCCGACGTCGAGCGTGTCGCCGATCAAGACTCCGTCGATGAGCCACTTGATGGGGAACGGCAGGAGCACGAACAGCAACGTCGAAAGCCCCGAGAGGCCGAGCCCGAGGGCAACACCGCTACGGAACTCGAGCACGAACCGCCCGATCCGCCGGTAGACGCCGGCCAGCGGGGGTCGCTCCCTGATCGGACCCTCGGCGTCGAAGCGGAACGCCATCACCAATAGGCGAGGTCGGTGTATGGCCGCGTCAGCCGCGCATCGACCTGCACCGACTCGTCCTGGAACGTCATGGTGCGGACTCGGCGCACCTCCAGTTCGGGGCGCAACGGAGTCACCAGCTCGGCAAGGTCAGGTGTGTGCTCGAGCGGCGCCAGCAAGTGCGTACGGCCGATGCGTTCGGTCCGCTCGAGGAACGATCGCAGCAGGACACCCATCGCCCCGGCCCGGCCAGCCGCGTAGCCCCAATCGAGCAGCGCGGTGGCCTCGATCGTGCGGTGCTCGCCCGTGCTCTCGTGCCGCCACACCTCACGCAGGTCGCGCCCGCGGTCCCACAGGCCGCCGCAGGCGACCACGGTGCCGGTGGCATCCTCCACCACCGCGTGATCGGCCCAGCCGAACACAGGCGACCAGAACGACGGCTTCGGGCCCCACGCCGGATCATCCAGATGGCTTTCGAGAAACTCGACCGTGTACGGCCGGAACAAGTCGAGCCCCGTGTGCGTGCCGTTGATGAGCTCGACGCAACGGGGAAGGTCGTCAGGCCGCACCGGCCGCACCATCAACTCGCCGCCCACGCCGAGGCCGAGACTGGCCGTAGCCTGCCCGGCAGGGATGACGTGAACACTCGCCGTCAGCTCGCGGCCCTCGGCCCCATCCCGCTCCTTGATCTTGTCCAGCCAGCCCTGGGACATGTTGCCGAAACGCTCGTACCAATAGGTGACGATCCCGAACCATGCGCTGGCCGGCCCTGCGCTCGTCTGCAACACGTTGGCCAGCCCGTAGCCACGGAAACCGTCCCGTACCCGCCAGGCGGAGATGAAATGAGCTGTCAGCCGCTGGCCGTCGATGAGTGAGTTACGGGTGGCGTGGGCGGCGGCACCGAGGACAACGCCGCGGCACTCGATGATCTGCATGTTCGGATGCTCCTGCAGCCGAAACGGGGCAAACGGGTTCGGCTCTCGCTGCACGTCGAGGCGCCAATCTCCGAGGGTCTCCGGCGCGTTGGCGTACAAGTCGGCGACCGCTTCGCTGTCGCGCCACGTTGCCTCGCGCACCCGAAGCGGACCGTCGAACGTCTTGTTGAGGCTGTCGAGGTGCCAGCCCACTCGGGCCGTGTCGAACTGCGGGTTGTCGAGCCACACCCGCAGGTCCGTTCGCGGTACCCGCAAGTCGACGGCCCTGCGGAGCAGGTCGTCCGGCCATCCACGCTCCCGCGCCAAGGATTGGAGGTCACTCGGCACGTCAGGCCGGACATGCAGCATCGGATGATCCTGCACCCGCCGCTCCTGGTCGATCGTCACCATCGGTCAGCCTCCTGCCCACCCTCGATGCACGCGACGAGCAACGCTAAGAGCGCACTCGACCCGCTGTCGCCCGCATTTCAACGCTGAGGCCCACGTCGGGACGCCATCGGCACTTCAGATCGCCCCGGCGGACGAACCCGGTCCTGCCCATCTCCAGACCAGCACGACGTTTCATCAGCTCCTGATGTGGATGGCGGCGCGATGAGTTCGCCGATCACAGCACGTCTGATCTACGACACGTCGTTGCTCGCGTGTCGCCCGGCTACGAAAAGGGAAGGTGCCATGGAGATCATCAACCTCGGTGTAGGCGACGGGCTCCCGCCGGTCGACTGGGCCGCAGTCACTGAGAAGCTCGATGCGGGATCAGCGCCGGCTCCAGACGCGCACAACTCTCGTACGACCTGGCTGACCACGGTGAACGAGGACGGCAGCCCGCATGTGACCGCGGTCGGCGCCCTCTGGCTCGACGGTGCGTTCTGGTTCCAGACGGGCTCGGGCACTCGGAAGAGCCGTAACGTCGCGCGCGATCCGCGCTGCTCGATCGCCGTGTCGATCCGTGACGCGGACGTCGTCATCGAGGGTGACGCCGCACGAGTGACCGATCCCGGCCTCGTGACGCGTGCAGCGAAGGGATGGGCGGACAACGGTTGGCCAGCAGAGCCCGATGAGAGCGGTTCCGGTATCACCGCGCCGTTCAACGCGCCGTCGCAGGGACCACCGCCGTGGCACGTCTACCGCGTGGAGCCACGCTCGGCGATCGTCGTGCTGGGCACAGAGCCGGGCGGCCTAACTCGCTTCACGTTCTGACGCTGGGCGGAGTGGAGGCGGAGTGGGGCTGAGCTGTGCGCGCCGGTCACCGCCTCTTCGCGATCAACGGCGCCGAAACCGGCGACGCACTCGTCCTGCGCTGCGGCCGGAGCCTGGACGAGTACGAAGCCTGGATCAACGAGATGATGATCGCTGCGCTGGTCCAGCCGCCAGCCCAACGGGTCGCCGAGTAGCTCTTCGGCGGTGCGCCCGCCTGTGGTTGTGCGATGAGTTTCGCGGCGACCGATCGTCCGAGAGATGGTGAGTGTTCGCACGGGACGCTGGTTGCAGCGGGAGGAGGCGATGAGCTCGATGGCGCGTCACATGTTCGAGCTGGTCGAGCCGATCGGTGTCATCCCGTACTCGGCCGACGAACCCAACGAGGCGATGTTCGCCCTGGGGTTCACCAACTACTGGGATACCTACTTCGCCGGACGGGCGGCGCCCCTGGGTCGCGTCCCGGCGGAGCTGGTGGACGCGCTGTTCTACAACTTCGCTCCCGGCGAGGT
>JBIOUO010000144.1:0-7549 GCA_044867195.1 Ilumatobacteraceae bacterium
GCGACGAAGCGTGCTGATCGATGCGCCGCCAGCCGCGTCGCGGCGGCGTGCACAGCGGCCGCCGTCGCGTGATCCTCGAGACGCAGCAGCCGGGCCACGTCGATCATGAGCGAGGCGCGCCGGGGAGAGTCGGAGGAGCTGAAGTCGAGCACCTTCTTCGCGGCAATCGACCGCCCGGACGTATTCGGTCCTTTGATTGAAATCGCTCATCCGAAGAGCGATACCGGTGACCGTTGCGAATGCCTCCGGCACTGCTGCCCGTGTTCCGGTCCCGGCTGATCGGTGACCGTCCCGGCCGCGGGAGAGGTCGCATCGGGATTCCGCCTTCGACGCCTCGATGCCCTCCTGTACTATCCTGACAGGAGAGATCAGGAGGTACGACGCGATGGCCATGCCGCTGCACGAGGTGCTCGAGCGCAGGTTCGGCGTCGACGAGGACGAATTCACGGCTGCCCTCATCGACTTCGTGGACCGCGCCGGGCCACTGGCATTGGTCGACGTCCACCCAGAGGACTACTTCGGCGAGCGTCAGCAGTCAGCGCTCCGCAAGCTCGGCGGGACGCTCGCGCCGCTCGAGGCCAGCGAGCTCGGACCAGTGGCCGGGTTGGCCGTTGCCAGCGCGGCGCTCGTCTCGCGCTCCTTCACGGTCGCCGAGACCGCCAAGCGCCTCGGTGTCGACACGAGCCGCGTCCGGCAGCGCATCTACGCCCGGTCTCTGTACGCCTTCAAGCATCGAGGCGGCTGGCTCGTCCCCGCGTTCCAGCTCCGGCGTCGCAAGCTCGTGCCCGGCCTGGACGCCGCCGTCTCCGCGCTCTCACCCTCGCTGCATCCGGTGGCCGTCAGCCGGTGGTTCACGACGCCGAACCCCGATCTCGTCATCAGTGACACCTCCGTGTCACCCGTCGACTGGCTCGCCGCCGGCGGCGCACCGGAGATCGCCGCATCCCTCGCAGTGTCGATCGACCAGCTGTAGTGGCGAAGTTCCCGTGGCCACCGCCGGTCGACGAGCTACGGAAGGTTCGGCCTGAACGCCACACGCTGCGCTCGGGATCGCTGGTGGCGCGGATCTACGCGCGGAGAGGCCGCCATCCGAGCACGTGGAACGCCTTTCGCTTCGCCGGGCCGATCGCGAGCGCTCGCTTCGATCACCATGTTCCAGGGGAACGGCGCGGCGTCCTGTACGGAGCTGCGGCGATGGCGACGTGCGTCGCCGAGGTCTTCCAGGGCACACGGGTCGTGGACCGCGCCAGCGACGACCGCTGCTTCACGGCATTCCGAACCACCCGCGCGCTGCGACTCCTCGACATCACCGGCGACTGGCCCACACGTGCCGGAGCGAGCCAGGCGATCGCCTCCGGACCGCGCAACCGGGCGCAGGCATGGGCGCGCGGGCTCTACGAGGCCTACCCGACCCTCGGAGGCCTGTGGTACCCGTCGTCGATGCACGGCGGCCACCCCGCCCTCGTGCTGTTCGAACGAGCGGCCGACGCGTTGCCCGCCGACCCGGAGCTCGACGTACCCCTGACTCATCCGGGGTTGCTGCCCGACCTCACCCGCGCCGCCAACGCCCTCGGCTACCTCATCCGGTAGTGCGGCGACGTGGCGAGCGTCTACCGTTCCATCTCCGTGCCCGCGACAGGCGGGCCCGTCGATGGTCGGGCGCCACCGCCAAGCGCGCCGCCCACATGAGTGTCTCGGGGAGCTGCCCTCCAGCCCGATGACGGCTGGGCCCAAGTCCCGGCCCAAGGATCTGCGACGGTCCCGGCGACCACGACAACACGGGTGCTGGGACCATCTGATCGTCGCGCCGCTGGTCGCCTACGGGGCGAACCTCGGCACCCTCCTTCGCACCTGCGACGCCGTCGGTGCCTGCATGGCGGTACCCGACACGTCGCACTACCGGGCCGCACTCGCCCATGGCGACACGCTCCTGCGGTGGCCCCACACCCACTGGGTCGACCGATCGAAGCTGGCATGGGTCGAGCGTGAGCGCGCCACGAGCGTGGTGATGGGCATCGAGCTCGCCGATTCCGCGATCCCACTCACCCGGCTCGAACCCGCCCGCCGCAGGACCGTCGTCCTGCTCGGCCACGAGCGCCACAGCATCCCCGAGGAGGCCTGGCCGCTCATCGACGAGGTGGTCGAGATCCCGATGGTTGGCCGGGGTGCGAGCCTCAACGTCGCCGTCGCCGGTTCACTGGTGCTCTACCGCCTCGCCGGCCTCGCGTGAACTGCAGCGACGAGGCGCTCCATCCGCAGCTACAACCACGCGATGCCCTGGCCGCGATTGTCGAAGTCCGAGCTTCACCGGCTCCTGCTCGACCGGTGCCTGTCACCGCGCTACCGATCGGGTGGGTCGATCGCGGGTCAGGCGCTCTTCTGCCCCTACTACGTCCCGCTCGACGGGCGACTCGGTGCCGATTGGGGCGTCATCGTGAACCCGGGATCCGATCGGTTTGCCCAGCTGACCTTCGAGCACGACGACTGCGGCAGTCCCAGCCGCGTCGACCGCGGCGACGGGCCCGTCCACGACAGCGACGTTCCCGCCCAGCAGGGCGATACGTGGGACGCCGACTGGCGCCATGAGTGCAACGACTTCTGCGAGGACGCATGCGCGTGGCGGACGAGCACTTCCTGACCGAGACGATCCGGTCGGCGGGTGTTGAGTACGGCTGCCCACGTTTCGACGCTGGCCGCCTCGCGTGCCCGCGACGACGCGGCGCCGCGTAGACATGGTCGTCACGACATCAGGCCGCGCGGCGATCGTGCGTGCGGCACCTTGACCGGGCCGCCGCCGCCGTCGAACCAGAGCTCGCCGACCTCGACGCGCTCGATCCACAGCTGATCCTCGATCCACTCGTCATCGGGGATCGAGTCGGCGTCGAACGGCGGCACCGTTCTGGTCCGCGCGTACAGCAGCTCGGCGAGCTTGTCGGCCTTCGGCAGCTCGTCCCCCGCATCCGAGCCGCGCGCGGCCATGTCCGCCGCGTCATCAACATCGATGTAGCCGTTCTCGGCCAGCCACTTGCCCAGCTTCTTGGTGACGGTGCCGCACGCCTTGAGGAACTCCTGGCCCGCCATCACCTTGCGGATGACAAACCAGCCGAGGAACTGGCCCACTTCCTGGGGGATCTTCTCCGGCCCGAACAGGCGGGTGAAGGCGCGCTCGTCCACCGCCGTCGAACGCCTGCTGCCAGCGCCGCCGTTCAAGCTCGCTCAGCGATTCGTAGCCGCAGCCGTTCATGCAGTCGCGGAACAGCTCGACCACCTCGACGTAGTTGCGGTACGTGCGCTCGGCCAGCCGCTTGTCCTGTTCAGCCAGGAACGCGTCGAGCGCTTCGTCGATCGTGGTCACGGTCGGTCCTCCGGTCGCCACGGTCGTGGATGACTCCGTCACTCGCCGTTGTACATGCGGTCGAGGTCGATCAGCTCGAGGTCGTGCCGCTCCTCGGCCGCCGCCGTCAGGTTCCGGTCGAACCCCGACGCCGAGAACAGCAGCAGCCTCGTGCTCGGCGTCGCGTCACCGCGGCTAATCAGCAGGGCCCGGATGCGCTCGAGCCGTTCGAGGTCGGCGACAGTGCGGGCGCGGTTGGTGTGCTTCGCCTCGCCTATGACGGCCACCCTGATGCCTCCACCTCGAGCCCGCGCCGTCGCGACGACATCCAGCTCGTGCTGCGCCCGCTCCTTCTGGTCGTTGATCACGGCGGGGCCGACCGAGGCAACGGGTCCGCCGGTCGTGCTCGGCGCTGCGAACTTGAAGGTGAAGTCCCGGGCGAGCTGCTCGAAGTGGGGGCCGAGCACGTGCGTCGAGAAGCGCGGCTGGGCATCAGCCCACGCCTCGGTGAAGCGCCGGTCCTCGAACCGGGCGAGGTCGGCGCGCGTGACGACGTGATGGAACCGCACGATCGGATCGGCCAACCGGTAGATCGGACGCCGGCTGCGCAGCATGTCGTCGTGCCGCTCGACGAAGCCGGCATCCTCCAGCGCCTTGAGCGGGTGCTGAACGGCGCGGGCTTCGCGTCCGAGCGCCGCGGCGATCGCGCCCTGCGACGTGCTGCCGGCGGCGATGGCACCCACGACTGCGTGGTAGAGCGCGCGGTCGGTCATGGATCGCTCCTCGGTCAGGAGGTAGTCGTCCTCGCGGAACATCGCGCTTGCAGGGTTGAGCACGCCCTGCTCGAGCCAACGAGCGAAGTCCGCCAGGCGCGAGGGCGTCTTGGCCGCGATCAGGTCCCGGTAGCCCGGCGTGCCACCGATGACCGCATGAACCTGGAACGCCGTCTTCGGGTCGTCGATGCCCCAGAAGCGCGCTGCAGTCCGGTAGTCGAAGGTCCCGAGCGGCAGGTCGTGGGTGGCGCGGCCACGCAGCGCTTGCGCGCCCTCGAGGAGCGACGCCATCACCGAGAGCGCCGAGCCGCAGACGACCAGACGAACCGCTGGTCCGCGGTCGCGGGAAGCGTCGACGTGTCGTTGCAGCTGCGAGGGCAGCTCGGGTGAATGGGCGAGCAGGTACGGGAACTCGTCGATGACCGCGACCGTGGGCTCGTCTCCTCGACGCAGTCCGCCAAGGGCGCCGAGCGCGTCGTCCCAGCCGTTGAAGGCCAACCTGCCACCCGGCACCGCGAGGTACTCGCCCAGCACCACGCCCAACCCGTCGAGCGCTTGGGAGCGCTCCTGCTCCAGTGCCTGGAAGTAGAAGCCCCCTGTCGACTCGGTCAGACGCCGCAACAGGAAGGATTTCCCCTGTCGCCTTCGTCCTCGCACCAGCGCGAGCCGGATGCCGGGGCCGCGCTGCTGGGCGAAGGCGACGAGGTCGCTCCACTCGGCGTCTCGATCGAACAGCTCTGGCGGCTTCTCCATGCCCGAACAATACTAGGACGATCTTGTATAAGTCAGACTTGTATTGCCCGTAAAGCCCATTCGTTCGGGAGCAGGCGACCTGTTCCCAGGTCGAAGCGCTGGAGCGTCGAGAACGTGACGTGCAGCTGGTCGTCGTGCCCGCTGCACCGGATGAACTCGCGTGGGCTCAGCTTCGGGTGCGTCGCCAGCTCGACGTAGCCGAAGCGCTCGTCACGCATGAGCTCGCCTTGCGCCACCGGCGACAGATCGAGGTACTGGACCTTCCAGGAAGAGTCGTCGCCCTAGAAGAAGCCCCAGACGAACCCGAAATCCTCGGGGCCACTCCATGTCGTCGGTCCAGTACAGCGAGCCGGGCGGAATGCTCCCGTCGTGAATGTCCCACCAGTCCGGCACGTAGAAGCCGACCGGGCAGAAGCCGTCGGGGTCAGGCTCCTCGCCGGCGATGATCTCGCCGCTGGCGAGGTCCATCACCGGAGGTCGCCATGTAGTGCGGCGCGACGAGCGCGAACTCGCGGTCGCCCTGGCGGAACGGTTCGAACGTGCCGAACATGGAGTGGTTGCGGTCGTAGCCGGCCACGACTCGGTCGCTGTGGAGGATGTCCACGTGGACGGTCGTCCAGACGCCCTCGGGCGAGGTCCGCGTGACGCGGGTCGTGTACCGGTCGCGAGGTGTGGGCTTCGAAGACCGCTCGAACAGCCCGGTGGGGTCGATCGTCTCGACCCAGTAGCGATCGTTCCAACCGCCGATTGCGTCAATGCGCGCTCGGGCCTCCTCCAGGAGCGCTTCCGCTTCGTCCAGCGTCGGCCGAACGCCGAAGGAGCTCACCCTCCCGTCGTGCGTCGCCCGCACCTCGTAGATCCCTGCCATGACCGTCCCGATCGTGCCACCCGCCTCAGGGCCGCCGATCCATGTTCAAGGTTGTCGCACAACCTCGAATAGGAACGCCCTTGTTCAAAGTTCGGCGGGGCGACGCGCGGGCGCGCTCAGATGGGACGACTCTTCCGGCCATGAGCTGGAGCGACCTCCCGATGACGACCACCGACGAGTTGCAGTCCCTCGTGCACGCCCGCTGGCAGGAGCGCGTCGTCGATGCGTTGGCGCGACCGCGGCTGGCGTCCAGCTCGGCATGAGGCGAGCAATCGTCCCGTGCCGTGGGAGGAGGTCGCATCGGTGGCAGTCGAGGTGATCTGGAGCGACGTCGAGGCGATCGTGTCCCCGATCGTCGAGCTGCTCGCGGCGCCGACCGAGGTCGGCGACTACCGGGAAGGGCCCACGCCGGCGCGCTCGACCCCAGAGTCGCTGTGGTTGAGCGCCGACGAGGTGGCACCGCTCCTCCGGACGACCGCGCACTCGCTCAGGCGGTTCGCCCGCGAAGGCCGCTCGCCAGTCCCGGCCCATCGCATCGGCGGCCGATGGTGGTTCGCGCGGGCCGAGGTCGAGCGGTTCCTCAGCACACCCGACCGCTGGGGGGTGTACGTCAGCCCGAAAGGCTCGTCCGTGGCCCGGTGGCTCGGTGATGCAGCGCTCCGAGCGCCATCGCTCGGCCCGCCGGCGTGAGCGCGTAGCTGCGGTCGCCCCATCCGCCACCGGTCGACAGGACGTCGAGCGCGCGCAGCAGGTTGGTCGTCTGGTGCCACGCCCAGCTGATCTCGTGGTGGGTCGGCGGCTCGCCGGTGTCGGTCGCCCGCCACCCGACCTCGGCGACGACCTCACCGAGGAGTGCGTCGAGCTCGTGGGCATGCACCTCGCGCTCGACGAGCAGCGCGAGGGTGATCTCGCCGAGCGCGGCAGCGAACTGATGGTCCGGCAGCACGCCGTGTGCAGCACTGCGCAGCAGCAGCTCGGCGTCGCCGAGCGCGGCCCGGCCCTTCGGCGTGAGGGCGAGCTTCCGTCCCGACCGGCGGGCGAGCCCGAGGCGCTGGGCGAGGTGGCGGAGCTGGTGGAGGTCGAACAGCTCGTCTTCGGTACGGGGCGGGTTCGTGAAGTCCCAGGCGAACCGTGGCGCTGCCTCCTGCACGAAACGGGCTGAGGTTGCCGGTCTGGGTCAGCGCCTGGCCGTCGGCGAGTTCTGCGAGGAGCCAGCGCAGCCGCGGCAGCGGATCGTCGATCCCCTCGGGCAGCTCGGCCGGTGCGCGCACGGCGAGCGGTTCGAGGATGCGGCGGCGGGTCTGGCTGCGGCGGTGCTTGGCGAGCCAGGTGTCGAGTCGCTCCTCCGCGATCCCGTCGAGCCATGTCCGGCCGCCCAGCTCGATCCGCGAGGTGGTGAGGTGCGCCCGCACCAGGTCGGCCTGTCGCTGCTTCCAGCCGCGAGCGCCGGGCACGAGCTCGCCGCCGGCGATCGCCAGCTCCAGCAGCTCGGCGGTCGACGACAGCGCGTCGGACTCGACCATCCCCATCACCGCGCCCCCTCGAGTTCGTCGATGTCGGGTGGCCTGATGCCCGAGGCGAGGTCGGCCTTGCGGAAGGCCTTCCTGCCTTCGGCGTCGCTGCTCTCGTAGGCGTCGAGCACCTCGGCGGCCGTCTCGGACCGGCACAGCGCCCGCGTACCTCAAGAGGCCCAGCAGGTCGAAGGTGCGCGCCAGGGCGTCGACGATCCGGCGATGGTGGTCGGTGTCGGTCAGCCACTTCATCGGCAGCCCGTACCAGAGGAAGTGCTGGAGCCGCTGCTGGGTGATCACGCCCAAGCCC
>JBIOUO010000145.1:0-8217 GCA_044867195.1 Ilumatobacteraceae bacterium
AGTCGTCGGCGGCCGTCAGGCACGGGGTGTCGCCGACCGCGCAGTCGACGTCGACCATCCGGTTGCAGTCTCGGCAGATGAGGTGGTGGTGGTTGTCACCGACCCGGTCCTCGTAGCGGGCCGGCGAGCCGGCGGGTTGAATGCGCCGCAGCAGACCCTTGTCGGTGAGGACCCCGAGGGCGTCGTACACCGCCTGGCGGGAGATGGCGCCGA
This sequence comes from Ilumatobacteraceae bacterium, assembly GCA_044867195.1. Taxonomy (GTDB): domain Bacteria; phylum Actinomycetota; class Acidimicrobiia; order Acidimicrobiales; family Ilumatobacteraceae; genus JALZMG01. Next base: position 214 of record JBIOUO010000145.1, read on the forward strand.
TCTCGGTCCGCACGAGCTTGTCGATGTCGTCCGCCGTGCTGTGTGGACGGTCGGACACCGCCCGCAGGACCGCCAGCCGCTGGGCCGTGACCTGCAGACCGTGGCGGCGGAGCAGCACACCGTCGTCGACGGATGTCTCCCTGGCCACGCCCGGAGCCTAACCCTGACGCTGGAGTCGGTCCAGATCTGGTGCGATGCCAGTCTCGCCTTCGACTCAGCGTGCAGCGCCGGCGCGGTCGTGAGCCACGGCGTCGTAGCTGTCGTAGTCGGACGACGTGTCGTCGGCGAGCTCGAACTCGAGCAGGCCGTCTTCGGCCCACCGCCGGCGGAGGTACCCGCCGTTGGCGTCGAGCAGGCCGAGCTTGCGTACGTTGGGCACGAGCTTGGCGAAGAACCCGCGCTGGAACGACCCGGTCGGGCTGATCCCGGTCCTCGCCCGGGCCTCGCGGATCGACGGCCACACAGCGTCGAGCGTGGTGCCCATCCGCTCCCACACCTCGCCGTTGAGCGCGCGCGTGCGGCTGCGCGACGTGTTCTCGAGCAGGAAGTCCTGGCGCTCCTTGAGCTCGGCCGCCGAGAGGTCCCGGTACAGCTCGCCGAGGCTGAGGACGCCGAACGCCACGTGGCGGGCCTCGTCGGCGAGCACGTAGCGCAGCAGCTTGTGCAGCAGCGGCTCGTCGGTGCGGCGCAGCATGTCACCGAACGCGGCGAGGGCCAGGCTCTCGATGACGATCTGCATCCCGAGGTAGGCGATGTCCCAGCGCGAGTCCTCGAGCAGGGCGGTGATCTGCGCCTCCAGCTGCTCGCCAATCGGATACGCCTCGCCGACCTTGGTCCGCAGGTAGCGGGCGAAGACCTCGGTGTGGCGGGCCTCGTCCATCGTCTGCGTCGCCGCGTAGTACTTGGCGTCGATCCACGGCACGGTCTCGACGAGCTTGGCCGCCGTCAGCATCGCCCCCTGCTCGCCGTGCATGAACTGGCTCAGGCTGGCCTTCAGCAACTCGATGGCGAGCGTCGTGAACTCGCGGTCACTCCAGCTGGCGAGCGGGGATCCAGGCACCTGGGCCGCAGCCTTGACGAGCACCATCACGGGCGAGTCGACGGCGACCAGCGCCTCCGGGTCGACGTCGATCGACCAGTCGAGCTCGGTGACGCTGTTCCACTGCGACGCGTTGGCCTTGTCGTACAGGCGGACGAGCTGCTCCCGCTCGCGCTCGTAGCGCCAGGCGTAGATCGTCGGCGCGTGATCGGTGATCAGCGTGATCGCCGAGTCGACCTCGGCTCGATCGGGCACGGCCATCGTCACGTTCGGCACTCCTGTCCGGTGAGCTGACGCCTGACGGTACCTGGTCAGGTGCCGAGACCGACGCGCCGGGCGAGCACGATCGCGTGGGCCCGGTCGGCGGCGTGGATCTTGCTCAGGATGTTGGAGACGTGGTTGCGCACCGTCTTCGGGCTGAGCACCAGCTGCCGCGCGATCGCCTGGTTGCCGAGACCCTCGGCGACAAGCTCCAGGACGTCGAACTCCCGAGCCGTGAGCTGCGGGAACGGGCGGCTGGCCGAGGATCGTCGGGCCTGGGCAAGCTCGGTCACCGCCTGCGCCAGCGTCTGGTCGAGGACCACGTCGCCCGAGGCCGCGGCGCGCACGGCGCCCTCGAGCCGCTCCGGTCCGGCGCCCTTGACGAGGTAGCCGCTGGCCCCGTCACGCAGGGCGGTGAGCGCGGTGTCGTGGTCCTCGGACATCGTGAGGATGACGACGCGCACTTCGGGATGGTGGCTGGCGAGCCACCGGTTCACGTCGAGTCCGGAGCCGTCCACCAGCCGCAGATCGAGCAACACCACGTCCGGCGCCACCTCGCCGACGAGCGCCGGCACCTCCTCGGCGCGCTGGGCCTCACCGACCAGCTCGATCCCCGCCATCGCGCCGATCGCGGCGGCCAGCCCCATCCGGAACATCGGGTGGTCGTCGACGATCGCCACGCGGATCGGCCCGTCGGCAGTCACGGCACGCTCGCCGGCAGGGCGACGTGGACCCGTGTTCCGTGGGGATCGTTGGTCGACAGCTCCACCGTCCCGCCGAGCTCGCGCGCCCGCTCGTGCATCGCCGCAAGCCCGACGCCGGCAGGATGGCCGGGCGCGATCCCATCGCCGTCGTCGACCACGTCGATGACGACGGCGGCGCCCGCGGCGATCGTCAGCCAGCAGCGGGCAGCGTTGGCGTGGCGCACGACGTTGGTGACCGCTTCGGTGACGATCCGATAGGTCGCCGCCTCGACCGCGGCCGGCAGCTCCACCGGCGCCGGCGGCAGCGTGAGGTGGATCTCGACCGAGTCGCCGAAGGTGCGCGTGAACTCGGCGACGGCGCCGGCGAGCCCGAGCTGGTCGAGGGCGGTCGGCCGGAGGTCGCGCACGATCCGCTTCAGCTCGACGACGAGGCTGTCCACCTCGTCGGCCACGCGAGCCAGCAGGGTCAGCGCGGGTCCATCCGGATCGCCGCCGGGTCCAGAGGTCCGACCGTGTGCGGTCGTCGCATCGTGACAGGGTGCGCCGGTCAGGAGCTGGATGGCCGTGCGCAGCCCCAGCGACACACCGGTCAGTGACGGCCCGACGCCGTCGTGGAGATCGCGGCGCAGGCGGCGGCGCTCCTCTTCGCGCGCCGACACGATGGCCACACTCGAGCGCCGCAGGTCGTCGGCCAGCCGGACCCAGCCGACCGCCAGGCCGAGCGGGCCAGCGAGCTGGGCGAGGATGTCCATGTCGCGATGTCGCAGCGACGGACCGGCGTCCCAGCCGACGACGAGCCGTCCGACCAGCTCGTCGCGGTGGCGCAACGGAACGTGGCGCGCGTGGCGGCTCGGCGGGCCAATCGTCGCCGCCGGCACCCACCGGTCGTCGATACGCAGCTCGATCGCCACGGTGTCCAGTCGCAGCTCGTGCTGGAGGCTGGCCACGATCGTTGGCAACAGCGTCTCGCTCGTGCTCGCCCCGAGGTGCTCGACGATGCGCTGGACGACGACGAGCGGGTCGTCGCGCGCGCCGTAGACCAGGCGGTCGACCAGCCGGCGGACATGGCGCCGGAACGGCTCGAGCACCAGCGCCAGCGCGCCGGTCGCGCCGACGAGCAGCCAGGTCGGGCCGTTGCCGCCGACCAGCCGTCCGAGGCCGGCGACGAGCACCGTGTACACGCCGACGATGCCACTGGCGAGCACGCTCCACTCGAGCAGCCGATGCGAGATGCCGAGGATTGGCGACCCACGCACACGCATCGCCGCCACGACTGCACCACCCATGAGCAAGGGCACCGTGGCCAGCAGGGCGAGCGCGCCGGCGACATCGTGGACCCAGCCCTCGCTCTCGGGAACGTCGAAACCGGCCGGCACGGTGGCCAGCCAGGCGGCCGCCGCACCGCCCAGCAGCCAGGCCGGGAGTGGATCACCGCGATCGGGTCCGAGTCGCGAGCGCCACCACGACAGGGCCAACCGAGCGACCGCGGCGCTGGCGACGATGGCGAGAAGCCACCGACTCACGGAGGCGAGCCAGCCGGGTCCACGTTCCGACGAGACCGCCAGCACGAGCGCCCCGCCCGATGCGACCACCACCACCATTGCTCGCCGCACCCGCCCGTCGAGCGCGCCCGGTGGCACGAGCCACGGGACCACGCCGGCCAGGACGGCCATCGCCAGCGGACCGGTCCAGCGAGAGGCATCGGCCAGCCACGCCCACCCGTCTCGCTGACCGTTGGTCGCCTGGAACCCCGCCAGCTGGATCGACACCGCGCTCAGCGTCGCGGCCAGCCCGACGACGACGAACGCCAGCCCGAGCGCGCGGCTGGCGGCCCGCGAGGCGAGGCCGGTACCGGTGATCAGCGCCGCCAGCCCGACCACGAGCCACGTCACCAGCCACCAGTTCTGCCCCTCCGGCTCCGGCCCGCCGTTGGCGATGCGCAACGCCACGATGAGCGCCGCCGCGCCGGCGACCACGACAACGGCCGCGACACAGGCGACCCCGTCGCGTTTGTGCGCTGGCGATCGGCCGGTCGCGCGCTCGTGCACAAACGCGTCGGCCGACCGCTCCTCCATGCCAGTCCCTCCCGCGGCCGACGTTACGACGGCCGGCGTCCCGGGCGGATGGTACTCGTGTCCCGTCTGGTGCCCGGATCGTCCTGGGACGGCGCCCGGCCGGTTCGTGACAGTGGGCCGTTGTGGGCGGGACGGCGGGTCCAGCAGGTTGGGTGTTGCAACCAGTCAGCGGTCCGGCACCCGCCGGATCGTGAGGGAGGAAGGGGAGTTGCATGGATTGGACGACAAATGCGCGCGTCATCACGCTCGCCGCAGCGGCGGTCACCGTCGCCCTGCCGGGCGTCGCGGCCGCCGGCTACCATCACCACGACGACGCCGATCGCCTGGTCGGGCGCGCCGTGCTGGACGCCAACACGTACGCCCCCGGCCCGCCGGCAGGTGCTGCGCTGGTTGGCAACCCGAACACCGACCCTGACGGCGACGGCGTGATCAACGGGATCCAGTTCCCGACACCCTCACAGCCTGTTGAGGGCTTCTCCTCGATCGTCGAGGGTCGTCAACGAGGCGAGTACCTGGCCATGCCGGACAACGGCTTCGGCACCAAGGTCAACTCGCGCGACTTCCACATCCGTGCCTACTACCTCCGTCCCGACTTCAAGACGGCAGACGGCGGCTCTGGCGCGGTCGACCTCGGCGACTACATCGAGTTCACCGACCCCAACCACCTCATCGGTTTCCCGATCGTCAACGAGGACGATCCCGACCGGGTCCTGACCGGCGGCGACATCGATCCGGAGTCGCTGCAGGTCGGCCGTCGTGGCGACCTGTGGGTCGGCGACGAGTTCGGCCCGTGGATCCTCCCACGCCGGCCGCCTGCTGGAGCGGCCGATCGCGATGCCCAATGGGATCGTCGGCCCGGACAACCCGATCGCCCTCGCCGACCCGACCAAGGCGACCATCAACCGCAGCAAGGGCCTCGAGGGCATGGGCATGGCCGGCAGGTACCTGTACCCGACGCTGGAAGGGGCCACGCTGGCCGATCTGGCCACCGATCCGCTGCGCCGCTGGATGTTCGAGTACGACACGAAGCGCGGTGAGTTCACCGCTCGCCAGTGGGTGTACCGGGTCGACCCGGCGACGCTGATGGTCTCCGATGTCGCGCCGCTCGATCACCATCATCTGGTGGTCGTCGAGCGTGACGGCCCGAATCCCGTCGTCGCCCGTGCCGTCTACGTGGTCGACCTGCGCGACGTGAACCCCGACGGCAGCCTGCACAAGCGGCGCGTGCTGGACCTCACCGCCATCCCGGATCCGGATCTCGTCTCACTGCCCCCGATCCACCCCGGCGACATCGGCATCGGGCCGGTCTTCTCGGTGGTCTGCGAGTCGGCCGAGGCGGCACGGGTGGTGGGCCACGACGAGCTGCTGATCGGCTGTGACAACAACTTCCCGCAGAAGGGCCGCAACCCGTCGGTGGCGGACGACAACGAGTTCGTCGTGGTCCACGTCCCCGACCTCTGAACCACGAACTGTCCGCCGGAATCGGCCCGATCGGGACCGATCCGGCGGACAGTTCCGCGTTCGGGGCGCTGGAGCCCGAGAGGCTCAGCTCAAGCGGGCTTCGAGCGTGTCCAGCGCGACGGTGAGCGAGGCCGGCAGGTCGGAGCCGAACTGGGCATAGTGCTCGCGGATCTGCGGGATCGCCTCCCGCCACCCGTCCGTGTCGACGCCGAGCAACGCCTCGAGGTCGTCGTCGGCGATCTCCAGCCCCTCCGTGTCGAGCGCCTCGGCCGTGGGGAGCAGCCCGATCGGCGTCTCCACCGCCCCGGCGTCGCCGCCGACCCGCTCGAACACCCACTTCAGCACCCGGCTGTTCTCACCGAATCCGGGCCACAGGAAGCGGCCGTCGGCGTCGCGGCGGAACCAGTTGACGAAGAAGATCCGCGGCAGCTTGCCCGGGTCGGTCGACTTGCCGATCGACAGCCAGTGGGCGAAGTAGTCGGCGAAGTTGTAGCCGCAGAACGGCAGCATGGCCATCGGGTCGAAGCGCAGCTTGCCGACCGCGCCACCGGCGGCGGCCGTCGTCTCCGACGCCATGATCGAGCCGAGGAACACGCCGTGCTCCCAGTCGTAGGCCTCGGTGACGAGTGGGACGGTGGTCCGCCGCCGGCCGCCGAACATGATCGCCGAGATGGGCACGCCCTTGGGGTCCTCCCACTCGGGGGCGATCGACGGGCACTGCGACGCCGGCGCGGTGAAGCGGGCGTTGGGGTGGGCGGCCGGGGTCTCGACCTCGGGGTTCCACGGGTTGCCCTTCCAGTCGGTAGCCCGCGCCGGGGGGTCCTCGGTCATCCCCTCCCACCACACGTCACCGTCGTCGGTGAGCGCGGTGTTGGTGAACAGGCTGTTGCCCCACAAGCTGTCCATCGCGTTGGGGTTGGTCTCGTAGCTCGTGCCGGGGCAGACGCCGAAGAAGCCGGCCTCGGGGTTGATGGCGTAGAGCCGCCCGTCGTCGCCGAACTTCATCCAGCAGATGTCGTCGCCGATCGTCTCGGCCGTCCAGCCGGGGATCGTGGGGACGAGCATGGCGAGGTTGGTCTTGCCGCATGCCGACGGGAAGGCGCCGGCGATGTACTTCGACTCCTTCGCCGGGTTGGTGAGCTTGAGGATCATCATGTGCTCGGCGAGCCAGCCGTCGTCGCGCGCCATCACCGAGGCGATGCGCAGGGCGAAGCACTTCTTGCCGAGCAGCGCGTTGCCGCCGTAGCCGGACCCGTAGGACCAGATCTCGCGGGTCTCGGGGAAGTGGACGATGTACTTGTTGTCCGGGTTGCAGGGCCACGGCACGTCGGCCTGCCCCGGCTCGAGCGGCGCGCCGACCGAGTGCAGGCAGGGGACGAACTCGCCATCGGCACCGAGGACGTCGAGCGCCTGCTGGCCCATCCGGGTCATGATCCGCATGCTCACGGCGACGTACGCCGAGTCGGTGAGCTCGACCCCGATGTGGGCGATCGGCGAGCCCAGCGGACCCATCGAGAACGGCACGACGTACAACGTGCGGCCCCTCATCGCACCCGTGTACAGCGATGTCATGTCGGCGCGCATCTCGTCGGGCTGGCGCCAGTTGTTGTTCGGGCCGGCGTCACGCTCGCTCGCCGAGCAGATGAACGTGCGGTCCTCGACCCGTGCCACGTCTCCCGGATCGGAGTGCGCCCAGTAGCTGTTCGGGCGCTTGGCCTGGTCGAGCGACGTGAACGTGCCCGAGGCGACGAGGGACGCGGCGAGCTGGTCGTACTCCTCGGCCGTCCCGTCGCACCAGTGCACGTCGTCGGGCTGGAAGATCTCTGCCCACCGGTCGACCCACTGCTTCAGCGCCTCGTTGCTGGTGGTGCCACTCATCTGCTCGCCTCCATGTGGTTGCCGTCCACTCGCATCCAGCTTCGCAGCTGGGGCGACGAAATGCCCAGGACCTTGGTCCGGATCTCGGTCACGTTTGCCCAGGCGTGCTCATGTCGACCTCCGAGCCCAGGCGCAGCCGGGTGGCGCGGCCCGAGTCGTCGAGGTCGAAGATCACGCGCTGCCCCTGGCGGAGCATGCGCAGGACAGAGCCCTCGAGCGCGTCGGGCGCGAGGTCGTAGTCGCCGAGGTCGGTGTCGCACATCACGACGCCGTCGCGGGTGACGGGGTCGTAGGCCTTGACGACACCTTGCATGGTCGTTCGCAGGGCCCGCGTCAGCCGACCGGGTCGGCGGGGGCCGGGATCGGGGCCTTGGTGACCTTGCCCGACTTGATGCAGCCGGTGCACACGTGGACCCGCTTCACGGAGCCGTCGACGATGGCGCGCACGCGCTGGATGTTGGGGTTCCAGCGCCGCTTCGTGCGGCGATGCGAGTGTGACACCGACATCCCCCACGAGGGATGCTTGCCGCACACTTCACACACTGAGGCCATGGGTCGTCACCGATCGTCGCGTCGCGGGAGTAGT
>JBIOUO010000146.1:0-7645 GCA_044867195.1 Ilumatobacteraceae bacterium
GCGACCCGCCGCCGCGCAGCGCCCGCGAGGTGATGAAGATCAGTGACGCCGTGACGCTGGTCGTGACGAGCTTCGCGCCAGCGCGGCGAAGCATCGATCTGGCGGTCCCGAAGGCCGCCCCCAGCACCGACCTGGTCGCCACGCCCGTGCTCGATGAGCTGGCCGAGGCGGTCGTCGAGCACGCCGCACCGACTCGGCGTGGCGGACGCAAGAAGGCGGCCGCCACTGCACCGGCGGAATCCGTTGCCGAACCGGCACGCGAGCCGGCACCCGAGCCGGTGGCTGCGCAGGCAGTGCCGGCGCGCAAGCCGCGGGCCCGTAAGGAAGTGGCCACGGTGGCGACGGAGGTGGACGTCGAGCCGGCAGCCGGGCCGCGGCCGGTGGTGGCGAAGAAGCCGGCTGCACGCAAGACGACCAAGAAGGCAGCCGCTGTTGCCGGCGTCGCGGTGTCCGAACCGGCACCGGAACCGGTCGAGCCGGCGACGACCGCGACTCCCGGCACTCCCGCCACCACGCCGGCCGCGAAGCGTCGGGCATCGAAGCGGGCGGCGGCGACGCCCGCGGCCGACGAGTCGACGCCGGAGCTGGTCGCGCCGGCACCAACCCCGGACGGGCCATCGCGACCGCCGCGCAAGCGCGCGGCCAAGCTCGCCGCGCCGCCGCCACCGGCCGGCGACGGCGACTCCGATGCGCCGACCGCGCCGGCGGCGAAGCCGGCGCGCCGTCGCCGCGCCCCCGCCGCCGAGGTCGTGTCCTGATGCGCTTCGCGACGTGGAACATCAACTCGCTCAACGTGCGCCAGGAACGCGTCGAGCAGTGGCTCGCCGACGTCCAGCCCGACGTCGTGTGCATGCAGGAGACGAAGATCCCCGACACTGCCTTTCCCCAGCTGGCGTTCGAGGCGATGGGGTACTCGGCGGCGCACCACGGCGAGGGCCGGTGGAACGGCGTCGCCATCCTGTCGCGCCGCGGCCTTGACGACGTCTCCTACGGCTTCGCCGACGGCGCCGATCCCGACGCCGAGGCGCGCCTGATGACCGCCCGCTGCGACGGGATCCGCGTCGTGACGGTCTACGTGCCCAACGGCCGGGCGCTGCACGCCGAGCACTACCAGTACAAGCTGCGCTGGCTGGACCGCCTCCACGCCCACCTCGACGCCCTCACCAAGCCTGGCGAGGCCGTGATCCTGGCCGGCGACTTCAACATCGCGCCGACAGACGCCGATGTCTACGACCCGCAGGTGTTCATCGGCGAGACCCACGTCAGCCCGCCAGAGCGCGAGCGGCTGCAGTCGCTGGAGCAGCGCGGGCTGGTCGACGTGTTCCGCCAGGTCCACCCCGACGCGGGGAACGTGTTCTCGTGGTGGGACTACCGCCGCGGTGACTTCCACGAGGGTCGTGGGATGCGCATCGACCTCGTGCTGGCCTCACCGCCGGTCGCCGAGCGCGTCGAGTGGTGCGTCATCGATCGCAACGCCCGCAAGGGCAAACAACCCAGCGACCACGCCCCTGTGATCGTCGACCTGGCGGATTGACACCCGAGTGTGGGCGGCGATCCGAGGGTGGTAGTGCCGGTTTTCGACCACCTGACACTCCGATGACCGGCCACACTCGGGTGGGTCAGACGTGATCGGCGAGGGCGGCGGTGATCGCCGGGAGGAGCCGGGCCGCGGTCAGCATGCCGAGCGACGTCGTGGCGGCGAGCGCGTCAGCGGTCGCCGGGCGGGTGGCGGCGATGGCGTGCAGGTCGGCGTCGCTGCACAGCTCGGTGGGCAGGATGCCCGCGGCCCGCGCCGCCGTCGATCGCCAGGCGACGAGCGCGCCGAACGCCTCGTGCGCGGCGTCGGGCTCACTGGGCGCCGCTCGCAACGCGGCCGGGGGAGCGACGGCTGGGATCTCGCTGGTGTCGATGCCGGCGATCAGCGGGCTCGGCCGGCGCGGGTAGCCGCCGCGGCGTGCCGCCCATGTGATCACGAGGCGATCGGCCGGCCGCGTGACGGCGACGTGCAGCAGCCGCGCCTCCTCGGCCCGCGCCGCGACTGTCGACGCCGTGCGGTGCGGCACCAGTCCCGTTTCGACGCCCGTGACGACGACGATCGGCCACTCCCGCCCCTTCGCGGCGTGGAATGTCAGCAGCTCCACGCCCACCACGGCCTCGGGCTCGGCGAACGGGCGGGCCGTGGCGATCCACGTCCGCAGCGCGGCGCCATCACCGAACGGCTGGTCGCGTAGGAACTCCAGCACCGCCGCGGCGACTCGGCGCTCGGCCCCAATCGCGACGTCGTCGGCCGCCTTGGCCGGTCCGGCCGGCCCGTCCAGCACGTCGTGGGCCCAGCCGCGCAGGCGGCTCGCCGAGGGCAGGGCAGTGGCTGTCCGGATGGCCGCCGCGAGCGGCGAGCCGGGCGCCAGCTGGTCGCGGGTGACCGGCACGTCGGCCCGTGCCAGCGATCGGGCGAGTGGACCGAGCTGGGCGTTGGTGCGGGCCAGCACGGCCACCGCCCCGGTGCGCACGTCGTGGGGGTCGAACGACCGGACCAACTCGGCGACGAGTCCGGCTTCGTGGTCCTCATCGTCGGCCTCCACGAGCCGCACGGCGACACCGTCGGGACGCGCCGACGACGCCGGGCGCGGCTGCCCGCCGGCACGCAGCACCTCGGCCCCCGCGGCGACGATCTGCGGGGTGCAGCGGTGGTTCACCGGGAGCGTGATGACCTCGATGCCGGGCAGCCGCGCCGCGACGTCGAGCAGCAGGCCGGGGTCCGAGCCGTTGAATCCGTAGATCGCCTGCGCCGGGTCGCCGACGAGGTAGAGGTCGCGCCGCGGCCCGGCCAGCAGATGGAGCATGCGCTGCTGCACCGGGTTGAGGTCCTGCGCCTCGTCGACCAGCAGGTGGCGGTAACGGAAGCGCACGGCGTCGGCCCACATGGGGTCACGTGCGAGCTCGGCCGTGCACGTCGCCAGCAGATCGTCGAAGTCGAGGACGCCTCGCCGACGCTTGAGCGCGGCGTACGCCTCGAGCGCGGCGGCGATCTGGGCCGGCGGAATACCGGTCCGGCGGCCGGCGGCGCGCGCCGCGTTGACGTAGCCGGACGGTGGCAGCCCGCGCGCCGCGAGCCACTCCGCTTCGGCGGTCAGTGCCGGCAGCGGGACCGCGCCGGCCACCTCGGCGAGCAGGCGATGGCGGTCGCTGGCGATGGTCGGTGGGCGCCGATCGAGGTCGATCCAACGCTGGCGCAGCAGCGCCAGCGCGATGGCGTGGAACGTGCCCGCCTCGACCTGCTCGCGCACGCCGCCGCGCCGCAGCCGGCGCCGCAGCTCGCCCGCGGCTTCGCGGGTGAACGTCAGTGCCAGTGTGTGGCGGGCGTCGGCTGTGCCGATGGCGACGCGGTAGGCGATACGCCGGGTCAGGACCCTCGTCTTGCCCGAGCCGGCGCCGGCGATCACGGCCACGAGCGTCGAGGGCGTCGTGACCGCGGCCAACTGCGCCTCCGTCAAGCCGGCCGCCGGCGCCGCCCGCCGATCGGGCGTGAAGTCCGGCGGCACGTCGGGCGCGGGGTCGGGCGCCAGGTCCACGCCGGTCACCCTACGAGCAGCTGGAGGTACTGTTCAGGCCGTGCCGTACCCGCAGAAGCTGCTCAACGACGGCGAATCGCTGGTGCTCGACATGCACCCACACTGGTGGTACTTCGTCGAGGCGGCGGTGGCGCTGGTCGCCTCGATCGCGTTCGGCGTGATCGCCGTCGCCGCCGACTGGCCGTCGTGGGTCAAGGTGCTGGCGCTGATCCTCATCGTCGCCAGCGCGCTGTGGCTGCTGGCGCGCTTCGCCCGATGGCGGACGACGAACTTCGTGGTCACCAGCGACCGAGTCATCTTCCGTCACGGAGTCGTCGGCAAGAGCGGCATCGAGATTCCCCTCGAGCGCATCAACAGCGTCCACTTCCACCAGGGGGTCATGGAACGGATCCTCGGCGCCGGAGACCTGCAGATCGAGTCCGGCGCCGAAGAGGGCCAGTCGCACTTCACCGACGTCCGCGACCCCGACCGCGTCACCAATGTCATTCACCGGCAGATGGACGAGGTCGAGCGGCAGGTCTCCGCCCGGTTCGCATCCCAGCTGCCCACCGACGTCGCCGGGCAGCTGGAGAAGCTGGAGGGGATGATGCAGCGCGGCACGCTCTCACCCGAGGAGTTCGAGGCCCAGAAGCGCAAGCTGCTCGGGTGACGCCGGCGGCGAGCACCTCGCCCGGCGCGCGGGTCGTCAGCCTCGTGCCGTCGGCCACCGAGACGTTGCTCGCCCTCGGTGCCGACGTCGTCGCGTGCACCCGGTTCTGCGAGCAGCCCGGCCTGCCCAACGTCGGCGGCACGAAGAACCCCGACGTGGCGGCGATCGTCGCCCTCGCTCCCGATCTCGTGGTCGTCGACGAGGAGGAGAACCGGCGCGAGGACGCCGAGGCGCTGGCGGCTGCCGGCCTCGACCTCGTCATCACGGCCGTGCGGTCGGTGGCCGGCGCGCTGGCGACGGTGGGCGAGCTGGCCCGCCGAACCGGCCGGCCCCAGCCCAGGCTCGACATCGGTGGGGTGGCGGCGACGACCAGCACCGCCTTCGTGCCGATCTGGCGGCGCCCGTGGATGACGATCAGCGGCGACACCTACGGGGCATCCGTGCTGACCCACATCGGCGTGCAGCTCGTCACCGCGACGATGGGCGAGCGGTACCCGACTGTCGACCTCGGGGCGATGGCGGAGCTGACGCCGGATGCCGTGCTCGTGCCGAGCGAGCCGTACTCGTTCGCCGAACGACACCTCGACGAGCTACGGCACGCCTTCCCGGGCGCGTCCGTCGAGCGGGTGGACGGCAGGGACCTGTTCTGGTGGGGCATCAGGACGCCCGAAGCGATCAGGCGGCTGCGATCTGGGCGGGCAGCGTGACAGCAGTTGGCACGCTGCCCGCCTAGATCGTCGACCGGCCCTCGCTGCGCTCAGGCCGTCAGCGTCAGCGTGTCGCTGAACTGCTCGAGGGCGTCGACGTCGAACGGGGCGCGCAGGGCGAGGTTGACCTGGTCGGCACCGGCCGCCACGTACTCGCCGACTCGGTCGACGACCTGCTGCACCGAGCCGCCCAGCACACCCGGCTGGACGAGCGCGGAGAGCGCCCCGAACTGCTGGTGCAGGCTGTCGTCCGTCCACGCCAGCCCGACGTTCACCGCGCAGCGGATCTCCGCGGGGTCGCGCCCGACGTCGGCGCAGTGGCGGTGCAGCACGTCGCGCTTGGCGGCGAACACGTCCGGGGCGACGAAGGGCACGTTCCAGCCGTCGGCGAAGCGGGCGGCGATGCGCAGCGTCCGCTTCTCGCCGCCGCCACCGACCCAGATCGGCAGCTTGTCCTGCACCGGTCGCGGTTCGTTGCGGGCGGCGCGGGTCGTGAACCACGTGCCCTCGAACGTGGTCTCCTCGTCGTGGAGCAGCCCGCGCAGCACGGCGATGCCCTCCTCCAGCTGGTCCATGCGCGTCCCGATCGGCGGGAAGTCGATGCCGTAGGCGTTGTACTCGACCTCGGCCCAGCCTGCCCCGATGCCCATCGCCGCGCGCCCGCCGGAGATCAGGTCGATCGCCGTGATCGCCTTGGCCAGCACGGCCGGATGGCGGTAGCCGATCGAGTAGACGAGCGAGCCACACTCGACCCGTTCCGTCTCGCAGGCCAGCGCGGCATGCATCGCTACCGCCTCCAGGCAGGCGGCGTCGTCGGGCTGCCCGGTGGCGCCGTAGAAGTGATCCCAGATCGAGATCCAGTCGAACCCGAGCGCCTCGATCCGCTTCCAGAGCAGCCGCAGCTCGTCAGCGGTCGTGTGCTGCAGGCCGGTGTGCACACCGAACCGTGTCCCCGTCATGTCGTCGGAACGTAGCCGGGTCCGCGAGACTGCGGCGATGCCACGGGCCGTCGTCGCCACCACCAACCCCGACCGGATCGAGGTCGAATACGAGACGTTCGGCTCCCCCGACGATCCGGCGCTCCTGCTGGTGATGGGGTTCACCGCCCAGCTGATCGCGTGGGAGGTCGGCTGGTGCGAGCAGCTGGCCGCCCACGGCCGCTACGTCGTCCGCTTCGACAACCGCGACTGCGGCCTGTCGACGCATTTCGACGGACTCGAAGTGAACCTGCTCGAGATCATGACCGCCGGCTACAACGGCGAGCCGATCCCGCCGACGCCCTACTCGCTGTCCGACATGGCTGCTGACGCGGTCGGGTTGCTCGACGAGCTGGGGATCGAGCGGGCGCACGTCGCCGGAGCCTCGATGGGCGGGATGATCGGCCAGACGATGGCCATCGAGCACCCCCAACGCTGCATCACGCTGACGTCGATCATGAGCTCGACCGGCGATCCGCGCGCCGGAGAGCCGACGGCCGAGGCGCTGGCCTACCTGCTGTCGCCGCCGCCGACGGACCGGGAAGCGTACGTCGCCCGCGCCGATGGCGTCGCCGCGTTCGCCTCCAAGCGCCACTTCGATCCCGAGCGCGCCCGGGCCCGAGCAGGGGCGGCGTTCGACCGCGCGTTCTACCCCGAGGGGGCCGGCCGCCAGCTGGCGGCGGTCTACGCCAGCGGCGACCGCACCGAGCAATTGCACGAAGTCCCGGTGCCGACGCTCGTGATCCACGGCCGCGACGACAACCTCATCCCCCCAGCGGGCGGAACGCTGACGGCGGAAGCGATCCCCGGAGCCCACCTCCTGCTGATCTCCGACATGGGCCACGACCTCCCCGAGCCGTTGTGGCCGCTGATGATCGAGACGATGGTGACGTTCCAGGACCTCGCCACCCGCTCGACCGCGAACGTCTGATGTTTCGCCTCGCAAGCAGAGCTTGCTCGGCGAGTCGGCGGAGCCGGCCTGCGGCCGGCACCCAGGCTTCCAGCGATCGACCGGCCAAGCCGGATCGATCGCCCTGGTGGGGGCTCCGGCCCAAAGGCCTCTGCCCCCACACCCCCGGCAGAGGAATACCGACGTCGTCCCGACCGATGGCCGTACCGGCGACAACTCAACGTCCAACAGAAGAGGAGACGCCATGTCAGGACCACTGACCGGCTACCGGATCATCGAGATCGCCGGCATCGGGCCAGGCCCGTTCTGCGCGATGTTGCTCGCCGACATGGGTGCCGACGTGCTGCGCATCGACCGCGCCCAGTCCGTCCGCAGCCCGGCCCCCGACGGCCCGGCCAACGATGTGTCGCTGCGCAGCCGGCGCAGCGTCGCCATCGACCTCAAGCACCCCGACGGAGTCGCCACGCTGCTCGACCTTGTGGCTCAGGCCGACGCCATCATCGAGGGCTTCCGGCCCGGCGTGATGGAGCGCCTCGGCGTCGGCCCGGACGAGTGCTTCGCCCGCAACCCGAAGCTGGTGTTCGGGCGGATGACCGGGTGGGGTCAGGAGGGCCCGTACTCGGCCTGGGCCGGCCACGACATCAACTACATCTCGCTTGCCGGGGCGCTGGCCCACATCGGCCGCAAGGGCGAGGCGCCGGTTCCGCCGCTGAACCTGGTCGGCGACTTCGGCGGCGGCGGCATGTTCCTCGCCTTCGGCGTCGTGTGCGCGCTGCTGGAGGCGCAGCGCAGCGGCGAGGGCCAGGTCGTCGACGCGGCGATGGTCGACG
>JBIOUO010000147.1:0-4265 GCA_044867195.1 Ilumatobacteraceae bacterium
CGTTCGCCGCCGGTGGCACGCCGCAGGGGATGATGGAGTTCTTCCAGCAGGGCGCGCGCAAGCCGCTGATCGCCGCCATCGAGGGATTCGCGCTGGCGGGCGGGTTGGAGATGGCGCTGGCGTGCGACCTCCTCGTCGCCGCCGACAACGTCAAGTTCGGCATCCCGGAGGCGGGTGTCGGGCTGTTCGCCGGCGGTGGGGCGCTGATCCGCCTGCCCAGCCGGGTCGGGTACATGAAGGCGATGGAGATGGCGCTGACGGCCGACCCGATGACGGCCCAGGAGGCGCTGTCGCTCGGCCTCGTCGCACGCATCACGGAGAAGGGCAAGGCGATCGACGCGGCGATGGGGCTGGCCGAGCGAATCGCCCGCAACGCCCCGCTGTCGGTCGCGGCGAGCAAGGAGATCATCCGCGCTAGCCACGGGATGACCGACGCCGAGGCGTGGGAGTACCAGAAGCCGCTGTTCGCCAAGGTCTTCACGTCCGAGGACGCCAATGAGGGATCCCGCGCGTTTGCTGAGAAGCGCGCCCCAGTGTGGAGCGGGAAGTAACGGGCGATGGCGATCGACTTCAGCCTGTCGCCGGAGCTCGAGGAGATCCGGTCCCGCACGCGCACGTTCGTCGAGGATGTGATCAAGCCGACGGAGCAGAAGATCCACGACGAGCGGCTCGCCGAGACCGACCGCAAGGCGTACATCGGGGCCCTGGTCGGGATGCGCAAGCAGGCCCGTGACGCCGGCATCTGGCTGCCCCACATGCCCGGGGAGTGGGGCGGGATGGGGCTCGGGCACGTGCAGCTGGCGATGGTTCAGGCGGAGGCGGCGAAGTCGACCTACGGGCCGTGGGTGTTCAACTGCCAGGCGCCCGACGAGGGCAACATGCACACGCTGCTGCACTGGGGCACCGACGAGCAGAAGGAGAAGTACCTCCGCCCGCTGTGCGAGGGCACGACCTGGTCCTGCTTCGCGATGACCGAGCCGGAGGTCGCCGGCTCCGACCCGACGCTGATCCAGACCAAGGGCTACCAGGACGGCGAGGAATGGGTCATCAACGGCCACAAGTGGTTCATCTCCAACGCCCACCGTGCGTCGTTCGCCATCCTCATCGCCCGCACCGAGGACGACCCCGACCTGCCGCAGGCGGCGAACACCGCGTTCATCGTCGACATCCCGCACGACGGCTGGACCGAGGTCCGCCAGATCGAGACGATGCACGGCGGCACCGGGCACTCCGAGATCCGCATCGAGGACCTGCGCGTGCACGAGTCGCAGATGCTCGGCGGGCGCGGTCAGGGCCACCTGCTCGGCCAGTACCGGCTCGGCCCCGCCCGGCTGGCGCATTGCATGCGCTGGATCGCCCAGGCCGAGATGGCGCTCGACATGATGGTCGACCGCTCGCTCAACCGCTATGCCCACGGCTCGCTGCTGGCCGAGAAGCAGGGGATCCAGTGGATGATCGCCGACTCGGCGATGGAGCTGTACCAGTCGAAGCTGATGGTGCTCCATGCGGCGTACAAGATCGACCGCGGCGAGGACTTCTCGGCCGAGGTGTCGATGGCCAAGCACTTCGTGGCCAACATGCTGAACCGGGTGATCGACCGCTCGATCCAGGTCCACGGCGCGCTCGGCTACTCGACCGACACCCCGCTCGCCCACATGTACCAGCACGCCCGCTGGGCGCGGTTCGCCGACGGACCCGACGAGGTCCACCAGATGCGCATCGCCCAACGCACGATCGCCGCCTACACGAGCCACGGCTCGACGCGCTCGGCGACCGGCAATCTCCCGCTCTGAGCCTTGGCATGGATCCCGCCCATCTGGGCGGGATCCATGCCAAATCCCGATCTGGGCGGGCAGCGTGACAACAGTTGTCACGGAGCCCGCCCAGAACCTGGGTCAGGTCGCCGCCGGATGGTGCGAGACCGCCGGCGCTTGCGAGCTGAGGGCGACCCGCGGTCCCGATCGAGAGCGCGGATTCGGTCGTGCAGCCCGGCGAGAGCGAGGTCGTCTCCAGGCTCAGCGACGTCCGCACGGACGAGCTCCTCCAGGACCTGCGCGGCCCGAACGAGCCGTGCACGGGCGGCGGCCCAGTCGCCTTGGGATTGGTGGACGCGGCCGAGGTTGTTGAGGCTGACGGACAGGTCGCGCAGCGCTTCGGGGGTGGCGAGCTGATCGGCAAGTCGCTCGGCGAGGTCGAGGGAGCGGCCGTAGTCGGTCGCCGCGGCGGCCCAGTCGCCCTGGGCTTCGTGGACCCGGCCGAGGTTGTCGAGGCTGACCGACAGGTCCCGCAGCGCTTCAGGGGTGGCGAGCTGATCGGCGAGCCGCTCGGCGATCTCGACGGCCTGGCGGGCAGTGCGCTCGGCGTCGTCGAGCGCGAGGGCTCGCATCGTGAGGCCGAAGAGCCGATCGAGCGCGGTCAGCTTGATCCGGTCGTCCTGCGTCACATTCGCCGCGCGGGCGAGGTCGTCGCGCGCGCCGGCCGGATCGTCGCGCAGTCGCGCGCTGCCGCGCCGGAGCAGGAGCAGGCCCGTCGCCTGGTCGTCGTCGCGCGATGACGCCGCATCGAGCGCAGTCGCCAGCCGTGCCCGCCATGGACCGATGAGGGCGTCATCGGATGCGGCGAGCAGCGTCAGCAGCGCCTCGTGGTCTGTTGCCGTGCGCTCGGTTCCTCCCGTCAGCTGGTACGGGGCTGCCGGCACTCGTCGATCTGGCGTGGTGTCCTGGGGCATCCTGGCCGGTTCCGGACCGCGGATCCCTGGAGCGCCGGTCGGCGCGAGCTGGGTGAGGAAGTCGCGGATCGACCACAGGTCCGTGCTCACCGTCATCGCCGTGCGCTTGGCGTCGGGTGGCGCGGCGAGCACGAGCCCCCCCAGCCGCCGGCGCAAGGTGTCGCGCCGGTGGTTCAGCGATTGGAGGCACGTCGTCCAGGCCTCGTCCCACGAGTCGCGCGTGAGGGTGTCGGTCCCGGCGTGGACGGCCTCGAGCCATGTGCAGCCCGGCGGACCAGGCGCCTCGACCTCGAGCCGGTCGACGATCGTCGCCAGCTCGCGCGGGCTCCGTGGCGCGATGCGCAGGAACGGCGCAGCTCGACGCCGGCGGTTCCAGCTCGCTCGCCCGGCAAGCGTGTCGACAACGCGCACGTCGCTGGCGAAGACGAACCCAAGCCAGAACCCGTCGGCCCGATCGAGGTGGCGGCGCAGCCGCGTCCACGCCTCCTCGATGTCCTCCTTGTATGGCTGGTCGGCGGCCATGCCGCAGTGAGCTACTCGATGTCCTGGGCGATCAAGGGGTGGACGTCGTACCAGGTCTCGCCGTTCTTGTAACCCAGCACGAGATGGCGGTCGAACAGCCCAGCCAAGGTCTCCCAGTCGTCCTGCGTCGGCAGCGGGACCTCGTGCTCCTTGGCGACCTTGCGCAGGCATCCCCGCTCGTCGTCGGCCAGCGGCAGCAGTCCGTCACGCACCTCCTGGCGGCCACGGTCGATGGCCACTCTCGTGAACGGCAACTCGTCGGCGGCCACCGACGCGCCCCGGACCAAGCGCAGGAGGTCGCGCAGGTGCCCGCCCGAGTCACGGATCAGGACGTCGACCCCGTCGTCGTCGAGGAAGCGAGAGAGCTCGTCGCCGGGCGGGCAGCGACGCTCCAGGATCCGCCTCATCGTCGCGTAGCCGTCGGCGAACAGTTCCCCGCTCGCATCCCTGATCTTGATGTTGGCCAGCTTGCGCACCGCGGCGTAGTCGACGTGCACCCACGGCGGGACGATGAAGACCGTGCGGCACGCCTGCAGCTGGATCGTCGCCGACTGCTTGTCCAACAGCTCGACGAGTGCGCGCCGGACCTCGTGGAAGTCGGCACCACGGACGTGGTCGAGGGAATCGACGAGCACCACCAACCCCTTCCAGTCCCGGTCGTGCGTATCACGCCAGTGCTCCTGGAGCTCGGTGACGACATCGCGGACGATGTCATTGGCCTCGGCCGTCAGCTCGCTCAGCCGACCCTCGAGGAAGCGCCGAAGTTGGGCGACGAACGTCTCGTCCCGACGAAGCTCGGCCTTCAGGTTGACCTGTGCCGACACGATGCCTGAGTCCGCACCGAGGCTGAGCTCGGCCTCGGGCGTGATCGCGATCCGTGCCGGCAGGCCCCGTAACCAGCGGGTCAAGCGGTCCCATCCTCGAGCCGCCGGTGACGCCTGTGGCAGCCAGTCCGTGCTGGCGATGGCGTCCGAGATGCCACCGACGAGGAAGAACAGGAACTCGACGATGTCGA
>JBIOUO010000148.1:0-8690 GCA_044867195.1 Ilumatobacteraceae bacterium
CGGTCGTCCACCCACACCCGGCCACCGTGGATCCGCGTGTGCTCGTCGACCAGCGCCAGACCAAGCCCGGCGCCCTCGCTGCCGGTGCGGCGACCGGCGGTGGCGCCGCGGGCGAAGCGCTCGAAGATCAGCGCCCGCTCCTCGACGGGCACACCTGGGCCGTGGTCCTCGACGGCGATCTGGATGTGGGTGAGCGGCTCGTCGGGGAGGTTGGCGTCGCAGATCGTCACTGCGGGGTCCCCGCCCCCGTAGGCGTTGGCGTTGTCGATGAGGTTGGCGAGTGCCCGCGCCAGGCGCCGGCGGTCGCCGCGGATGAATGCCTGCTCGGCGCGCGGCGTGGCGTCGACCGTGGTCGACGGCGCCGAGCTGACGGCCACCGCGTTGCGCACGAACTGCACCACCTGCAGCTCCTCGAGATGCAAGCGGATCGCACCGGCGTCGAAGCGGCTGATCTCGAGCAGGTCCTCGACGAGCCCCTGGAACCGGATGACGTCACTCGCCAGGAGATCCAGCGCGGCCTGCGCCCGCTCGGGCATCTCATGGCGGCGCGCCTCCATCACCTCGACTGACGCCGACAGCGTCATCAGCGGTGACCGCAGCTCGTGGCTGACGTCGGAGGCGAAGCGGGTGTCGCGCTCGATGCGCGTCTGGAGCGCGGCCGCCATGTCGTTGAACGAGCCAGCGAGCAACCCGAGGTCCGGATCGTCGCTCGGCGGCAGGCGGGTGCCGAGGTGGCCCCCGGCGATCGCCTTCGCCGCCTGTGCCGCCTCGGCCACTGGGCGCACCGCCCGCCGAGCGGCGAAGATGCCGAGCACCACGCCGAGCAGCGTGGTGATCACGCCGGCGAGGAACAGCGACAGCGAGACGTTCGACAGCGTGCGGTTGTCCTCGCTGAGGTCGAAGTACTCGAAGTAGGCGCCGACGGTCGGCAGCGGGATGCCGTAGACCATCATCGAGTCGCCGCCGACGTCGGCGATCATGCGCGCCGGAACGTTCTGGTTGAGGACCTTGTCGACGAGCTCCGGCGGCAGCTCCTGGTACCCGAAGCGCCCGACACTCGTCGACCACTGGCCGCGGTAGCTGATGACCCCCCGCTGGACACCGAGCCCCTGCAGCTGGTCGATCGCCCCCTCGCTCGTCGGCGGCAAGCTGCTCAGCTCGCGCCACACGACCTGGGCGTGGGTGTAGGCGGCCTGCCGGCTCGACGAGTCGCGCTGGTCGATGAGGTTGGAGCGGACCAGACCGTAGGTGGTGATGGCGAGGAACGCCGACAGGGTCAGCGATCCGAGTGTGAAGATGAGCAGGATCCGACGCCGCAGGCCGACGCCGCCGGAGCGACGCAGCATGCCGCGGATCGAGCGTTCGTGACGCAACGCCGGCCGCGGGACCGGCGTCGTCGGATCCACCGGCGGGCCGTCGGTGACGGCCGTGCGGGCCGGGCGCGGCGTCTCGGTCTGCGGTGCGGCGTCGGGGTCGTCGTTCATGCCCGCACCAGGCCGGCGGAGTTGTCGATCACTCCAGCCGGTAGCCCAGACCGCGGACGGTGACGACATGGCGGGGTGCTGCGGCGTCGGCCTCGACCTTGGTTCGCAAGCGGCGAATGTGCACGTCGACCAATCGGCCGTCGCCGAAGTAGTCGTATCCCCACACTTTGTCGAGCAGCTCCTCGCGGCTGAACACCTTGCCGCGGTTCTCGGCCAGCTCGCAGAGCAGCCGGAACTCGGTCTTCGTCAGGTGGACCTCGCCGCCGCCGCGGAGCACCTTGCCCTCCTCGGGGATCAACTCGAGATCGCCGAACACCAGCCGCTCATGCCCCGGCTGGACCGGCCGGATGCGGCGCAGGAGGGCCCGGATGCGCGCCGACAGCTCCTTCGGCGCGAACGGCTTGGTCAGGTAGTCGTCGGCACCGGCCTCGAGCCCGGCGACGATGTCGTGGGTGTCGTTGCGGGCCGTGACCATGACGATCGGCACGTCGCTCGTGCGACGCAGCTGGCGGCACAGCTCGAAGCCGTCGATGCCTGGCAGCATGATGTCGATCAGCACGACGTCGGGGACCTGCTGGGCGAAGAGCTCGACGGCCTCCTCACCGGACGCCGCGCCGTGCACCGTCCAGCCCTCGTCCTCGAGCGCCAGCTTCACCGCCTCGCGGATCCGCTCGTCGTCCTCTACGGCCAGGATTCGGGTTCCCACAGCTCCCATGATGCCTGAAGACGTGGGCACTCCCGCCGCATCAACGTCAAGGTCAGCTGGCCGCGGCGGCGCCGAGCAACGCCTGCAGATCGTCGAAGATCGCTGGCGTCGCGGCGAGCAGCTCGGACGGGCGGGGAGGCCCGCCGCGATGGTCGCCGGTGCGGCAGCCGGCCTCGCGAGCGATCAGCTCGCCGGCCGCCGAGTCCCAGGGGCTGAGTCCGGTCTCGTAGTAGGCGTCGTACCGCCCCGCGGCGACGTAGCACAGATCGAGGGCGGCCGAGCCCAGGCGCCGCACGTCGCGCACGTTGCCGATCACCGACGACAGCACCAGCGCCTGCTCGCGCCGGCGGGCGGCGGCGTAGGCGAAGCCGGTGGCGACCAGGGCGAGCGCGAGCTGGGAGCGGTCGCTGCAGCGGATCGGCTCACCGCCGAGCGTCGCCCCACCGCCACGCGTTGCGGCGAACAGCTCACCGAGCGCCGGCGCGTAGACCGCGCCGACGAGCATCCCGGTCTCGTCGGCGGCAGCGATGGAGGTCGACCAGAGTGGGAGGTCGTAGACGAAGTTCGTCGTCCCGTCGATCGGGTCGACGTACCACGACACGCCCGACGTCCCCGCCCGCTGGGTGCCCTCCTCGCCGACGATGGCGTCGTCGGGACGGGCCGCGGCGATCCCGGCGGCGATCGTCGCCTCGGCCGCCTGGTCGAACGCCGTGACGAGGTCGGTGACGGTCGACTTCGTGCCCGGCGTGACCACCGGCCCGCCGGAGTCGCGCCCGGCACCGATCGCCCGCCGGCCGCGGAGCGCGGCGTCGCCGGCTTCCACCGCCAACCGGCAGCCAAGCTCCGCA
Source organism: Ilumatobacteraceae bacterium (assembly GCA_044867195.1). Taxonomy (GTDB): domain Bacteria; phylum Actinomycetota; class Acidimicrobiia; order Acidimicrobiales; family Ilumatobacteraceae; genus JALZMG01. The sequence goes on from JBIOUO010000148.1 coordinate 3,039, forward strand.
AGCGCGGCGCGCTCGGCGCGGGAGGGCATCGAGGCGTCGCCGGTCATCGCGGCGCGCGATCCTGAATCTCCCGCCACTCACCGAGCGCCCGCAGCACGAGCACGGCGACGATGATCATCCCGCCCGCCGCGACTACCGCTCCGGCGAGGATGCCGAGGCCGAGTGGAAGGCCGCAGTCGCCGTCGCACTGCAGCTCGACCAGGCTGTAGCCGATCAGGCCGCCGGCCAGCCCGGCCAGGAGCACGGCGGCGAAGGCCGCGGCGCGGGCGGCGGGCGACGGCAGCGCCGACAGGGAGCGGTCGCGGGCAGCGTCCACGGGCCGAGGCTAGGGCTCGACTCGGGTCACCACCCAGCGTTCTGGGTGGCGACGGTCTCGGAATCGAGACCGTGACGCCCCAGAAGCCGGAACGAGACCACGGCCACCCAGATGGTCGTGCGGCGCGGTCGGGGATCCCCGCCTCTCGGGCGGCCGGGCCGTATCCTGCCCCGGTGCAGGTCGTGGCCGTCGTGCCGACGTACAACGAGGCCGAGAACCTTCCGCAGCTGGTGGCGTTGCTGCGCAAGGCGGTGCCGGGCATCGGCATCCTCGTCGTCGACGATGACAGCCCCGACGGCACGGCCGAGGTGGCGCGGTGGCTCGACGCCGAGCACGGGGGCGTCGACCTGCTGGAGCGCAAGGGCAGGCGGGGCCTCGGCTCGGCCTACCGGGACGGCTTCCGGCGGGCGATCGCCGACGGGGCCGACGTGTGCGTGCAGATCGACGCCGACCTCTCCCACGATCCCGCCGACCTTCCGGCGCTGCTGGTCAACATCGAGCATGGCGCCGACCTGGCGATCGGCAGTCGCTACGTGCCCGGCGGGCGCACCGAGACGTGGTCGTGGCGCCGCCGCTGGCTCTCGCGCTGGGGCAACCGCTACGCCGCCGGCCTGCTCGGGCTCGCCGTCAACGACGCCACCGGCGGCTTCCGCGCCTACCGCGCGGCGTCGCTCGACGCGATGGGCTATGAGGAGGTCATGGCCGAGGGTTACGGGTTCCAGATCGAGATGACCCACCGCTTGGTGCGCGCCGGTGGCCGGATCGTCGAGTTTCCGATCGAGTTCCGCGAGCGGCGCGCCGGCGAGTCCAAGCTCTCGCAGGGGATCGTCGGCGAGGCGTTCGGCCTCGTGCTGCGCCTGTGGCTCGGCGACCGCCGCGACCGCCGCACCCGCCGCCGCCACTCCGGCTGATCGGTGATCCGGATGGCACGGTCACGGCCCGGTGGCTGCCTTGACCGCTTCGGCCCCCAACCGCAGTGGGCGTGGGAGGTCAGGGCGAGCGTCGTCCCGCCACGGGCGGCGTGGCACGCCGAGTGAGGCGCAGCGAGCGAGGTCAGCAGAACGGCGCGCACCCCTTTGCCAGACTGGGCGTAGTGGCGGTGCGCACCATCTTGCACCTTGACATGGATGCCTTCTTCGTCGCCGTCGAGTTGCGGCGCCGGCCGGAGCTGCGCGGGCAACCGGTCGTGGTCGGCGGGACCGGCCTGCGGGGCGTCGTCGCCGCGGCGTCATACGAGGCGCGGCGCTACGGCGTGCATTCGGCGATGCCGACGGCGACCGCCCGCCGGCTGTGCCCCCACGCCGTCTTCCTGCCCGGCGACCACGGCGCCTACTCCGCCGCCAGCGCGGACGTGCACGAGCACCTGCTCGCGGTCACGCCGCTCGTCGAGCCGTTGGCCCTCGACGAGGCGTTCCTCGACGTCACCGGCGCGCGGACCCTGCTCGGCGACGGTGCCACCATCGCCAGGCGCCTGCGCGCCACGATCCACGACGAGCTCGACCTGACGTGCTCGGTCGGCGTGGCGACGAGCAAGTTCATCGCCAAGCTGGCGTCGGTCGAGGCCAAGCCGCGGGCGACACCAGACGGGGTGCGCCCGGGCGCCGGCGTGTTCGAGGTCCAGCCCGGCCAGGAGTTGACGTACCTCCACGCCCTGGCAGTCGACCGGTTGTGGGGGGTCGGGCCGGCGACGCTCGCTCGCCTGCGGCGAATGGGCGTGACCACGGTCGGCGACCTCGCCGCGCTCGACCGCGCCGTCGTCGTCCGCGCTCTCGGTCGGGCTCACGGCCAGCATCTGTCGGATCTCGCCCACGGTCGCGACGATCGACCGGTCGAGCCCCAGCGCGAGGTCAAGTCGATCGGCCACGAGGAGACGTACCCCCACGACCTGCACGATCACGGCGAGGTTCGGCGCCAGCTCGCTCGGCTCGCCGACGGCGTCGCTCGACGGTTGCGGGCGCACGGCACGGGCGCCCGCACGCTCACGTTGAAGGTCCGCGACGGCACGTTCACGACGATCACCCGATCGGCCACCGTCGCCGGTGCGGTCGACAGCGCCGACGCCATCGTCCGCGCCCTCGGCCCACTGGCCGACGCCATCGACCTCGCCGCCGGAGTGCGCCTGCTCGGCGTGTCGGCATCGCGGTTCGCCACACCAGGCGAGCAGCTCTGCCTCGACGATTTGGGTGGCGCATCCACCCGTCAACGTCGTGCGTCGACGTCCGAGCGAAGCGACCCCAGCCTGGCCATCGATCGGGTCCGCGCGCGCTTCGGCGACACGGCGATCGGCCTGGCGAGCAGCGTCACGGTGGGCCCCGAGGGCCGGTCGACTGTGGAGGTCGTACGCCCTGGCAGCCAGCCGTGGGGGCCCGATCGTCCCCTGCGTTGAGGGATGCCGCAGAACATGGGATGATGGGCGCAATGCCGCTCTCCGAGCACGAACAGCGCATCCTCCGCCAGATCGAGCAGCAGCTCGAACAGGACCCGACGTTTGCGCCGCGCGGCTATCGCGTCTCACGAACGCGGCTCGTGTTTCTCTCCGTGACGCTGCTCGCCGCCGTCGTGATCACGGTCCTCGGGCTCTCGGTCAGCTTCTGGCTGGCGTTCGGTGCGTTCCTCATCGTGCTCGCTGTCGCCGTCGCCCTCGAGCGCGAGGTCCGCCTGCTCGCCCGCGAACGGCTCGGCACGCTGCCAATCAGCGCCTGGCTCGGCGGCGCCCGCCGCGGCAAGACCAAGCGCGAATCGGCCGACTGACCGGGTTCGCGCCGCCTCCGAGCAACATCCGCCGCCCGTCAGCACGGGGTCGTCGAGGTAGATCACGGGGTTCACCGCTTCTGCGCGCCGTCTCCGGACGGCACAATCCTCGAGGTCACGTCCCGTGACGACCTGTGGTGGAACCGAGAGGTAGGCATGTCCGACACCCTGACGCGCGCCCCCGAGCGCGACGAGACGGAACAGCAGCACGGCTCGGACTCCGATCCGTGCGTCGATGCCGAAGTGGTGGACGGCTCGCCGGCCGAGACGCCGGCGCTGCTCCCGTCGCTCGCCATCGAGCGCTTCGAAGCATGGGCGGCGTTGCACGGCCGGCCGGCGGCGGCCCTCGACGTCGACAGGCTCGTCGCCTCGCGGTCCGTCCACGACTGCGTCCGCCGCTTCGCCACCGTCGAGGCCAACGTCACCGACCCGTCGCTCGACGGCCTCGGGCGGGTGTCCGGAGCCCGAGTCCCGCGCCTTGGCGGCTTACTGCACGGCAGGGTGTTCGCCGGGAGCGCGGCGGCGGCGCTGGTGCGGACCGCGGTCGAGCAGACGATCCGCGCCGGCTACCTGGCGGCCGTGCTCACCGAGCAGGTCTCGTCCGTTCCTGTCCACGAACTGGATGCAGACGTCCTGTGGCACTCCCTGCTGAGGCTCAGCTACCGCATCCCTCGCGACGCCGGGGTGGCCGCGTGGGAGCTGTGCGGGCTTGACGACTACTGGGTCGGGGTGCTCGCGCAGTGTGGACTCGACCGCGACGCGCACCGGATGGCCGCCGGCGTGCACACGCCGCTCAGCCGCGCGATCCGCGGCCTTGCCGGCGTCGGCGTGGCGTTGGCGATCGCCGAGCGTGGCGGCCAGCGCGACCGGCGGGATGGCCAGTCCCGCCGCCGCACGCGCCCCGACCGTCGCCGGGGACCGATTCCCCCGGTGCCTCACTTCTCCTGACGGACTGATGGGCGATGGCGGGACCTACGTCCACACCGTGAAATAGCGGCGGACCCGACCGATGGTCGTCATCGAGTCGGCGGCGATCCGTTCGACCTGGCGACACCAGCGCCGGGGTTCGCGCTCGCCGGCCACTTGTGCCTCGGCCACTGCGGCCAGCTCGTCATCCGTGGCATAGGTGGCGATCGTCGTCAGCTCGGCCAGTGAACGCAACGGGCGGGCAGCCATGGGGAGGCGGGGAGCGATCGCCGTCACCTGCTCGAGTGGTGTCAGCGACCGGTCGACGCGACATCCCGTCGCCTCGATCGCGCCGAGGGCACGGGTCCAGAGGCCGCTGATGTGGCGAGCGGCATCCGAGCTCGGGTGGGCGTGCCGCCAGCGGCGCACGATCGACGGCACCGCCAACGCGGCGACGCCGACGATGACCACGACGAGCGCTGCCATCCAGTCGATCGAGCGGTCCTCGACGCGGCCCGTGAACGCCGGGTCGGACGCGCCCGGATCGCCGAGCGCCGGGTCATCGAGCGGCGAGCGCGGCTCCTGTACGGGCGGGACCGAGATCGGCGGCAGATTCTCGGGCCCTGGCGTGACCCCACCGCCCTCGCCGGCGGTCGCGGGCGACTCGTCCTGGTTGGGCGCCACGCCCGTGTAACCCTCGGCACCTGGCGCGCCCCGTCCTGGCGTCGGCTCGAATTTCACCCACCCCAACTTGTCGAACCAGACCTCCGGCCACGCATGGGCGTTCTTGCCGAGCACGACGCGCGAACCGTCCGGCTGCAGCAGGCCCGGGGTGTACCCGACGGCGACGCGCGCGGGGATCCCGAGCGAACGGGCCATCGCCGCGAACGTGCCGGCGAACTGCTCGCAGTATCCGATTCGATAGCGGAGGAACGCCTCGATCGCGCTCGTGCTGTGGCCCTGGGGAACGTCGAGGCTGTACTCGAACTGCGATCGGAACCAGTCCTGGAGCAGGATCATCCGGTCGTACGTCGTGCTGGCGTCGGCCGTGATCGACGAGGCGAGGGCCGCGATGTTGTCCGGGAAGCCGTCGGGCAGCTGGAGGTAGATCGGGTCGGGCGGCCCCGCCGACGTCGCGGCTCGCAGCTCGTCGGGCGTGAAGCTCGGTGTCGCCGACAGGATGTCGATGCGGTCGCCGGCCTCCAGATCGCGGTCGACCCGCACGAGTGTCGACGTCTCGGCGTTCCACCGCAGCCCCTCTCCGGACGCCCGCACCGGCTCGGCGGCCGCCGGCACGAGTCTGCCGCGCAATCCGGCGACGACGAGTTGCTGGGGGTTCGCAGCTGCGCCCGGAGCGGGGCGGGACAAGGCGCCATCGACGTCGTCGAGCGATCGATCGGGCAGACCCCACGTGCTGCCGTCGAACTCGGGCAGGCCACTGGCGCGCCAGTAGGCGGGCGCGCCGGAGGTGATCGTGAACAGCTGGGTGTCGGCGCGGTTGACGAGCCTGCTGCGGATGTCGACGAGCGGGCTCAGCACCTCGGTCACCCCGCCGACGTCGTTGTGCGTGTCGAACAGCGCATCGGACTGCGCCCCCGGCAACCGAGGCCCGATCACCCACGTCCCCAACACCACGGCCGTGGCGCCGAGGATCGCGGCCGGCAGCATCACCGCCAGCG
>JBIOUO010000149.1:0-6816 GCA_044867195.1 Ilumatobacteraceae bacterium
TGTTCGCCGCCGGCATGTTCTCGATCAGCGTCCGCTTCTCGGGCATCACGACGAGCGTGCTCGGAGCGAGCCCGAACGAGCACATCGTCATCGCCCCGTTGACCACCGGCAGCGGCATCGTCGCGAACGCTAGCCGGTCGCCATCGAGCGGGATGCGGGTTCAGCGGGGGAGCAAGTCGTCGTACGGTTCGAAGTCGGAGGCCCGCAGCAGGCGTCCGACCTTCTGGTACTCGCGCACGACGCCGCGCACGAGGCAGGCCATGTCGATCACTCCGTCGCCGGCGGCGGCGAGGAACGCCGCCTGCAGTGCGGCGTTGCGGATCGACCCGCCGCTGAGCTCGAAGCGGCGGGCGAGGAACGTGATGTCGGCGTCGGCCCCGACCGGTGCCCGCCCCGGCATGTTGTGCTCCCAGATCGCCTTGCGCTCGGCCTCGTCGGGCAGCGTGAACTCGACGCGCACGTGGATCCGGCGCAGGAACGCGTCGTCGATGTTGCGCTCGTAGTTGGTCGCCAGCGTGACCAGCCCGTCGTAGGACTCCAGGCGCTGCAGGAGATACGAGACCTCGATGTTGGCGTAGCGGTCGCGGGCGTCGTTGACCTCCGAGCGCTTGCCGAACAGCGAGTCTGCCTCGTCGAAGAACAGCACGACGTTGCCAGCCTGGGCGGCGTCGAAGACCTGGTCGAGGTTCTTCTCCGTCTCCCCGATGTACTTGCTGACGACCGCCGAGAGGTCGAGCTTGAACAGATCGAGGCCGAGCGCGCCGGCGATGATCTCGGCGGCCAGCGTCTTGCCGGTGCCCGACGGTCCGGAGAACAGGGCGACCTGGCCGCGGGACGGGGCCGCCGAGAAATCCCACTCGCCGTACACCTGATCGGCATGGCGGTAGCGGGCGACGACCTCGTGCAGCAGCATCGAGCGATCGGGCGACAGCACGATGTCGTCCCAGCCGCGGGTCGGCCGGATGCGCCGGGCCAGCGTGTCGATCATCCCGCTCGCCAGCCGGCGCACGGAGCGGTCGAGGTCCGCCCCTTCATGGTGGACGCGCCCGACGAGGCGCAGCTGCGCTGGGCTGAGGCGGTGCGAGCGGGGCGTGTCACCGAGGAAGGCCGCCCACTCCTCGTCGCTCGGCTCGGTGGCGGGCGCGTGGTGATCGCGCCACGGGCGATCGGGCATCTGCTCGATCGGCACCTCGCGCCGGGACGTCACCGCCCAGCTGAGGTGACGGGCCCGCTCGATCCACCGGCGTCCGGCCGCGGGCAGTGCGTCATCGAGCTCGACGATCACCCCGGCACCGACGATGGTCGCCTCGCGCACGACGGCGGCCCAGCCGCGCTCGTCCTCCGGAGTGGGGGTGACGAGGAAGCGGGCACCGGCGGTATGCCGCAGTGCCTCCTCCCGCCGCCGGACCAGGTCCTCGCCGGTGACGGCGACGAATGGCTGGCCGCCGGGTTCGGCGGCCTCGACGAGGTCGGCGCCGAGGGGCAGCGCCTGGTCGGCCGATGCATCGCCGGCCAGCGCCCACATCACGGTCGGGTGGACGGCGACGGTGTGCACGGCCCACGGGCCGTCGTCGATCAGCTCGATCAGCGCCGAAGCCCGCAGCGGTGACTCCGGGCCGACGGCGCGCACGCCGGCGTGCTCGGCAGGGAACAGCAGCGCCAGCACGTGCAGCGAGAGCCGGGTGACCAAGGCGTCGTCGTGCAGCGCGGCGACGATCCGCTGGCGGCCCGGCTCGGCCTCGATCGCCGCGGCGAGGGCGAGCACCTCGGCGTCGTCGGGCGCGAGTCGGGCGTTGTGGACCAGCGCGGCGAACGGCGTCGGCTCGGCGAGCCCGGCGCGGAAGGCGCCACGAGCTCGCTCGACCGCGGCATCGAGGGCGGCGAGGTCGACGTCCGGGCTGCTGCCGGGGGCGCGTCGGCGCATCACCGCCCGGTCGAGCAGCGCGTCGGCGAGCGACCACCACGCCGCGGGCGCGGGCTGCTCTGGCGGGGCCTCCCTCCTTCGTGCCACCGCCGCCAGTCAAGCAGGCTCGGCGTCCCGTCCGCGCGACGAGCGCCGATCGGGATGGCATCATGCGGTCGGGGCGCGGCGCAGGAGGGCGTCACGGGCCTTGACGTGAAGGGGGTGGCGATGTCGTGGATCGCTCGGACGAGGCTGGCCCTCGTCGCCGTGCTGGCAGCGGGCTCGCTGGCGGCCATCGATCGTCCGGTCGCCGCGGACCACCAGCAGGCGGCACTTGCCGTGACGCTCGCCGGCTCGCTGCAGTCCGAGCTCGGGTGCGCGGCCGACTGGGATCCGGCGTGCACGCGCACCGACCTCACCAGCGATCCCGATGGCGTGTGGTCGCTGACGGCGGAGGTCCCGGCCGGCACGTACGAGTGGAAGGTCGCCCTCGATCACGGCTGGGCACGCGCCTATCCGTCGTCCAACGTCCCGCTCGTGCTGACCACGCCGGCGCGCCTGGTGTTCACGTACGACGACTCCTCGCACAACGTCGCCGTCGCCCCGGCTGCGGCTCCGGAACCACCCGGACCGGCTGACGAGGCACTCGCCGGCACCTCGCTGCGCGACAACCTGACCCGCGAGCGGTTCTACTTCGTGATGGCCGACCGCTTCGCCAACGGCGACCCGGCGAACGACGCCGGCGGACTGACCGGGGATCGCCTGACCACCGGGCTCGACCCGACCCACAAGGGCTTCTACCACGGCGGAGACATCGCCGGCGTGATCGACGAGCTCGACTACATCGCCGGTCTCGGCACGACCGCCATCTGGCTCACGCCGTCGTTCAAGAACCGCCCCGTGCAGGGCACCGGCACCGACGCCAGCGCCGGCTACCACGGCTACTGGATCGCCGACTTCACGCAGATCGATCCGCACCTGGGGACCAACGAGCAGCTCCGGCAGCTCGTCGACGAGGCCCACGCGCGGGGGATCAAGGTCTTCTTCGACATCATCACCAACCACACCGCCGACGTCATCGACTACGCCGGGGGTCAGCACACCTACGTCGACAAGGCGACGGCGCCGTATCGCGACGCCTCCGGCGTCCCGTTCGACGACCGTGACTTCGCGGGTGGGACGACGTTCCCCGCGCTCGACCCGGCGGTCTCGTTCCCCTACACACCGGTGTTCCGCACGCCGGAGGACGCCACCGTCAAGGTTCCTTCCTGGCTCAACGATCCGCGCTACTACCACAACCGCGGCAACTCGACATTCGCCGGCGAGTCGAGCGAGTACGGCGACTTCGTCGGCCTCGACGACCTGTTCACCGAGCAGCCGTTCGTCGCCCAGGGGATGAGCGACATCTACCGGGCGTGGGTCGACTTCGGCATCGACGGCTTCCGCATCGACACCGTCAAGCACGTCAACATCGAGTTCTGGCAGCAGTTCTCGGCGGCCATCGCCGACGAGGCACACGTCGAGAACAACGACGACTTCTTCGCCTTCGGCGAGGTGTTCGACGCCAACCCGGCGTTCACGTCCCGCTACACGACCGAGGGCCGGCTGCAGGCGACACTCGACTTCGGGTTCCAGGCCAGCGCCACCGGGTTCGCCAACGGCCGCCCGACGACCGAGCTGCGCGACTTCTTCGCCTCCGACGACTACTACACCGACACCGACTCCAACGCCTACTCGCTGCCGACGTTCCTCGGCAATCACGACATGGGGCGCATCGGTCGCTTCCTCACCGACGGCGGGGCGAGCGGTGACGAGCTGCTGCGGCGCGACCGGCTGGCGCACGCGCTGATGTACCTCAGCCGTGGGCAGCCCGTCGTCTACTACGGCGACGAGCAGGGCTTCGTCGGCGATCCGGGCGGCGACCAGAACGCCCGCCAGGACATGTTCCCGTCCCAGGTCGCCTCGTACAACGACGACGACCTGATCGGCACGGACGCCACGACGGCCGACGCCAACTTCGACACGACGCACCCGCTGTACCGGTGGGTCGCCGCGCTGGCCGGGCTGCGCGCCCAGCACCCGGCACTGGCCGACGGGGCGCAGATCCACCGCTATGCCAGCGCTCGGGCCGGCATCTACGCGTTCAGCCGGATCGACGCCGGCGAGCAGCGGGAGTACCTCGTCGCAGCGAACAACAGCGAGCAGGCGCAGACCGCGACGTTCGCCACGTCGACGCCGGACACGACGTTCCGCGGCCTGTGGCCGGCTGGCACGGCCAGCGTCGCCAGCGACGGCGAGGCGCGGGTGACCGTGACCGTGCCACCGTTGTCGGCGATCGTCTGGCGAGCTTCGTCATCGTTGCCGTCCGACGACGAGGCCGAAACGATGACGTTCCGCACGCCGGCGCCCGGTGGCGTCGTGGGCGGCCGCGCAGAGATCGGCGTGATGGTCCCCCAGGGCGGGTTCGACGAGGTGACGATCGCCTGGCGCCAGGTCGGCCAGACCGACTGGACGCCGCTCGGCACCGACGACAACGCCCCCTACCGGGTGTTCCACGACGTCACCGGGCTGCCCAAGGGGTCGCTCGTCGAGTACCGCGCCGTGCTGCGCGATCCGAGCGGCAACCTGTCGGTCGCCCAGACCTCGGCCACGGTCGGCGACCCGGTGCCGGCCGGTGGCGGTGGGGGCGACGGTGGTCCGGTCGTCCAGCCCGACGCCGTCAGCGTGCCCGGCTCGCTGAGCTCGGAGATGGGCTGCCCGGGCGATTGGCAGCCCGATTGCCCGCAGGCCCAGCTGACGCTCGATCCGCGCGATCAGATCTGGAAGGGCACGGCCACGTTGCCGGCTGGCTCGTACGAGTACAAGGCGGCGATCAACAAGTCGTGGGACGAGAACTACGGCGCCGGCGGGGCAAGGAACGGGGCGAACATCCCGCTCAACCTCACCGCCGCTCGGACAGTGAACTTCTACTACGACCACGGCACGCACTGGGTGACGACCGACGTCGAGAGCCCGATCATCACCGTGCCGGGGAGCCACCAGTCCGAGCTTGGCTGCGGCGGCGACTGGGACCCGTCGTGCATGCGGCCATGGCTCCAGGATCCCGACGCCGACGGCACATGGACGTGGTCGACGACCCTGATCCCGCCCGGCTCGTACGAGGCCAAGGTCGCCCATGGCTTGACGTGGGCAGAGAACTACGGGGCTGGAGGCGTGCGCGACGGCAGCAACATCGCGTACACGGTGCCGGCCGGGGCGCGTGTCACGTTCTCCTACGTTCTGGCGACGCACGTGCTGACGATCACGACATCCCGCGCCGGCGCTGTCCCGGATCTGCGCGCCCAGCGGGCGCAGTGGCTCGAGCGCCAGCTGCTGGCGTGGGACCTGCCACCGGAGGCGGCGGGCTGGCACTTCCGGCTGCACGTCGCCCCGACTGGCGGCCTCGGCGTGGACGACGAGGCGGTCACCGGCGGGACGTCGTACCCGCTGACGCTCGATCCCGCCGGGCTGCCGGCTGACGTCCAAGCGCTGTACCCGCACCTCGCCGAGCTCGACGCGCTGCGCCTGCCCGACAGCGTCGCCGGTGACGTGGAGAACCTGCTCACCGGACAGCTGGCGGTGGCCGCCTACGACGACCTCGGACGCCTCGTCGACGCCACCGGCGTCCAGATCCCGGGCGTCCTCGACGACGTCTACGCCGGCGCCTACGAGCGCCAGCTCGGCCCGACCTGGCGCGGCCAGCGGCTCACGCTCGCCCTGTGGGCGCCGACCGCCAAAGACGTCCACCTCCTGCTGCGCCGGCCCGGCGCCACGCGGACCGACCGCATCGCCATGCGGCGCGACGGCGACGGCGTGTGGAGCGTGGGCGGCGATCCGTCGTGGAAGGGTGGCAGCTACCGCTACGAGGTCGCCGTGTACGTCCCGGCGACCGGCCGTGTCGAGACCAACCAGGTCACCGACCCGTACTCGCTGGCGCTGACGACCGACTCGGCGCGCTCGGTCATCGTCGACCTCGACGATGAGGCGCTCGTACCGCCGGGCTGGGGCTCGCTGGCCAAGCCGCCGCTGGCCCAGCCGGAGGACTCGACGATCTACGAGCTCCACGTGCGCGACTTCTCGATCGGCGACACGACGGTGCCCGCGGCGCACCGTGGCACGTACCTCGCGTTCACCGACACCGGCAGCGCCGGCATGCGTCATCTCCGTGCACTGGCGGGCGCCGGGCTGAACACCGTCCATCTGCTGCCGGTGTTCGACATCGCCACGATCCCCGAGCGGCGCGCCGACCAGCAGGTCCCGGCGTGCGACCTGCCTTCCTTGCCGCCCGACAGCGAGCAGCAGCAGGCGTGCGTCCGTGCCGTCGCCGATCGTGACGGCTTCAACTGGGGGTACGACCCGCTGCACTACACGACGCCGGAGGGCTCCTACGCGACGAACCCGGAAGGTGCCGGGCGGACGCGTGAGTTCCGGCAGATGGTCGCCGGGCTCAACGGCGCCGGGTTGCGGGTCGTGATGGACGTCGTCTACAACCACACGTCCGCCGCCGGTCAGGACCCGCACAGCGTGCTCGACCGGATCGTGCCGGGGTACTACCAGCGGCTCTCGCTGACCGGCGCCCTGGAGACGTCGACGTGCTGCGCCAACACGGCGAGCGAGCACCGGATGATGGAGAAGCTGATGGTCGACTCCGTCGTCACGTGGGCACGCGAGTACAAGGTCGACGGGTTCCGCTTCGACCTCATGGGCCACCACTCGAAGGCCAACATGCTCGCCGTCCGGCACGCCCTGGACCGCCTGACGCCACGACGCGACGGGGTGGACGGCAAGCGGATCTACCTCTACGGCGAGGGCTGGAACTTCGGCGAGGTGGCCGACAACGCCCGCTTCGTGCAGGCCACGCAGGCGAACATGGC
>JBIOUO010000150.1:0-2003 GCA_044867195.1 Ilumatobacteraceae bacterium
CGTCGACCAGCTCGCTGTCGACACCGGCCAGGACGATGTCCTCGGGGGACATCTCGTCGTCGGGCAGGAGGTCGCCGAGCGTGGCGTCGCCGTCGTCGCCGATCGTCTTGTCCAGCGAGGCCGTCGATGTCAGGAGGTGCAGCTCGGCGCCGACCTCGCGGAAGCTCTTGCGCTCACCGTCGAGGAGCCCGAAGCGGGCCTCCACGGCGAACCGGGCCCGCGGGTCGAGCGACTCGAGCAGCTCGTCGACGAGGGCGCTGTCGGCGTCGCGGCGGAGGTGGGACAGCGCCCGGTTGACGAGCCGGCGGGCGGCCTCAGCCGTGATGCCCAGCTCCTCGCCGACCTCGCGGAAGCTGTGCCGCTCGCCGTCGAGCAGGCCAAAGCGGGCCTTCACGGCGTAACGGGCGCGGTCGTCCAACGTGCCCAGCAGGTCGTCGAGCAGGTCCAGCTCGACGCCGGCCATCACGACGTTCTCAGGCGTCTCGTGATTGTCGGCCAGCAAGTCGCCGAGTGTGGCGTCGCCGTCGTCGCCGATCGTCTTGTCCAGCGACGCGGTCGACGTCAGCAGGTGCAGCTCGGCGTTGTCGGCATCCAGCGTGTCGATGTCACCGCCTGCCTGGCGCAGCGCCGACCGCAGCATCGAGGCCCGGTCGCCAGGAATGCGGATCAGGCTGCCCTTCTGGTCGAGCGCCCGCCCGATCGCCTGGCGGATCCAGAACGTCGCGTATGTCGAGAACTTGAAGCCCCGGCGCCAGTCGAACTTGTCGACGGCATGCTCGAGACCGAGGTTCCCCTCTTGGATCAAGTCGCCGAGGTCCATCCCCTGGGGCAGGGGGTAGCGGCGGGCGATGCTCACCACCAGCCGCAGGTTGGAGCGGATGAACCGGTCCTTCGCCCGCGCCCCGGCCGACACGGCCCGGCGCAGCTCGGCGCTGCGCTCGCCGGCGGCCATCCGCTCTGCGGCCTCACGTCCGGCCTCGATGGCGCGCGACAGCTCCTTCTCCTCGTCCGCGTCGAGTAGCGACACCTTGCCGATCTCGTTGAGGTACATGCCGATCGAATCACTCATTGCACAGGACTCCAACCCGCCTGCTACCCGGAACATTCCATCCGGAACCACGACGTCGGCGTGCTCGCCGCGAGGTGGCCCCGGTCAACCTGCTGGGGAGCCGCCGCGAGGAGCAGCGGGCCGGTAATCTCGGGCCGCACATGTCGAGACCCGAGGCCCCGCGCATCGCCCTCGCCCCGAAGGGGGCCCCTGGCTGGATGGCCGAGGCGGTCACCGACGGCGGTGGCCAGATCGTCCCGCTGGCCGACGCGGAGGCGATCGTGTGGGCCGATCCCCGCCATCCGGACCTTCTCGCCGAGGCTCTCGACGCCGCGCCGGACGTGTGCTGGGTGCAGCTGCCGTTCGCCGGCATCGAGAACTTCGTCCACCTTGTCGACCACGACCGCACCTGGACCTGTGGCAAGGGCGTGTACGCCGAGCCGGTCGCCGAGATGGCCTTGGCCCTGGCGCTCGCCGGGCTGCGCGGATTCGGCACCTACGCCCGGGCCCACGACTGGATGGCCCCCCACGGGCGCAACCTGCTGCGGGCACGGGTCACGATCCTGGGTGGCGGCGGGATAACGGAGGCGCTCGTGCGCCTGCTGCAGCCGTGGGACTGCCACATCACGGTCGTGCGGCGGACGGCCAACCACCTGGAAGGCGTCGACGACGTCCTCGAGGCCGACCGCTACGCCGATGCGCTCCCCGGCGCCGATCTCGTCGTGCTGGCACTCGCCCTGACCGCGGAGACCGAGGGGATCATCGCCGCCGACGAGCTGTCGCTGATGGAGGACCACGCCTGGCTGATCAACGTCGCCCGCGGCCGCCACGTCGTCACCGACGACCTCGTCGAGGCGCTGGGCGAGGGCGTGATCGGCGGTGCCGGGCTCGACGTCACCGATCCCGAGCCACTGCCGGCCGACCACCCGCTGTGGTCGATGCCGAACTGCCTCAT
>JBIOUO010000151.1:0-9358 GCA_044867195.1 Ilumatobacteraceae bacterium
AGTGGACGGTCGCTTCGGTGTCGCCGTCGTTGCGGACGTGCACGACGACTTCGGATCCCTGCCGCACCCGCAGCGTCGGACCCGGGATCGAGCCGTTGTACGAGAGCATGCGGACGCGGTCGTCGCCCACGTCCTTGGCGACGGGCGCGATGCGCAGGTCGTAGGCGTCGCCGTTGTCGAGCGTGACGACGGCGGGCCAGGTGGCCTCGGCGAGGCCGGTGACGTCGCTCGAGAAGGTGGCGGTCATGTCGGTCGTGTCGTGGGTGGTGTCGTGGGTGGTGTGGTTCACGGTGCCTCCACTGTGGCGGGCAGCAGCGGCCGCAGGTCGTCGGGAACGGTCATCGGTGCGAACGCGCTGACGTCGGCGCCGCCGGTGTTGCCGACCGGGTACTTGCCGGTCAGCGATCCGGGTGCGGCGACGATGATCCGGAAGAGCTGACCGACGAGCTCGTGCCGGTCGCGGCGGCGGAGCGCCGCCGTGAGCATCGCCACGTGGGTGCGCACGTGCGGGCCGGCCATCGGCTGGCTGAGGATGTGGGCGCGTTCGAGGTGCGTCCATTCGGCGCTCGTGTCGCCGGTCGAACGGGCGGCACGGGCGGCGTCGAGCTCGGCGGCCCACGCGGCACGCAGCCGGGCGCGGACGTCGGTGGTGAGCGTCGGTGTGTTCATCTGGTACCTCCGGTGGTGGTGGGAAGCGCGGGTCCCTCGCCGATGCGCTGTTGGACGAGCTCGACGAGCGCGGCGGGAGCCTTGGCGGGCGAGCCGGCGTCGAAGGGCGGCTGCGGGTCATACTCGATGGCGAGCTGGATCATCTGGGCGATCTCGGATCCGTACATGCGATCGAGCAGGACGAGGGCCATGTCGATGCCGCTGGAGACACCGGCCGCGGTGATGATCTTGCCGCGCTCGACGACGCGGTCGGTCGTGTAGTGGGCGCCGAGCTGCTCGAGCGCACGCTTGCGGACCCAATGCGTCGTGGCGTCGAGTCCGTCGAGGATCCCGGCGGCAGCCAGGTAGATGGCGCCGGTGCAGACGCTCGTCGTCCACGTCGTCGTCGGGTGCACGGCGCGGAGCCACTCGACGAGCTCGGGTTGGATCTCGGTGTCACCGAGCGCTCCGGGCACGACGACGATGTCGGGCTCGGCGACCTCGGCAAACGACTTCGTGGCGATGAGCGTCGCGCGGCCGGTGTGGTCGACCACGGGTCCCGCATCGGCGGCAACGAAGACGACGTCGTGGCCGGGCACGTCGGCGAGGACCTGGAACGGGCCGATGATGTCGAGCATGGTGAAGCTCGGGTAGAGGGCGAGTGCGATCTGCATGGGGCCTCCTTGGGCGGTGTGGTCGGTGGCGGTGGTTGCCGTGCGCTCATGCTCGGCCTAAGGGGCCCGGTCCGCCATCGGGCGCGACCCCTCAGATTGGCTTCAGGACATCCCGAGTCGTGGGTCGACGGCCGTCGATCGGGCTCGTCACGCCAAGCGTACGCCAGGTGGTGGAGACCTGGACGGTGGCACGGCCATGCCGGCCGATGCCGGCACGCGGGTCGCCGCCGTCACCGGCCGTCGGTCCGCGCGTGGCGGTCATGCCTCCTCGGCTCCGTTGACGATGAACCGGCGCAGGGCGCGCATGGTCGTGACGATCTCGGCCGGCGCCGTGTCCGCTGAGCCGCAGTCGAACGGGGGCTGCGGGTCGTACTCCAGGAGAAGTTGGATCGCTTTGGCGGTTCGCTCGTCCGTGAGCGCGGCGGCGAGGATGAGGCCCATATCGACGCCTGCCGACACGCCGGCAGCGGTGACGTACTTGCCGTCGCGCACGAGCCGCCCACCTGCTGGCACGGCACCGAGCTCGGCCAGCCACTCGACGGACAGCCAGTGAGTGGTCGCCCGGCGGCCGATGAGGAGGTTGGCGGCGGCCAGGATGATGGCACCAGTGCCGACGGAGCTGGTCCAGGTCGTGTGCCGGTCGACCGCACGCAGCCATTCTTGGAACGGACCGGGGCGCAGCAGGTTGTCCTGCTTGGCGCCGGACCAGCCCGGCACGACGACGACGTCGGGTGTGGCGACGTCGTCGACACTGGCGTCGGCAAGCAGGGTGAGGCTCCGGGTGTCGCAGCGAACCGGGCCGCGCTGCTCGCCGACCACGATCGTCTCCGCCCCGGGCAGTCGGCTGAGGATCTCGTAGGGGCCGACGGCGTCGAGTGCCGTCATGTGGTCGTAGGCGAAGATGGCGATCTGCACATTGCCACGATCGGGCTAAGAGGTCGAGGGCCGCATCGGGCACCACCCCTCAGATCTCGCGGAGTCAGGCCACTCCGACCCGCTGCGCGATGGCGGCGGCGTCGACTCGGCTGCTGACGCCCAGTTTGCGCAGGATGTTGGAGACGTGGACGCTGGCGGTCTTCTCCGACACGTACAGCTCGGCGCCGATCTCCCGATTCGTCTTTCCCCCGGCGACCAGAGTGAGGACCTCCGCCTCCCGTGATGTGAGGCCGAGCCGCACAGCGTCGGACTCCCCGAGAACCGGCACGGCCGGCGCGTGAAGGCTGATGCGCGCCCGTCGAGCGAGCGCCTCGATGTCGTCGACAAGGGTCCTGGCACCGAGCGCCGTCGCAGTGTTCCAGGCGGCGCGCACAGCATCCACAGCCTGGGCGGCCGCACCTGCCCTGGCGGCGGCGTCGGCCTCGTGGAGTCGGGCGGCTGCGGTGAGCCAAGCGTCGCCGATTCGTTCGGCGGCGACGGCAGCCTGCGCGAAGGCGGCCGGGTCGCTGTCCCGGAGGCGGGTGATCATCGCCTCAGCAATGGCGATATTTGCTGCCGCGGCCGGGCTGCCGGAGCCGGGATCAGCACGGGCCACCTCCATCCGGCGACCGAGATCGATCAGGATCGCGTCGACATCGACGGCCTCCTGGCGGGCGAGCATGTCGAGGGTTCGTTCCACGGTGGCGGTGACCAGACCGGCGGTGAAGCGGGCCACGAACCGGGGAGCCGTGTCCGGCTTCGGGTTCAGCGCCCTCGACGCGATGTCCACCGCGCGATCCCACTGCTTCGCTGCCAGGTGCACGTCTACGAGCGCGGTCTCGATGATCGCCTGGCTGAACGGATCTGCGGGGTGACGACGAAGGCGTTCGGCGAGCTCGGCAGCGGCTTCGAGCCGTCCCCGACGAGCGGCCAGCGGTGCACCTGCGGCGTCGAGCTGGATCGCACCGATCGGGGTCGACTCCAGCGACCCGACGCCGGCGAGGATGTTGTCGGCCTCCTCCCAACGGCCGAGGCGCACCAGGCACCGGGCGGCCACGCCGCAGTGAAAGGTCCCGAAGCTTGTCTCGAACCCGGCGCGCTGGGACAGCGCGGCGCCGTCTTGGGCCACGCTCAGACCTTCCTCAGTGTGACCGACGTCGAAGAGGATCATCGCCAGCATGGCGTTGGCGAGTGCCCAACGGTGGGGTGGCAGTCTGTCGTCGACCGCGGCGCGGCAGTCCTCGAGCCCAGTATCGACTTCGCTGGACAGTGTCTCCACCACACCGAGCACGCGCAGGCCAGCTGACCGGGAGGCTGCGTCGTGCGGGTCCGCGGCGGCCAGCGCTCGGTTCGCCCAGTGCTCCGCACGGTCGAAGCGGCAGAACATGAGCTCCGCTTGGGCGAGACCCCCGTATGTCAAGGCCGCGCCGGCCGCGTTGTGCCCAGGGTCTGTGTCGACGAGGTCTGCGGCGTGTGCGTACGTCGCCGCGCTCTCCTCCATCAGGCCCGATGACCACAGGAATCGGCCGAGTCGTTCGAACGCCCATGCCCGCCCCTCAGGCGGGGCGCCGAGCTCCAACGCACGTCGAGCCAGCGCGACAGCACGTTCGTTGTGACCGGTGGCGTGGGCAAGATCGGCGGCCTGCCACAAGCGCGACACCAGCTGCGGCTGGTGCGCAGGAGTCGCGTGTCGCTCCCACAGCTCGAAGATCCGCTCCAGGTGGGCGAGACAGGTCGCCGGAGCGATCAGCTCGGCCGAGTCCGCCGCCGCGAACAGCGCCTCGAACGCGGCGGGTTCGTCGCCCCCACGGTCGAAGTGGAACGCCAGCTCACCGGCGCCATCGGTCGCGGTCAGCCCAAGGCGGGGGTCGGCCTGCAACGCCGACGCCACGGCTCGGTGCAGACGACGCCGCTCGGTCGGCAACGCGGTGCCATAGGCGACCTCGCCGATCAGCGGATGCCGAAACCGATAGACGTCAGTCGCCGGGTCAACGACCACCAGCCGGGCCTCGATCGCCGCGCGAACCGCGGCCTCAGTCGCCGCCTCGTCGAGCTCGACGACTGCGGCCAGCAGCTCCGGATCGGTCTCCCGGCCAACGGTGGCGAGCGCCGCAAGCACGTGTCGCCCTGCGGGCTCGAGACTGGCGATGTCGGCTGCGAGGAGTTCCGACAGCAGCGCTGGGATCGCATCACCGGCGACGTGGGCAGCAACGAGCTGCTCGGTGAAGAACGGGTTGCCCTGGCCTCGCCGCACGAGCTCGTCCACCAGCGACGGCGGCGGAGGGATGCCCAAGACGGCCGCGGCGTGCACCGCCACGGCGTTCCGATCCAGCCCGGCCAGCATGACCCGCTCGACGCCGGCCACCCGACTCAGCTCGGCGGCACGACGGCGCATGTCCGGGTCGCGGGCGACCTCGTCGGCGCGGTAGGCGCCCACGAGCACAATCCGCTCGTCGACAAGGTTCCGCGCGATGTGCTCGAACAGGTCCCACGTCGCGGGATCGCCCCACTGGAGATCATCGAAGCCGACGAGAACCGGGCCTGCCCCGCCCAACTCCCCGACGAGCTGGAGCGCCAGAGTGAACACGTCGCCGACGCGCCCTGCGCCGGATATCGCCAGCTCGCTCAGCCGCTGAAGAGAGTGCAGCTGGCCGACCTCGCGACCTCGCTGCACCTGCCGGACCAGATCAACCATCGGAGCGAGCGGGATCGCGTCCCCGCCGACGTGCACACAGCGACCCAGGTACAGCTCGGTGCCCGCCAGTCGAGCCGCCTCGAACAACAGTGTCGACTTGCCAATCCCGGCCTCACCACTGACCAGCACGATCGCCGGCTGACCCTCAGCGGCACCAGCGACGGCGCGCTGAAGCACCGCAAGCTCGTCGCCCCGTCCGACGACCGGGTAATCGCCCCGACGGCCACTCATCGCGCTCGCAGTATTCCCCGCCGCTGGTACAGATCACTCAGCGGGCATCTGGGCGCGTTGGCTGCCAGCTGTAGGCAGGCAGCGCGCCCAGATCGGGCAGGTGGCAGCCAACACGCCCAGAACTGCTGCTCCCGAGCCGGTCGACGTCGTGACATTCGCAGACCCCGACTGATGGTCGATCACGACACTGGCGCCTCGGTGACGTAGAAGCGGTTGCCGTCAAGATCGACGAACGAGAACATCAGTGGCGCTGTCTCCCAATCGAGGAGTGCGCCGGCGTCGAGACCCAGCTCGCGGACGACGGCATGCGCGGCTCGCGCATCGGGTGTCGCGAACCGAATGCCGGTATCGACGCCAGCGGGAAGGTCATCACCGCTACGGACGAGCGAGATGGTCGTACCGCCGCTCGGCAGGGCCATCTCGATCCACCGGAAGCCGGGCTGTAGTTCGGCGTCGAACCGCATCGCGAGCCCGAGCTGTTGGAACAGTGTGACGGCGGCGTCCTGGTCAGAGACAGGAACGGCGACGGTCATCACGCCAGTGAGGGTGGTCTCGGCCATGCGATGTTGACGGGCCAAGCGACTCAAACTCATCGCCCTGGCCTCTCGGCGCGAAGATCCTGGCGTGGGCCCCGACATCCCCATGACTTGGCGCCAGGCGGCGCGGACCGCACCCTTCCAGCCGTATCGGCCTGTCCACCCGACGCCCGACTACGTGTACTTGGGTGGCTTCGGGTTCAGCGGCGAGACGGCGAGCCACCTTGGCATCTGTGCCACCTTCGCTGACGGCGAGATCGAGATCGGCACCGAGCTCGCCGGGCCGCGGAGCACCACAGGCCTCATGCAGCGGCTGAACATCGCCGACGCCCTTCGGCACTACCTCCACGGCCACGAAGGCGATCTGACCTTGCCGCTCGACCTGCGAGTCGAGCCCGAGGACCGGAGCATCCGCGTCGACGGCGTCGAACGGACCTTCCACGGGATGCGGGTCGTCGGCGACGACCGATGGTCGGGTTCGTGCGTGGCTGACGATCGCCACATCAACGTCACGACCACGGGGTCGGCAGCCGTCGATGCCATCGAGACGACCGACGCAGAAGACCTCAACGACAGCCCGCCGCCCGCCAGCTGACCCGGCTCAACCCGCCCACCCCGGCCCCGATCCCGGCGCACGCCCTGCGGCGGAAGGTGTCAGCCGTAGAGGTTCTCGAACTCGTCGGAGTAGGCGTCGTAGATGACGTTGCGCTTGAGCTTCAGCGACGGCGTCAGCTCGCCGTGCTCGAGGGTGAAGTCACGAGGCAGGATGGCGAACTTCTTGACCTGCTCGACCTTGGCGTAGTTCTCGTTCACGGCGTCGAGCTCGCGCTGGATCAGGTCGCGGACCTCGGGCCGGCCGGCCAATTCCGCGAGATCGTTCGGCAACCCGTTGGCCTCGGCCCACGGGATGATCTGCTCGGGGTCGAGCGTGATCAGCGCCACCGGGTACGGCTTGCGGTCGGCGTACATCACGGCCTGCGAGATCCATCGCGAGCGCCGCAGGTCACCCTCGATGTTGGCGGGTGTGAGGTTCTTGCCGCCCGCGGTGATGATGATGTCCTTCTTGCGCCCCGTGATCGTGACGTAGCCGTCGTCGTCGATCGCCCCCAGGTCGCCCGTGCGCAGGAACCCGTCGTCGGTCATCGCGTCGGCGGTCGCGTCGGGGTTGCGCCAATACTCGCGCATGATCATCTCGCCCGCCATCTCGATCTCGCCGTCGTCTGCGATGCGCACCTCGGCGCCGGCGACCGGTTGCCCGATGGTGCCGAACTTGAACGCGTTGGGCAGGTTCAGGGTGCCGATCGAGGTCGTCTCGGTCATCCCCCAGCCCTCGAAGACGGGCACTCCGGCGGCGTAGAAGAACTCCAGGATCTCCGAGGCGATCGGCGCCGCCCCGGACACGGCGAACTTGATCCGCCCGCCGAAGATGCTGCGCACGAGGGCGAACATCTCGCTGTCGACGCGGTCGAACTCGACCGCCTCGGTCTCGCTGACCTCCTCACCGCGCGCACGCGCCGAGCGCACGCGCAGCCCGAGCTCGATCGCCTGGCGGGTCGCCTCCTCGCCTCCTTCGGGCACCATGCTCATGGCCACGGAGTACACCTTCTCGAAGATCCGCGGCACCGACGGGAGGACCGTCGGCTTGACCGCCGACAGCTCGGCCACGATCTGCGACGTGTCGCCCCCGAAGAAGCCGATCGTCGCCCCGACCTCGACGCAGTCGGCCTGGATCAGCTGGGCGAAGACGTGCGCCAGCGGCAGGTACAGGTAGACGACGTCGCCCTCGCCGAACAGGTGCATCTCGGTGGCCGAGCGGCGCCCGGCAGCGAAGCCCTTGTTCGTCAGCACGACGCCCTTCGGCCGCCCGGTCGTGCCGGACGTGTAGATGATCAGGCAAGCGTCGTCAGGCCCGACGGCGGCGGCCCGCCGGTCGAGCTCGGCCTCGTCGCTGCCGGCCCCGCTGGCCTCGAGGTCGGCGAGGGACATCGCTTTGCCGGCTGGCGCATCGATGACCACGATGTGCTCCAGGTCCGGCAGCCGCTCGCGAACCGACTCGACTCTGGCGACGTGTTCGGGCGTCTCGCAGACGACGACGGTGGCGCCGGAGTCGCCGAGCACCCACTCGCACTCGTCGGCCGAGTTGGTCGGGTACACCGGCACGACGATGCCGCCAGCCGAGGACACGGCGAGGTCCACGAGCGTGAACTCGACGCGCGTGTTGCTGAGCACACCGACGCGGTCGCCGACGTTGATGCCGAGGGCGATCAGGCCGCGGGCGAGGTCGCTGACGCGGGACCACAGCTCGCGGAACGACATCGTCACCCACTCGTCGTCGCCGCGGTACATGGCGGCCGGGGCGTCGCCGTATCGCTCGGCGGCCACCTTCGTCAGCTCCGCCATCGTCAGCTTCGAAGTGCCTGCGGCAGTCATACGGTGACCGTACCAGCCGTCCGCGAGCGAGGATCGGGGGGTCGAGTCGGGTGCTTATGGCCACCTCCACTACCTTGACCGCTCGGTCGATGTCCGCGCCCACCGCCGCCCTGTCACACTCCCACCGGCCTGGCACCGCGCGCGCCGCGCTGTCGTATCGCGACTTCCGCTTGATCTGGCTCGGGCTGTTCGCGTCCAACGTCGGCACGTGGATGCAGAACTTCACGCTGCCTGCCTACATCGAGCACCAGACCGAGTCGGCGACGATGGTCGGGCTGTTGGTGTTCACCCAGCTGGGGCCGCTGCTGCTGTTGTCGATCCCCGCCGGCGTGCTGGCCGACCGCTTCCCCCGGCGGCCGTATCTCGTGGTGATGCAGGCCGTGCAGGGCGCGTTCAGCGCGCTGCTGGCGGTGTTCGTGGCGATCGACGCCCCGCTGTGGACGCTCTTCGCCTGCTCGCTGGTGATCGGCATCGGCAACGCCCTCAACGCGCCGGCGTTCCAAGCCACCGTCCCGCTGCTCGTGGATCGTCGCGATCTCGCCGGCGCGGTCAGCCTCAACTCGGTGATGATCAACGCCAGCCGGGTGATCGGTCCGGTGCTCGCCGCCGTGCTCGGCATCCTGGGCGTGTCGACGGCCGGGCTGTTCCTCGTCAACGCCGCCACGTACCTGTTCCTGATCGCCGCCCTGCTCGTGGTGCGAGTCCCCGACATCCGGGGGCATCACCCCGAGGTCGGCTGGCGGCGCCTGCTGACGGGCATCAACATCGCCCGCGGCCGGCAGGTGCTGTCGCGCGCGCTGGTGACGATGACGGTCTTCTCGGTCGTCTGCCTGGCGTACGTCGGGCTGTTCCCGTCGGTCGCCCGGCGCAACTTCGGGGTCGACGTCGACAGCGCCAGCTACCGGCTGTTGTACACAGTGTGGGGTCTCGGCGCCTGTCTGGGCGCGCTGGCGGTGGGCACCGTGCTGGCCGTCGTCGACCGGCGCCGGCTCGTCGTCGACGGCCTACTGCTGTTCGCCGCCAGCGTCACCGGGTTCGCGCTGGTGCGCTCGGTGGGCCCCGCCTTCCCGATCGCGTTCGTCCTCGGCTTCGCCTACTTCCTCACCGCGACGTCGCTGATCACGATCTTCCAGGAGAACCTCGCCGACACCGAGCGGGCGAGTGTGATGCCGCTGTGGTTCATGTCGTTCGGCGGGTCGATCCCGCTCGGCAACCTGATCTTCGGACCC
>JBIOUO010000152.1:0-2534 GCA_044867195.1 Ilumatobacteraceae bacterium
GATCTGGCGTCGGCGCATGATGCCAGGGTGCACCAATGAGCGAGCGACTGTCCGAGCGAGCGAGTCTGCGAGCGAGCGAGGCAATCGACCACTTCGAGCGAGCGAACGATTCGACACGGTCTTCATCTCATTGGTGCCCCGAACGGTCCGACGATCTGGCGTCGGCGCATGATGCCAGGGTGCACCAATGAGCGAGCGACTGTCCGAGCGAGCGAGTCTGCGAGCGAGCGAGGCAATCGACCACTTCGAGCGAGCGAACGATTCGGCACGGTCTTCCTCTCATTGGTGCCCCGAACGGTCCGATGATCTGGCGTCGGCGCATGATGCCAGGGTGCACCAATGAGGATCGCCGACGAGCTGGCCCGGGAACGGGCGGCGAAGCGGGCGGCCGCCGACGGGCGTGACGTCGCCTCCGCCCGGGGCATCGACGACCTCGACTCGCTCGAGGCGTTGGAGACGCTCGACTGGAGCACCGACCCCTGGGACGACGCCCGCGACGCCACCAGCGTCGAGCGGCTGCGCTGGCAGACCCGCTCGATCAAGTGGTTCGCCTACACGATGCTCGTCTTCGCCATCGTCGTCGTGCTCGTCGCCGGGCTCGTGGGTTGGTGGTACATCCACCAGATCAATCCGGCCGGCGATCCCGGCGATCCGGTGGCGTTCACGGTCAGCGACGCCGACACGCTGTCGTCGGTCAGCGAGCGGCTGCAGGAGCAGGGCTTCGTCGAGGACGCCGGCGTGTTCCGCTGGTACACCGAGCACCACGGCGGCCTCGAGCTGACGTCCGGCTACTACGAGCTGCGCACGCGGGACCACATGGGCAACATCCTCGCCCGGCTGCGGACGCCGCCGAGCGAGACCTACACCAAGGTCACGTTCCCCGAGGGTTTCACCGTCGCCCAGATCGCCGCACGCCTCGAGCGCGACATGTCGACGATGACGGCAGCGGACGTGGCCGCCGCGACGCAAGACCCGTCGCTGGTCGCCAGCCTGCGCCCGCCGGGCGTGACGACGATGGAAGGGCTGCTCTTCCCCGACACGTACCAGGTCTCCAACGGCGAGAGCCCGGCTCACGTGCTGGGGCGGATGATCCAGCAGATGGAGCGCGTCGCCGGGCAGGAGGACATCGTGACCCGCGGCCAGCGCTTCGGGCTGTCGCCGTACCAGGCGTTGATCGTGGCATCGCTGGTCGAGCGGGAGGCCAAGACGGACGCCGACCGCCCGAAGATCGCCCGCGTGATCTACAACCGCCTCTACCTGGGGATGCCGCTGGCTGTCGACGCCAGCGTGCGCTACGGCACGCAGGTCGCGGGCACCGACCCAGACGCGGAGCCGTTCGACGTCCAGCGCCAGACGCCCGGTCCCTACAACACGTACCTCAACCAGGGATTGCCGCCGACCCCGATCGCCAACCCCGGGCGGGCGTCGATCCAGGCCGCGCTCAACCCGGCGCCGAACCCCAGCGTGGGCGACCCGCTGTGTGCCGGGCTCCCGGATCGCACGCCGTGCCTGTACCTGTACTACGTGCTCGCCGACGAGGACGGAAACCACGCCTTCGCCGCGACCCCCGAGCAGCACGAGGCGAACGTCGAGGCGGCCCGCGCCGCCGGGGTGCTCGACTGATGGTCCGGCTCACTGCCTCAACGCCGCCGGCCTGATCGGCAGTATCGCCGGCGTGCAGGTCGCGGCCGTGATCGGTCATCCGGTCGCCCACTCGCTGTCTCCTGCGCTGCACAACGCCGCATTCGCGGCCGCCGGTCTCGACTGGACGTACGTCGCGTTCGACGTCGCGCCGGGAGCTGCCGGCGCGGCGTTGCAGGCGATGCGGACCTTGGGTATCGCCGGGCTGTCCGTGACGACGCCGCACAAGGAAGATGTCGCCGCAGCCGTCGACCGCCTCGATCCGTCGACCGCTGCGCTGCGGTCGGCGAACACCGTGGTCCGGGCCGCGGACGGGGCGCTGGTCGGGTACAGCACCGACGGCGACGGGTTCGTCGCCTCGCTGGCCGCCGACGGGGTCGGCGTCACCGGCGCGTCGGTGGCGGTGGTAGGCGCCGGCGCGGCGGCACGGAGCGTCATCGACGCCGTAGGCCGGGCCGGGGCCGCCGAGATCGTGGTCGTCAACCGGACGCCGGCGCGGGGCCAGTTGGCGGCCGGCCTTGCGGCGAGGGCCCGGTCCGGGAGCGAGGCCGACCTCCCGGCCGCCGACGTGGTCGTCAACGCGACGTCGGTCGGGATGGGCACCGGGGACCTGCCCTTCGACGTCGCCGTGCTCCGGCCGGGCCAGGTCGTCGCCGACCTCGTCTACCACCCGCTCCAGACTGCGCTGCTGCGCTCCGCCCGCGACGCCGGCTGCCGGACCGTCGACGGCCTCGGGATGCTGGTCCACCAGGCCGTCCTCCAGCAGGAGCTGTGGACCGGTATCCGCCCCGACCCCGCCCTGATGCGGGCCGCCGCCGAGACCGAGCTCGCCCGTCGCCGCTGACCCGGACGTCCGCATCCGTGTTTGTGCACCGGCGCTCGCCAGGTGGCGC
>JBIOUO010000153.1:0-11441 GCA_044867195.1 Ilumatobacteraceae bacterium
TGGGTGTGGCAGGAGCTGCCGGTGCCGGTCATCGCCGCCGTCCACGGCCACGCCTTGGGCGGCGGGATCCAGATCGCGCTCGGCGCCGACATCCGCTTCGTCCATCCCGCCACCCAGCTCTCGGTGCGCGAGGTCCACTGGGGCCTGGTGCCGGACATGACCGGCACGCTGTTCCTCAGCCGGCTCGTGGGCATCGACGTGGCCAAGGAGCTGACGTTCACCGCCCGCATCTTCTCCGGCGCCGAGGCGGGCCGGCTCGGGCTGGCGACCCATGTCACCGAGACGCCGCGCGAGGACGCGATAGCGCTGGCCGCCGAGATCGCCGGCCGCAGCCCCGACGCAGTCCGCGGCGCCAAGGCGCTGTTCAACCGCCTCGCCAACGCCGGGGCGGCCGAGCAGTTCGCCGAGGAGCGGCGGGTGATCGGGAGCCTGATCGGCAAGCCGAACCAGGTCGAAGCCGTGACCGCGAATTTCGAGCAGCGCCCGCCGGCGTTCACGACGCCCAGCTGACCCATTGCGTTTTCGTCCGGATCTTGGTCGCACGTGCGACCAGAATCCGGACGAAAACGGGGCGACACGAATCGGGTCAATCGCCACCATGCCCAGCTGCTGGCTGCGAATCGGAATCCCAGGTCCGCCGCAGGCGGTGGCCGGCCAGTCGCAGGCGGTTGCACTCCGCGAGCGACGCCTGCCGTGACGCCTCGCTCTCGAGCCACCGGTCGGGATCGACCGCGACCGTTGTCAACTGATTGAGCCGAGCCGTCTCGGTGCCCTCGGCCGAGGATGGGTCAAGCGCGAGATGGAGCGAGCGCTCGATCTCAGCGAATCGTTCGACCACATCTCGGTAGGTGAACTCGAGGACGAGGTGGTGCCGGCAGTCCGGCGGCTTCGAGCCGCCGATGGAACTCGACCTCCAGGAACGAGTCGAAGCGGTCTTCTTCTTCTTCTTCTTCTTCTTCTTCTTCCTCCTCCTCCTCCTCCTCCTCCTCCTCGTCCGCAGTCAACGACTCCGCGGCGACGATCCGGCGGAGTTGGCCGAGCATGGCCCACCGGTCGAACAGCCCGTGCCATCGCTGGTTCCAGAAGTCTCGGAGGCAACGGTGGCACGACGAACGGCACTCGCAACCGGCGAGCGATCGAGCGCGTACTGGGAGGCCCGGCGAAGCCCCGCGCCGTCGTCGTTGAACAGCTTGGGCAGGTAGCCGGGTAGCGGCCGAAGCTGACCGCCGGCTGCGGGCCGAGGAGGCGGCGGAAGCGGTTGAGCTGGTCGTTGGCGAGGGCGTTCATCGGGTAGATGACGACCGCCTTGACTCCCGGTCGGTCGTCGCGCAGGCAGGCATCGACGTAGCGCCGATAGCTGTCGAGTACCTGATCGGCGACGTGGAACGGCTGGATCACCGAGACGTCCCCCTTCCTTCTCGTCGAGCGGGTGCCGGCCGGGTGGTGAACGTGACATCGGGAGCGTGGAACCGGTAGCGCGAGCGCAGGACCTCGAAGGCGGAGGACGCCTCAACCGCCGACACCAGCGCCGCGTCGACGGCGTGTTGCAGGACATCGGTCGTCCACCACAGCGAGCTGCCGCCGACGCGCTCGTACGCCCGTCGAGCCGGAACGTCGTCGGTGGCGAGGACCGCGCCGAGGCGGACAGCGACAGCGATTGAAGCCGCTTCACCGGCACCAAGGGGAGTCGCCGGCAAACCCTGTCCGCGCCGCCAGCCTCGCTCTGCAGGGCTGCCGAGGCGCACTGCAAGGACGGCGTCGGCGGGTTCGAGGTCGCAGACCGTGACATGGTCGGCGAAGGTTCGGGCTAGCGCGTCGATACCCTCGATCGCCGCCACGAGCATGGACTGCTCGCTCGAACCGCTCTGGGCGACCGCAGCTTCGTCGTCGATGGCGGCACGGATGTCGGCGATCTCGCCGCCGACCCTGCCGTCCTCCAGTACCACCGCGACGTCGGCGACGCAGGTGAGCTTCCCGCCGCACACGGCGGCCAGCACGCTGTGCCAGCCGAGCACGGCAAGGTTCCGCACGACGGACGTGTCGCAGACCACGTTCACCGACGCGGGGTCTCCCGGAACTCGGCGACGGCGGCGAACCACGTGGCCTCGTCGCGCTCGTCGTCGGTCGGCGCTGCGGCGCGCACGAGACGTTGCACCCGCTGGCGGTCGATGCCGAGCGCTTCAGCGATCGCCCCCTCACCGGCGACTCCCTCGAGGTAAGCCCGGCGAGCAAGCTGATAGACGACTGGCGGCACTTCGATCGGATCGTCGGGTTGCGCGCCGGGTAGCTCGCGAGGCAGTCCGAGGCCCTCGCGGACAGCTGTCGGCGACGCCCGCCGCAGCCCTTCGTACTGATCCGGGGTGACCAGCTTCTCCTGCCGCAGCCGTACGAGCAGCGCGGCGTAGCTGACATCGAACCGCTCGGCCAGACGCACGGCGGTGCCGGGATCATCGAGTCGCTCCCACGGCTGCAGCTCCTCAGCCAGCTCAGTGAGGGCCGGGCCGGGAACGAGCAGCTCACCGGCGAAGGCGTTGGCGAAACGCTCCTGCTCGTCCAGCTCGCGCGACAGCGAGACGATCGGGACTCGCGGCTGATCGAGATGGAACAGCACGTGCGCCAGCTCGTGGGCGAGTGTGAAGCGCTGATGCGACCGACGCACCGAGGCATTGACGACGATGCAGAAGCCGGCGACGGGGTCGAGCCACGACAAGCCGGACGGAGCGAAGTCCAGATCGCCGAGCGGTGCCCGGAACACGAGCGCGACGTCGCCGGTGAGCGCATCGAGGTCGGCGAACGCGGTGTCGCCGAGCCCGAAGCTGCGCCGCACCTCGCGCGCCTTGGCGACGGCATAGCCGCGCTTCTGACGCCCACGGGCCGGGTTGAAGCGGCTGGCCGTCCAGATCGGCGTCGTCGTTCCGAGATCGGTGAGCAGGTCATTGTAGAAGCCGACGATGCCGAGCACCCGTTGCAGCTGGGCGCGGACCTCGTGGGCGTGGAGCAGCGATGAGCTGCGAAACATCACCTGTTCCGGCGCAGCGACCGCGGGCTCAACCCGGCCGTCGAACAGGGCACCAGCATCGACCCCGTACGCGGTGGCCAGGGCGACTACGTGGCGAAGCGGAGGCTGGCGCTGCCCGTTCTCGTAGTACGACAGGGCGACGCGGTTGAGGCCGGCGAGGCGCGCCGCCTCCGCCTGGCTCAGTCCGGCTGCCGCCCGCGCGCCGTGAAGTCCGTGTGCGATTCCTGTCACCACCACGAATGTAACGGATGACGGACATGTATGCAACGGTGTTACAATGACCTCAGCCGTCGGATGCCGGGACGACGTAGTAGCGGCGGCCCTTCCCGCTCCCGGCAGCGAACGCCTCGTCATCGCGAACCAGTTGGTCGGCCACCTTCCTGACGACCTTGAGTCTTCTTCGAGCGCCTCGGCGAGGTCAGCGGCGGTGCGCCCGTCGTCGTCGAGCAACTCGCGCACCGCGTCGACCAGCTCGGGATCGGTCGGCCTCCGGCCGCCTTTCGGCGACGGCCGGTACGGCCGGCGTCGAGCTGGCGCGCCCGCTCGACGCGTGCGCCGAGCATGACGAGATCCGATCGCGGTGGCCGGGACGTCAACGCCAGCGCCGGCGAGAATCTGGGTGGCGAGCGTCTCATCCGACATTCCGGGTGGCGTGGGTCTCAGATTCGAGACTGTCGCCACCCGGTTTGTCGTGAGCCGAGCGATCGCCCTGGCACACTGGCACCGATGTCCGACGAGGCGATGATCCCTGCCGACCAGCGGGCTCATCTCGACCGGCAGGTCGAGGCGCTGGGAGGAGCCGAGATCGACGACGAGGGCTCGCCGGCCTGGCGCGCCGAGGTCATCGCGGCGATCGATCGCCGCCGCGCGGCGCACGGCAATGCGCCGCTGGCCCCGTGGTGGGCGACGAAAGGCGAACCCGAGCTGCACGAGCGTGCGCGAGCCCTCGGATTACTCCGCCGAGTTCGCTGAACGCCTCGCGCGACTCGGCCGGGACCCGGTGCTCATCGGCGCGCTAGCGGCGAACTTGTATCGCGTCACGCCACGGTTCACGACCGATGTCGACTTCCTCCTCCGCTCGCTGGTCGGTGTCGCCGAGGAGCTTCGCGAGCAGGGGCTACGAGGTCGTCGAGTTGGCCGACGCAGGTGACGACCCGCACACCTTGTCCGTTCGCGGCGATGGTGTCCGCGTCGATCTGCTCGCCGCGCAAACCGACTACCAGCACCTGGCCCTCGACCGTGCACGCGATGGTGTGTTGAGCGTGGAGGACGTGATCGTCCACAAGCTGATCGCCTGGCGACCCCGTGACCGCGACGACGTTGACCAGATCCTCGCCAGTGACCCCGATCTCGACGTCGCGTATGTCGAACGCTGGGCAGCCAGCGCAACGGCCCACCGCTGCTGCTCGGCAACTCGCGGACGGCGCGCCAAAGCTCCTCGTCGGGCTCACCGGCCGAAGCCGGCGCGCCGGTCTCCGCGCCGGAACCCAGCGGGCGCAGGGCGACCGCCTCCTGGGCTCGACGCCGCTTGACATTGGAGGTGGCGTTGAGCGCCACGCGGCGGACCCAGGCGCCGGGCTTGACGAACCCACTCATTGGTGCACCCTCTCATCGTGCGACGACACCGCATCGCGGGACCCCTCGGGGCACCAATGAGCGCAAAGACCGTGCCGAATTGCTCGCTCGCTCGAAGACTCGCTCGCTCACCCGTGCCCAGTCCTGCTGCGCCGTGGCCGACGCCTCCTGGGCGATGTCCTCGGCGCGGTGACGATCGCCAGTCAGCGCCAGCAACATCGCCACGAGGCGCGGGTCCTCGTCACGGAAGAACTGCCGAAGGTCCCCACCCTCTGCGTGACGACCAGCATCGTCGATCACACACCGCGGCGTCGACGGCGGTGGACGCGTCATCCGATCGGCATGAGTGACCTTTCCTCGGCTGGGTAGAGTGGTCCGACCGTCCGAGACAGCGTCGTCCCGGGCGTCCACCCAAGCCCACCCCCGCTTCCGTGGATCGAGGACGATGCACACACACCCTCCAGGCCCGTCCGGCCTCTACGACCCCCGTTTCGAGCACGACTCGTGCGGCGTCTCGTTCGTCGCCAACATCAAGGGCGTCCGCAGCCACCAGCTGGTGCGGACGGGTCTCGTCGCCCTGACCAACCTCGAGCACCGCGGGGCCACCGGCGCCGAGCCCGACACCGGAGACGGTGCCGGCATCCTCGTCCAGATCCCGGACCGCTTCCTGCGCGCCGTCCTCGCCGAACAGGGGATCGACGGGCTGCCCCCGGCCGGCCACTACGCCGTCGGGCTGGCGTTCCTGCCGGCCGACACGGTCGCCGCCGACAAGGCGCAGGCGGCGATCGAGAACATCGTCAGCGACGAGGGGCTGGCCGTGGTCGCCT
Organism: Ilumatobacteraceae bacterium; assembly: GCA_044867195.1. GTDB lineage: Bacteria > Actinomycetota > Acidimicrobiia > Acidimicrobiales > Ilumatobacteraceae > JALZMG01. The sequence continues at coordinate 5,422 of JBIOUO010000153.1, forward strand.
GGCGCGACGTACCGGTCAACCCGGACTGCCTCGGCGCCACGTCACGCGCCGCGATGCCGGCGTTCAAGCAGCTCGTCGTCGCCGACCCGGCGGGCGCCGGCGACATCGCCCTCGACCGCAAGACGTTCCTCGTCCGCAAGCGCATCGAGCACGAGCTGGAGCCGGAGTTCGCCACCTACTTCCCGTCGCTGTCGTCGCGGACGCTGGTCTACAAGGGGATGCTGACCACGCCCCAGCTGGCCGCGTTCTTCCCCGACCTGCTCGACGAGCGCTTCGAGAGCGCGCTGCTGCTCGTCCACAGCCGCTTCTCGACCAACACGTTCCCGTCGTGGCCGCTCGCCCACCCCTACCGCTACATCGCCCACAACGGCGAGATCAACACGGTGCAGGGCAACCAGAACTGGATGCGCGCCCGCGAGGCGATGCTCGACGACCGCGAGCTGCCCGGCATCGCCAGCGCGTTCCCGATCTGCACGCTCGGTGCGTCGGACACGGCCCGCTTCGACGAGGTGCTCGAGCTGCTCCACCTCGGTGGCCGCCCGCTGCCGCACGCCGTGCTGATGATGATCCCCGAGGCGTGGGAGAACAACGCCGAGATGGATCCGGCGCGGCGGGCGTTCTACCGCTTCCACTCGACGGTGATGGAGCCGTGGGACGGCCCGGCCAGCGTGGCGTTCACCGACGGCACCGTGATCGGCGCGGTGCTCGACCGCAACGGCCTGCGACCCAGCCGGTACTGGGTCACCGACGACGACCTGGTGGTGATGGCGTCGGAGGTCGGCGTCATCGACATCGACCCGGCTCGCGTCGTCACCAAGGGGCGTTTGCAGCCGGGACGGATGTTCCTCATCGACACCGCCGAGGGGCGCATCGTCGACGACGAGGAGATCAAGATCGGCCTCGCCGCCGAGCACCCGTACGCGGCGTGGCTCGAGCAGAGCCTGGTCGAGCTCGGCGACCTGCCGCCCCGCGAGCACGTCGTGTTCAGCCACGACAGCGTGCTGCGCCGCCAGCAGCTGTTCGGCTACACCCACGAGGAGCTGAAGGTCATCATCGCCCCCGAGGCGGCGAGGGGGATCGAGCCAATCGGGTCGATGGGCACCGACACGCCGATCGCCGTGCTGTCGACCCGCCCCCGCCTGCTGTTCGACTACTTCAGCCAGCTCTTCGCCCAGGTCACGAACCCGCCGCTCGACGCCATCCGTGAGGAGGTCGTGACGTCGGTGTCGTCGACGATCGGGCCCGAATCCAACCTGCTGCGTCCGGGCCCGGAGAGCTGCCGCCAGCTCGTGCTGCCGTTCCCGATCATCGACAACGACGAGCTGGCCAAGATCGTCCATGCCAACGACGGCGGCGCCTTCCCCGGCCTGCGGGCCCACGTCGTGACGGGCCTGTACCGCGTCGCCGGCGGTGGGCTGGCGCTCGAGCGGGCGCTGTCGGCGATTTGCAGCGAGGTGTCGGCGGCGATCGACGACGGGGCGCGGATCATCGTCCTGTCCGACCGCAACAGCGATGCCGCCCACGCGCCGATCCCGTCGCTGCTGCTCACGGCCGCCGTCCACCACCACCTCGTGCGGACCAAGCAGCGGACGATGGTCGGCCTGCTCGTCGAGTGCGGCGACGCCCGCGAAGTGCACCACATGGCGCTGCTGGTCGGCTACGGCGCCGGGGCGATCAACCCGTACCTGGCGTTCGAGTCGATCGAGGACCTGATCGCCGAAGCCCACCACGGGCTCGGTGGCATGGACCCGCGCAAGGCCGTGCGCAACTACATCAAGGCGTGCGGCAAGGGTGTGCTGAAGGTGATGTCCAAGATGGGCGTCTCGACCGTCGCCAGCTACACCGGCGCCCAGATCTTCGAAGCGATCGGCCTCAGCCAGGCGCTCGTTGACCTGTACTTCACGGGAACCGTGAGCCGCCTCGGTGGCATCGGGTTGGAGGAGATCGCCGCCGAGGTCGCCGCCCGCCACGCCACCGCCCACCCGACCCGCCCCGAGGAACGCGCCCACCGCAAGCTCGAGCTCGGCGGCGAGTACCAGTGGCGGCGGGAGGGCGAGATCCATCTGTTCAACCCGGAGACGGTGTTCCGGTTGCAGCACGCCACCCGTTCCAAGCGCTACGACGTCTTCCGCCAGTACTCGCGGGCGGTCGACGAGCAGTCGAACTCGCTGGCGACGCTGCGCGGGCTGTTCAGGTTCAAGGACGGCGTCCGCTCGCCCGTGCCGCTGGAGGAGGTCGAGACCGTCCGCTCGATCGTGCGCCGCTTCTCGACCGGGGCGATGAGCTACGGCTCGATCTCCGCCGAGGCCCACGAGACGCTCGCCATCGCCATGAACCGCCTCGGCGGCAGGTCGAACACCGGCGAGGGAGGCGAGGACAGCGACCGGCTGCACGACCCCGAGCGGCGCTCGGCCGTCAAGCAGGTCGCCTCCGGCCGCTTCGGCGTCACGGCGGAGTACCTCACCAACGCCGACGACCTGCAGATCAAGATGGCCCAGGGCGCCAAGCCGGGCGAGGGAGGCCAGCTGCCGGGGCACAAGGTGTATCCGTGGATCGCCAAGACCCGATACTCGACACCGGGGGTCGGCCTGATCAGCCCGCCGCCGCACCACGACATCTACTCGATCGAGGATCTCAAGCAGCTGATCCACGATCTCAAGAACTCCAACCCGGCCGCGCGCGTGCACGTCAAGCTCGTCGCCGAAGTCGGAGTCGGCACCGTTGCGGCCGGAGTCAGCAAGGCGAAAGCAGACGTCGTGTTGATCTCCGGCCACGACGGGGGAACCGGGGCCAGCCCGCTGACGTCGCTCAAGCATGCCGGTGGGCCGTGGGAGCTGGGGCTCGCCGAGACCCAGCAGACGCTGCTGCTCAACGGGCTCCGCGACCGCATCGTCGTGCAGACCGACGGGCAGCTGAAGACCGGCCGCGACGTCGTCATCGCCGCCCTGCTCGGCGCCGAGGAGTTCGGGTTCGCCACTGCCCCGCTCGTCGTGTCCGGATGCGTGATGATGCGCGTCTGCCACCTCGACACCTGCCCGGTCGGGATCGCCACGCAGAACCCCGAGTTGCGCAAGCGCTTCAGCGGCAAGCCGGAGTTCGTCGAGACGTTCTTCGAGTTCATCGCCGAAGAAGTCCGCGAGCTGATGGCCCAGCTCGGGTTCCGCACGATGGCCGAGATGATCGGTCACGTCGAGGTGCTCGACACGCGCGACGCGATCGATCACTGGAAGGCCGACGGGCTCGACATCTCGCCGATCCTCGCTGTCCCGCAGAACCCCTACGGCCAGTCGATGCACCAGTCCGTGTCCCAGGACCACGGCCTCGCCGATGCGCTCGATGTCGAGCTGATCCGCCTCGCCCAGCCGGCGATCGTCGACGCCCAGCACGTCGAGATCGACCTGCCGATCCGCAACACCAACCGGACCGCCGGCACGATGCTCGGTCACGAGATCACCAAGGTGTGGAAGGGCGACGGTCTGCCGGACGGCACAATCGACATCCGCCTCACCGGCTCAGCCGGCCAGAGCTTCGGCGCCTTCGTCCCGGCCGGCGTCACGCTGCGCCTCATCGGCGATGCCAACGACTACCTCGGCAAGGGGCTCTCCGGCGGGCGCATCGTGGTCGCCCCGCCGCCGACGGCGCCGTTCGTCGCCGAGGACCAGATCATCGCCGGCAACGTGATCGCCTACGGCGCGACGGGCGGCGAGATCTTCCTGCGCGGGATCGTCGGTGAGCGCTTCTGCGTGCGCAACTCGGGCGCCCTCGCCGTCGCCGAGGGCATCGGCGACCACGGCTGCGAGTACATGACCGGCGGGCGCGTCGTCGTGCTCGGGCGCACCGGACGCAACTTCGGGGCCGGGATGTCCGGCGGCATCGCCTACGTGTTCGACGTCGACCGGCGCTTCCGCAGCCGGCTGAACGAGGAGATGGTCGCCCTCGAGGAGCTCGACGCCGACGACCGGGAGTTCGTCCACGACGTCGTGGCCCGCCACCGCGAGCTGACCGGGTCGGCGGTGGCCGATCGACTGCTGGCGTCGTGGACGGCGGCGGTGAGCCGGTTCCGCAAGGTGATGCCGCTCGACTTCAAGCGCGTGCTGACCGTGATGAGGCAGGCCGAGACCGACGGCCTCGACGACACCGAGACGATGGCCCGCGTGATGGCGGCGGCCCATGGCTGACGCCTTCGCCGCTCACCCTGGCCGCGACGCGATTCGATTGCTCGGCGAGCCCGTAGGTGGAAGAGCTCTGGAAGCGAGTGGTGCCCGGTTGATCCGACGCGACCTGGCAGGTGTCGCGATCTGTGAGTGCTCGAAGCGGACATCCGTATCGACAGCTCACAGTTCCGGACACCCTCTGCGAACTGTGAGCTGCGCCGGCGGACAGTCGCCGCGCCGACTCACAGTTCCGGGCCGCCGAGGAGGCCGCTGATGGGTGAGGCAACCGGGTTCCTGAAATGGTCCCGAGAGCTGCCCACGCGACGGCCGGTACCGGTGCGGTTGCGGGACTGGAAGGAGGTCTACGAGGACTTCCCGCTCGACCGAGTCCAGACCCAGGCCGGGCGGTGCATGGACTGCGGCATCCCCTTCTGCAACAACGGGTGCCCGCTCGGCAACCTGATCCCGGACTGGAACGATCTCGTCTACCGCGACCACTGGCGTGACGCCATCGACCGCCTGCACGCCACGAACAACTTCCCCGAGTTCACCGGCCGGCTGTGCCCGGCGCCGTGTGAGGCGGCGTGCGTGCTCGGGATCAACGCCGACCCGGTGACGATCAAGCAGGTCGAGGTCGAGATCATCGACCGCGCCTGGGACGAGGGCTGGGTCCAGCCGCAGGTCCCTTCGGTGAAGACGGGCAAGCGGGTCGCCGTGATCGGATCGGGCCCCGCCGGGCTCGCCGCGGCACAGCAGCTGACCCGCGCCGGCCACGACGTGCTGGTGCTCGAGCGGGAGGACCGCATCGGCGGTCTGCTGCGCTACGGCATCCCCGAGTTCAAGATGGAGAAGCGCCACATCGAGCGGCGCCTCGGCCAGATGGAGGCAGAGGGCACGGAGTTCCGGACCAACGCCGGCGTCGGGACCACGATCGACATCGAGATCCTGCTCGCCTCCAACGACGCCATCGTCCTGGCGTGCGGCGCCACCGCGTGGCGCGACCTCCCGGTGCCGGGCCGCGAGCTGCGCGGCATCCACCAGGCGATGGAGTACCTGCCGTGGTCGAACCGGGTGCAGGAGGGAGATCTGCCGAAGCCACCGATCACGGCCGAGGGCAAGCACGTCGTGATCATCGGCGGCGGCGACACCGGGGCGGACTGCTTGGGCACCGCGCACCGCCAGCGGCCGGCGTCGATCACCCAGCTCGAGATCCTGCCCCGCCCGCCCGACGAGCGGGCCCCGAGCAACCCGTGGCCGCAGTGGAGCCTGGTGTACCGCACGTCCTCCGCGCACGAGGAGGGCGGGGAGCGGGTCTACTGCGTGAACACCGAGCGCTTCGTCGACGACGGCGCCGGCAACGTGCGGGCGATGGTGGTCCACGAAGTCGAGCTGGTCGACGGACGCTTCCAGCGGATCCCGGGCACCGACCGGGAGCTGCCTGCCGACCTGGTGCTGCTGGCGATGGGGTTCGTCGGGCCGGAGAAGGAGTCGTGGCTCGAGCGGCTCGGCGTCGAGTTCGACGAGCGCGGCAACGTGCGTCGGGACGACGACTTCATGACCGGCATCTCCGGCGTCTTCGTGGCCGGCGACATGGGGCGCGGGCAGTCGCTGATCGTGTGGGCGATCGCCGAGGGTCGTGCCTGCGCGGCCGGCGTCGACCGCTACCTGGTCGGGGAGACGACGCTGCCGGCGCCGATCCTGCCGACGACGCGCCCGCTGACGTGACCGGTCGCCAGCCCGATGGGGTGCGATGCCAAGCCGGATCGTGACGCCTAACCTTCCGCGGATGGTCTCGCCCGCCTCCCGTCGTACCGGGGTGGCCGCGCTGGCCGCCGCCGCGCTGGCGGGGTTGGCAGGACTCACGGC
>JBIOUO010000154.1:0-3719 GCA_044867195.1 Ilumatobacteraceae bacterium
CACTCGGCGTACGAGGGCTTCGAGGTCGACGGCAAGGTCGACACGGTCCTCAGTCGGGGCCGCATCGTCATCGAGAACGACACGTTCACCGGCGCCAAGGGCCACGGCCAGTTCGTCAAGCGCGGCCTGTCCCAGTACATCCGCTGATGGCCATCCGAGTAGTTGCTGCATCGGAGTGCTTCGTGCGGGAAGGCCCCGCACGAAACACTCCGATGGGTCGGAGGAGGAGCGCATGAATCGCGTCAGCCACTGGATCGACGGCGCTGTCGTCGAGAGCGCGTCCGGGCGCAGCGGCACGGTGTTCAACCCGGCGACGGGGGAGCAAGCGGCCAGCGTCGACTTCGCCAACGAAGCCGAGGTCGACGCGGCCGTCGCCGCCGCCCTCGCTGCGTTCCCGGCGTGGCGGGCGACCGGGCTCGGCCGGCGGGCGGAGGTGATGTTCCACCTGCGCGAGCTGGTCGACGCCAACCGCAAGGAGATCGCCTCGCTGCTCACCGCCGAGCACGGCAAGGTGCTGTCGGATGCCCTCGGCGAGGTCGCCCGTGGCCTGGAGAACATCGAGTTCGCGTGCGGCGTGCCGCAGCTGCTGAAGGGCGGCTACAGCGAGCAGGTGTCGACGGGCGTCGACGTGTACTCGATCCGCCAGCCGCTCGGCGTCGTCGCCGGCATCACGCCGTTCAACTTCCCGGCGATGGTGCCGATGTGGATGTTCGCCAACGCCCTGGTGTGCGGCAACACGTTCGTCCTCAAGCCGAGCGAGAAGGACCCGTCGGCGTCGCTGCTGCTGGCCGAGCTGCTGGCCAAGGCCGGCCTGCCGGCGGGCTGCTTCAACGTCGTGCAGGGCGACCGGCTCGCCGTCGACCGGCTACTCGGGCACCCGGACGTGGCGGCGATCAGCTTCGTCGGCTCGACGCCGATCGCCCGCTACATCTACGAGACCGGCACCAGGATTGGCAAGCGGGTGCAGGCGCTCGGTGGGGCCAAGAACCACATGCTGGTGCTGCCCGACGCCGACCTCGACGCCGCCGCCGACGCCGCCGTGTCGGCCGGGTACGGCTCGGCCGGCGAGCGGTGCATGGCGATCAGCGTCGTGCTGGCGGTCGAGCCGATCGCCGACGAGCTGGTGTCGAAGATCGCCGAGCGGGTGCCGTCGATCAAGGTCGGGCCGGGCAACGAGCCGGACAACGAGATGGGCCCGCTGATCACCGGCGAGCACCGTGACCGGGTGCGTGGCTACGTCGACGGGGCGAGCGACGCGGGGGCGCGGATCGTCGTCGACGGTCGGGACGGCGTGCCCGCCGACGGGTTCTTCCTCAACCCGACGCTGCTCGACGGCGTCACGCCGGACATGGCCGCCTACACCGACGAGATCTTCGGGCCGGTGCTGTCGGTGGTGCGGGTGGCGTCGTACGACGAGGGGCTGGAGCTGATCAACGCCAACCCGTACGGCAACGGCACGGCGATCTTCACCCGCGACGGGGGAGCGGCGCGGCAGTTCCAATGGGATGTCAACGTCGGGATGGTCGGCGTCAATGTGCCGATCCCCGTCCCCGTCAGCTACTACAGCTTCGGCGGGTGGAAGGCGAGCCTGTTCGGCGACACACATATGTACGGCCCCGAAGGCGTCGCGTTCTACACGCGCGGCAAGGTCGTCACGTCCCGCTGGCCGGATCCGCACGAGTCGAGGGTGGACCTCGGATTCCCGAAGACGCGCTGACGTGGACCTGGGTCTCGTCCTCCAGACCACGCCGCCGTCGGCGCGTGTGGTCGAGCTGGCGAAGCGGGCGGAGGCCTACGGGTTCAGCCATGTGTGGACGTTCGACAGCCACATCCTGTGGCAGGAGCCCTACGTCATCTACAGCAGGATCCTCGACGAGACGCGCAACATCACAGTCGGTCCGATGGTCACCAACCCGGCGACGCGCGACTGGACCGTCACCGCCAGCCTGTTCGCCACGCTCAACGAGATGTACGGCAATCGCACCGTTTGCGGCATCGGGCGCGGCGACTCGGCCGTGCGGGTGACGAACGGCAAGCCGGTCTCGATCGACACGCTGCGCCACGCCGTCCACGTGATCCGCGAGCTGGGCAACGGGCGCAGCGTCGAGTACAAGGGCTCGACGATCACGTTCCCGTGGGCCGCGCGCAGCGTGCTCGAGGTGTGGGTCGCCGCCTACGGGCCACGGGCGCTAGCGCTGGCCGGCGAGGTCGGCGACGGCTACATCCTCCAGCTCGCCGACCCGCACATCGTGGCGTGGACGATCGCCGCAGTGCGAGAGGCTGCAGTCCAGGCAGGCCGGGACCCCGACGCGATCACGATCTGCGTTGCCGCCCCGGCCTACGTCGGCGACGCGATGTCGATGCCCCATCTGCGCGACCAGTGCCGCTGGTTCGGCGGGATGGTCGGCAACCACGTGGCCGACATCGTCGGCCGCTACGGCGATTCGTCGGACGTGCCCGCCGCGCTGACCGACTACATCAAGGGCCGCCAGGGCTACGACTACAACCAGCACGGCCAAGCCGGCAACATTCACGCCGACTTCGTGCCCGACGAGATCGTCGACCGCTTCTGCATCCTCGGGCCCGTCGACGAGCACCTGCGCCGCCTGCACGAGCTGCGCGACCTCGGCGTCGACCAGTTCGCGATCTACCTCCAGCACGACGGCAAGGACGGCACGCTCCAGGCGTACGGCGAGCACATTCTCCCGCAGTTGCACGAGACTGCCGTCGCCAAGCGTTGATTCGCGATTCGTCGAACTGTCAGCCGGAATCGGCCCGATTCGGCACGATCGGGCTGACAATTCGCGTGAACCGCACCGCGGGGTCCTGCGCGTAGTAGCCGCTCAGGACCTCGTACAGCGCCGGCTTCTCCGCCTGTAGGGCCACGGGACGCGTGAAGAACGTCTCCGTCGCGACGGCGAAGAACTCGGCCGGGTTGGTGCCGGCGTACGACCGGAGCAGCCAGCCGGCCGTGCCCCCGCGCACGGACTGGTACTCGGCGGTGCACACGTCGACCCAGCGCTGGCGCTGTGCCTGGTCGAGGATCGGCGGGGTGCCGTCGAGCGTGCCGTCGAGCATGTCGAGCTTGTGGCTCAGCTCGTGCAGCACGACGTCCCGGCCCAGGCGGGGGTTGGCCGCCTCCCGCCGGGCCGTCGGCCACACCACCATGACCGGCCCGTCGGCGTGGTGGGCCTCACCGTCGACGGCGCCCGGAGCGTCGACCAGCACGCCGCGGGCAGGGCCGGCCATCGGTGCCGTGCGCCGCATCGCGCCCCCGCGCACGACGATCGTGCCGACGCTGTCGTAGGCCGACTCGCCGAGGCCGAGGGCGAGCAGGGCGGCGTGGCCGGCGATCACCGTACGCACCTCGTCGGTCAGCTCGAAGCCGCGCGCCGCCTCCCAGCGCTTGGTGCGCAGGACGTGGTCGGCGAGCTCACCGAGCCGCGCCCGCTCGCCGTCGTCGAGCAGCGCCCACTGCGCCGAGCGGACGGCGAGGATGTCCCGCCACGCCGCCGGCAACCCCGGCCGCTCACGCTGGAAGAGCCCGCGCACAGCTCCGAGTCAACCACCGTTTCCCCGTTGGAGGGTTTCCGCCGTTGGAGGGTTTCGGCCGGGGGAATGCCTGGATCGTGCCGGACCACGAGCTGTTCGACACCGCGCTGCAGTGGGCGCGCAAGCTGGCCCAGCAGGCGCCGGTGGCCGTGCGGCTCATCAAGGAC
>JBIOUO010000155.1:0-6876 GCA_044867195.1 Ilumatobacteraceae bacterium
TGCGGTTCGTCCGGCACGTCCAGCGCCCCGGACGCCGCCGCCTCCTTCGCCTCGGCGACGACCGCGTCGATCTCGCTGTCCGGGACCTCCTCCGGCGCGACGACCACGAGTACCGCGCCGATCGGCAGCTGGTCGCCCACCTCGGCGGCCAGTCGTCGCACCGGCCCGGCCACCGGCGACTCCAGCGTTCCGGCGATCTTGTCGGTGTCGATGTCGACGACGTCGTCACCCTTGCCGAGAACGTCACCCTCCGCGATGAACCACTCGACGATCTTGCCCGTGGTCATCGACAGACCCCATTTGGGCATCGTCACGGTATGGATCCGCTCGTCGTGGTCACCTGCCATAGTCGGCCACCGTCTTCACCGCCGCGGCGATGCGCGTGGCGTCCGGGATGAACAGGTCTTCCAGCGAGTCGGCGAACGGCACCGGCGTGTGCGGGCCCGTGACCTGCTGGATCGGCGCCCGCAGCGCCCCGAACGCCTCCTGCGCCACCATGCCGGCGATGTCGGAGGCGAGCGAGCACCGCGGGTTCGACTCGTCGACCACGACCAGCCGCCCGGTGTTCTCCACCGACTCGAGGATCGTGTCGGTGTCGAGCGGGCTGGTGGTGCGCGGGTCGATGATCTCGACCTCGATCCCGGACGCGGCCAGCTCGTCCGCCGCCTCCAACGCGGTGTTCACCATGCGGCCGATCGCGACGATCGTGACGTCTGCACGTCCACCAGAGCCCTCGCGGACGATGTTCGCCTCGCCGAACGGGATCGCGTAGCTCTCCTCGGGCACCTCGCCGGCGAGGTCGTAGAGCATCTTGTGCTCGGCGAAGATCACCGGGTCGTCGTCGCGGATCGCCTGGATCAGCAGCCCCTTGGCGTCGTAGGGCGTGGCGGGCAGCACGACCTTCAGCCCCGGGACGTGGGTGAACACCGAGTACAGGGTCTGGCTGTGCTGGGCGGCGGCGCGCAGCCCGGCGCCGTACATCGTGCGCACGACGACCGGCGTCACCGCCCGGCCGCCGAACATGTAGCGGAACTTGGCGGCCTGGTTGAAGATCTGGTCGAAGCAGACGCCCATGAAGTCGATGAACATCAGCTCGGCGACGGGGCGCATGCCCTGGGTCGCCGCGCCGACGGCGGCGCCGATGAACGCCGACTCCGAGATCGGGGTGTCCAGCACCCGGCCGGGGAACCGGCCGTGCAGGCCCTTGGTGACGCCGAGCACGCCACCCCAGGCGTCCTCCTCCCCCGGCGAGCCGGCGCCCCCGGCGTTGTCCTCGCCCATCACGATGACTCGTTCGTCGCGCTCCATCTCCTGGGCCAGCGCCTCGTTGATCGCCTCGCGGTACGTGATCTTGCGTGCCATTTCCGTTGCCTCTCAGTACTTGATGTAGACGTCGGTGACGAGGTCCGCCGCCGTCGGTTTGGCGGCCGCCTTGGCCTCGCTGACTGCGTCATCGATGAGCGATGCGACCTCGGCGTCGACCCGGTCGAGGTCGGCGGCTGCAACCTGCCCGCCGTCGACGACCCGCGTGCGGAACCGCTTGACGCAGTCGAGGTGCTCACGGGCGTCGGCGACCTCCGCGCCCCGGTAGGTCTGCTGGTCGCCCTCGAAGTGTCCGAAGTAGCGGGTGAACTTGACCTCGATGAGCGTCGGCCCACCGCCGTCGCGCGCCCGCTCGACGGCTTCGCCGGCGACTTCGTGGATGGCGAAGAAGTCGAACCCGTCGACGATCACGCCAGGCATCCCGAACGCCGCGGCGCGGTCGGCGATGTTGTCGGAGGCGACGGACCACGTGCTCGCCGTCGACTCGGCGTAGCCGTTGTTCTCGGCGACGAAGACCGCCGGCAGCTCCCATACCGAAGCCAGGTTGAGCGCCTCCAGGGTGGTCCCCTGGTTGCTCGCCCCGTCGCCGAAGAAGGCGACGCCGACGCCGCCGGTGCGCTGCAGCTTGGCGGCGAGCGCGGTACCGCAGATCAGCGGCGGGCCGCCGCCGACGATGCCGTTGGCGCCGAGCATGCCCTTGCTCAGATCGGCGATGTGCATCGAGCCGCCCTTGCCGTGGCAGGACCCCGACCGCCGGCCGTAGATCTCGGCCATCATCGACTTGACGTCGACCCCCTTGGCGATGCAGTGGCCGTGGCCGCGGTGCGTGCTGGCGATCGTGTCGCGTTCGTCGAGATGGCTGCAGATGCCGGTCGCCGACGCCTCCTCGCCGGCGTAGAGGTGGACGAAGCCGGGGATCTCACCCGTGGCGAACTCGTCGTGGATCCGTTCCTCGAAGACACGAATCGTCCGCATCGTCCGGTAGGCGCTGAGCAGCTCCTCCCCGGTCAGCGTGTGTCTGGTGGTCGTATCGGTCATCGATGCTCCTTTCGGGCGTTTCTCTCGCAGGTGTGACGAGCAGCCCGCGCCGCGCCGCGTCGGCGAGGACGCCGGCGACATCGACGCAGCGGGGCCCATCGGCGATGAGGCGCACGGCGGCGACGTCGCCGTTGATCTCCAGCTCGCGCTCGCCGTCGAGGGCGATCACGCCGTGGCGGGTCGTCGTCTCGACCGGGTCGTCGGGCAGCAGCCGGGTCCACGAGCGCACGCCGACCGCCGCCACGAGCCCCGGCGCGATCGGCGCCAGCACGGTGGTCGGCGCGTCCTGCGGGTCGGCGAGCTGGAGAGCGACGCCGTCGGCCGTCCGCCGCGGGCTCGGGCAGAGCAGCCCGGCGACGCTCGACAAGCCGACCGAGTCGGGCTCGGCGAACGTGCAGTACAGCTCGCGGAGGCGGTGCGGCTCCCACAGGGCGCGGGCGCCGACATGCTCGGTCGTCGTCACGCAGACGTCGACCAGGGCGTGCTCGCGGCGGTCACCCACAGTGACCTCGAGCAACGATGCGCGGTAGGTGCCGCGGGCCGTCGAGACGCTCGCCGTGGCGACCAGCCCCGCCGCCAGTCCGGCGACGGTCGCCTCGCGGACCTCGGGGAAGACGTTGTTGGTGCCTGTCGACAGCGCCAGCAGCGGCACCTCGCCGGTCTCACCGGCCGCCACGCGAGCGGTGCCGTCGCCGCCCAGGCAGATCACCACACCCACGCCGCGGGCAACCATCCGGCGGACGGCGTTGGCCGTGTCGGCGGCGGTCTGGGTGATCGGGTCGTCGTCGAGGAACTCGACGTCGGGCCACGTCGAGCGGCGCGACCTGGTTCGCACGGCGCGCAGCACCGCAGCGGAGACGCCACCGAGGTCGGTCGAGACCAGCACCCGCTCGACCCCGACGGACTGCAGCGAGGTCAGCATGCGCTGGACCATGTTCGCCTTCTCGGCGTTCGGGAACACCGACGCGTGGGCGACGAGGCGGCGGATGTCGCGGCCCGACAACGGGTTGACGACGATGCCGACGACACCCCCTCCCATCACGGCGAGGATGCGCCCGTTCGCCGCCGAGCACAAGGGGTGGGCGGACGGGCGGTCGTCGCTCGGCGTCAGGCCGGCGGCTGCGACCCTGCGCCGCGCTCGATCGGGATCGGCGTGATGCCCTCCGCCGGCGGCAGGTCGAAGCCGAGGACTTGGGCGTAGAACGACAGCTCGCCGTCGAGTGCAGCGCGGATGGACGCGGCCTGCCGGAACCCGTGGCCCTCGCCCTCGAACGTGACGTAAGCGACCGGCACGCCACGGGACCGCAGCGCGTCGACGATCATCGCCGCCTGGTTCGGCGGGACGACCTCGTCGTCGAGGCCCTGGAACACCACCAGCGGGCGGTCGATCCGGTCGACGTGGAAGATGGGCGAGCGAGCCTCGTAGACGTCACGGGCCTCGGGCCAGGGGCCGACCAGCCCATCGAGGTAGCGGGACTCGAACTTGTGCGTCTCGCGGGCCAGAGCGCCGAGGTCGGCGACGCCGAAGTGGCTGGCCCCGGCGGAGAAGACGTCCTGGAAGGCGAGCGCGGCGAGCGTCGTGAACCCACCCGCCGACCCACCGCGGATGCACAGCCGGTCGCTGTCGACCTCGCCGCGGTCGACGAGGTGGCGGGCAACGGCCGCACAGTCGGCGACGTCCGCGATCCCCCACTGCCCGCGCAGCAACTCCCGGTACGCGCGTCCGTAGCCCGTCGAACCGCGGTAGTTGACGTCGACGACGGCGAAGCCACGGGTGGTCCAGTACTGCAGCGCGAGGCGCAGCGTCGCCCGCGCCGCCGACGTCGGTCCGCCGTGGATCATCACCAGCAGCGGCGGGTGGGCGCCGGGCGGGCCGTCGTGGCCGGGGTTGCGCGGGCGGTACAGCAACGCGTGGGCGACGGTGCCGTCGGTCGGGAAGTCGATCGGCTCGGGCGTCGACCACCACTCGTCGCCGCCGCCGAGGTCTCGCGGCGGCACGATCGCGACCGGTTCGCCGGCCTTGGCGGCGTCGATTTCCAGAGTCGCGACGTGCGCCTCGCGCGTTGGCGAGGCGCCGACGAACAGCAACGTCGAGCCGCGCGCCCGCAGCCCCGAGATCGACGTGTACGGAACGTCCAGCCGCTCGATGCGACCGTCGGTGTGGCGCAACCCGAGGCGGTCGAGCCCGTTCTCGACGACGACGAACGCGACCGACCCGTCGGCCAGGAACGCGAAGCACGAGCCGCCGAACACCCAGTGCGGGAAGCCGATGTCCGCCCCCAGCTCGACCATCGGCTCGACGCCGTTGTCGGGCGTCCAGCGGTAGAGGCTCCAGAACCCGGTGCGATCGCCGCTGAACCACAGCGAGCCGTCGGGTGCCCACGCGGCCTGGCAGATCGCCTCCCGCTGCTGCCCGACGCCGCCGGCGACCACCGTGTGCCCGGTGCCGTCGTCGACGACGAGGCGGGTCGAGTCCCACGGCATGTCGGGGTGGTCCCACTCCAGCCAGCAGAACCCGCCGCCGCCGGGACGCCAGCGCGGGCAGGCGACGAAGTCGACGCCCTCGACGACGACCTCAGGCTCGCCACCGCCGTCGACGGGCAGGCGGACGATCGTGTTGACGGCCTCGCGCCCCGACGTGTGCGCCTCCCGGACGCACAGCATCGTGGTGCCGTCCGGCGAGACGTCGCCGTCGGCATAGCGCAGGCCGCGGGGGTGCTCCGGCTCGGGTGTCACGGCGACCGGCTCGTCTCCGGCATCGGGGCCGACGCGGTGGAGCCGCTGGCTCGCCCAGTCGGCGAACCACAGCGTCCCGTCACGGACCCACCAGGCGCCGCCGCCGTACTCGTGGACGCCGGTGCGAGCGTTCCACGGCGGCGCCAACACCTCCGTGATCGTGCCGTCCGGCCGCCGCCGCAGCAGCGCGATCCGCCCGCCCTCGTCGGGCCGGCTCTCCGACCACCAGACGCCGTCGCCGTCGAACGCGGCGCTGTCAGGCACGCGACCGGCGCGGACCACCAGCTCGCTGGTGACCGGAGTCGGCCACGACCCGTACTGCAGCCGGGCCACGCTCGTCATGCGTCCGAGAGTAGGGCGCCCCGTGACGACGCGAGGCGGACCACGCGATCTGGGCGGGAATCGTCCCAAGTGGTCTTCTGGGCGGGAATCGTCTCGGATTCCGAGACGATTCCCGCCCAGATACCAATGCCGTGCCCAGACCGTGCCCTTTCCACGCCGGCTCGGTGATGACGTAGGCGATCCACACTTCTCGGTCCCAGGCTCCCGAGCAGAGCGAGGCTGCCAGCACCCTGTCGTCCGTATCGACGATAGCCACGCTGACTTCCGCGAGCGCCGGCTCCTCGCGCCAGCTGGCGACTTCGATGGCGCCATCGCTGTTGTCGCCGAGCTTCTCGTCGATCGTCCCGGCGTATGCGCGCTCCATCGATCCTCCGAGGGCGGCGTCGTCGCCGTCGCTGACGGTACGCGCGTACAGCCTGACGGAAGCACCCGGTCGACCGGAATGCCACGCTCGAGCCGATACAGGCTTCGCGGTGGGCCGCTCATCCCGCTGAAGCTAGAGGCCAGCCCGGTGAGGTCGCCCGGTCACACCGGCACGACGTCGATGTGATGCCCGGAGACGTTGACGAGGCGTTGGATGTCGGCGGTGTCTGATGTGACGATCATGTCGTCATCACTGGCCAGGACGACGACGGCGGCATCAATCGCGTCGCCCTGACGGGCCTTGCCCAATAGCAGCCCGGCTGAACGTCCGAGGGCGTCGTCGAGGCCGACGACATCGACACTGGTCAGCGCCCGTGCCAGCGGCACCTGCCGGCCCGCGCCACCGCGCCACACCTGGGCGACGACGCCGCCATGGGTGAGCGGCGGGTCGCCGGCGAGCAGCGCAGCCTTGAACCGTCGCCACATGGCTCGGTCGCCACGTTCGAGCGCCACGAAGGCACCGGCGTCGCAGATCATGGTCACGCTGCGCCCCGTCGCCGCTTGGTCGTGGCACGCGTCGCCGCAGCAGCGTCACGGTCGGCGCGCGCCTGCTCCGCGACCTCCTCGGCGCTGATGGGGCCGTGCTCCTTCTCGTACGCTGCGATGGCCTCCGCCAAGGCGATGAGGCGGCGATCCTTGGCGACCTTGTCCGTCAGTGCCTCGTTGACCCAGGCGCTGACTGACTCCGCCCGTCCTTCGGCCACGGCGGACGCGCCGGCAGCCACGAGTTCGGCATCGATGGACACGGTGAGACGCCCCTTGCTCATATGAACACCGTACTGGACTATGACGAACGTAAGAACCGATCCGGACGAGGAGCGCGGCTACAACCACCGAGTTCCCTGTCTGTCAGGCTGCCCCGTCCGTCGTTCGGTGCGCGCGTTCTGCACAATGCCGTCGTGGGGCTGTGGCTTGAGCGCGCCGGCTGTTGATCTTCTTCGGCGCTGACTGGTCTCGGCTCGGTAGGGTGAGAGTCCGATCATCCCGCGCGATCGTGGCGCGCTCTGGCGACAG
>JBIOUO010000156.1:0-9539 GCA_044867195.1 Ilumatobacteraceae bacterium
AGCTGTCGGGGTCGGAGATCGAACCGGACCGCCCGGTCGAGGTCGTCTATAACCCCGACATCCCGATCGAGACGTTCGACGTGGTGATCGTCGATGAGTGCCACCGCTCGATCTACGGGGTGTGGCGCCAGGTGATCGAGTTCTTCGACGCCTTCCTGGTCGGGTTGACGGCGACGCCGGCGAAGCAGACGTTCGGGTTCTTCAACCAAAACCTCGTCGTCGAGTACGGCCACGCCGAAGCGGTCGCCGATGGCGTGAACGTCGACTTCGACGTCTACCGGATCCGCACCCAGATCAGCGAGCAGGGCTCGACGGTCGAGGCCGGCCTGGTGACCAGGTTCCGCGATCGAGAGACTCGGCGGACCCGGCTGGAGAAGCTCGACGAGGACGTCGTCTACGACGCCAGCCGGCTCGACCGGGACGTGGTCGCCGTCGATCAGATCCGCACCGTGATCGCCACGTTCCGGGATCACCTGTTCAAACCGCTCGAAGAGGGTGGAATCTTCCCCGGTCGCAGCGAGGTACCCAAGACGTTGGTCTTCGCCAAGGACGACTCCCATGCCGATGACATCGTGCGGATCTGCCGGGAGGAGTTCGGGCGGGGGAACGACTTCGCCGTGAAGATCACCTACCGCACCAGCGGGGTCAAGCCGGAGGACCTGTTGAACCAGTTCCGCAACAGCTTCAACCCGCGCATCGCCGTCACTGTCGACATGATTGCTACCGGCACCGACGTGCGGCCGTTGGAGTGCGTGATGTTCCTGCGCAACGTGCGCTCGCGGAACTTCTTCGAGCAGATGAAGGGCCGCGGTGTGCGCACGATCGACGCCAACGATCTGCAAGCCGTGTCGGCGGACGCCGGCGCGAAGACCCACTTCGTGATCGTCGACGCCGTCGGGGTGACCGAGGCCGAGTTCAACGACACCCAACCGCTCGAACGCAAGAAGACCGAATCGCTGAGGAAGCTCCTCGACCAGGTGGCCGCCGGTGTCCGCGACCCGGACGTGGTGTCGTCGATCGCCGGGCGCCTCGCCCGTCTCGATCGGGTCATCACCACCGAGGACCGCCAGGAGCTCGCCGATGCGGCCGGCGGCATCGACCTCACCGACCTCGTCCGGCTGCTCACCAACGCCGTTGACGTCGACACCGCCTGGGAGCGCGCCGCCGCGGCGAGTGGCGGCGCCGATCCGACCGACGAGCAGGTCGCCGACGCGCGTGCAGAGCTGATCGAGCAGGCGAGCCGGGTGCTCGCCGAGCGGCCGGCCCTGCGGGAGAAGCTGATCGAGGTTCGGCGCAGCTACACCCAGGTGCTCGACGAGACGTCCAAGGACCAGGTCATCGACGCCGGGTTCTCCCGCGACGCCACCGACCGCGCCCGCCAGATCGTCGAGTCGTGGCAGGCGTTCGTGGCCGAGCACCGCGACGACATCGACGCCCTGCAGATCCTGTACTCCCGTCCGTACGGAAAGCGGCTGACCCTGCGCTCGATCAAGGAGCTGGCCGCCACGATCGGCCGGCCGCCGTACAACTGGACACCCGAACGGCTGTGGGCGGCGTACGAAGCCCTCGACGCGCAGCGGGTGAAGGGATCGGCGGGGACTGTGCTCACCAATCTCGTGTCGCTCGTCCGTCACGCCCTCCAACCCGGCGGCGAGCTGGTCGCGTACCCGCTCACAGTCGACGAGCGGTTCCAGAACTGGCTCGCCCAGCAACGCCAGATCGGCACCGAGTTCAGCGACGAGCAGATCGCGTGGCTGACCCGCATTAAGGACCACCTCGCCACGTCGCTGGCCATCGCCCCCGACGACTTCGAGCTCGAGCCCTTCGTCAGCCACGGCGGCTACGGCCGCGCCAACACTGTGTTCAGCGGCCGCCTGGCCCCCCTGCTCGACGAGCTGACCGAGGAGCTCGTGGCATGACGGAGCTGCCGAAGGGGTGGCGCCGAGCGCACGTTGGCGAGATCCTCCCTGTTGTCTATGGGAAGCCTCTCGACAAGTCACGACGGCGTGCCGACGGCCACTTCCACTACGTCGGCAGCGGAGGTTCGATAGCTCGTACACCGGACCGTCTGACTGAACGCGAAACGATCGTGGTTGGTCGCAAGGGAACCGCAGGGTCGGTGCAGAGGTTCACCGACGGGTGTTGGCCATCGGACACGACGTTCTACCTGGAGTTGTCCGAAGGGCTGAGTGGTGCGCTCGTCGAACATCAACTTCGTGCCGCACAGCTTGGACAACATGATCGGTCGACGGCACTACCCGGACTCGGCCGTCCTGATCTTGAGGCGACCCCACTCGTGGTCCCGCCGACGGCGGAGCAGGAGCGGATCGTCGTGGCGATCGAGGAGGCGTTCTCCAAGCTCGACGCAGGCGAGGCCGGGCTCCGTGCCGTCCGCCAACTCCTCAAGCGCATGCGGGACGCCGTCCTGACCGCCGCTGTGACCGGTCGCCTTGTCCCCCAAGACACCACCGACACCCCTGCCGCCAAGCTCCTCGCCGACCTCGGACTCCAGCCGATCGAATCTGACGATCGGCTGCCCGACGGTTGGGTTCGGTCGCGCATGGGAGCTGTGGCCCGATGGTCGAGCGGAGGCACACCAAAGGCCGGAACCACTCGCTACTACGGCGGTGAGGTCCCGTGGGCCGTGATAGGGGACCTTACGGAGGGGCTCGTGTGGGACACACGTTCCACCCTGACTGCGGCAGGTCTTGCCGAATCGAGCGCGAAGGTCGTGCCGGCGGGCACGGTCCTTCTGGCGATGTACGGCGCCTCGATCGGACGAGTGGGCATCGCGGCCCGCCCGATGGCCACGAATCAAGCGATCGCGTGCGCTCAACCGCGTGCGGAAGCGCTGGATGCTGCATTCCTGTTCTGGTACCTGCGCTCACAGCGCACTGGGTTCGTGGAGCAGGGGAAGGGTGCAGCTCAACCGAACATCAGCCAGACAATCCTCAAGGACTGGCCGATCGCCTTACCACCGCTCGATGAGCAGCACCACATCGTCGCCGAGGTCGAGTGGCAGCTCTCGTTCGTCGAGGCGTGCGAGCGTGCCGTCGAGGCTGGACTGGCGCGATCGGCCGCACTGCGGCGGTCGGTGCTCAAGGCGGCGTTCGAGGGGCGGCTGGTGCCGCAGGACCCATCTGACGAGCCGGCGTCGGAGCTGCTGGAGCGCATCCGGGCTGGACGGGCGGCCGAAGCCGACTCGCCAGGCAGGCTTCGAGGACGCCGGGCCCGTTCGTAGACTCGTGGCTGTGCCGCTCGCTTCCAGCCGCCTCGGTTCGCTGGTCGAGCAGCACCGCGACGAGATCGTTGCGGTCACACGCCGGCACAAGGGCCGCTCGATCGCGGTCTTCGGCTCCGTCGCCCGAGGTGAGGACGGACCGGCCAGCGACATCGACTTCCTAGTCGAGCTCGAGCCCGGAGCGTCGCTGTTCGACCTCATCCGCCTCGAGGACGACCTGCGGGCCCTGCTCGGCGTCGATGTTGACGTGCTATCGGCGGGAGCCTTGCTCGACCGAGACGACGACATCCGTCGAGACCTTGTTCCGTTGTGAGTCGCTCGGACGAGAAGCGCCTCGACGACATCGTCGCCGTGAGCAGTGAGGTGGCTTCGATCGTTGCACGCGGTCGGGCCGCGTTCGATGACGACATCGCGCTTCGTCGCGCCGTCGAGCGCTGCCTGGCGATCCTCGGTGAGGCCGCGAAGTCGCTGGATGTCGATGTACGTTCGGCGATTCCGGAGGTGCCATGGCGTGAGCTCATCCGGCTTCGTGATCGGTTGAGCCACCACTATCGCATCGAGGCCGAGGAGCTCTGGGCCACTGCCCATGTCGATGTCCCCCGGCTGCTGGAGGCCGTCGTCTCCTGGCGGGCCCGAGGGTCGCGGCCATGAACGGATCGAACCAGCTGGTCCAGAAGCTGTGGAACTTCTGCAACGTGCTTCGCGACGACGGAGTGTCGACGATCGAGTACGTCGAGCAGCTCACCTACCTGCTGTTCCTCAAGATGGCCGACGAACGCCAGCACGCCGGGCTCGGCGAGGTGGTGCCGTACGGACTGGACTGGCAGTCGCTGCTCGACCGCGACGGCGACGAGCTGGAGGTCCACTACCGCCACATCCTGGAGTCGCTCGGCAAGCAGCCGGGCACGCTGGGCACGATCTTCCGCAAGGCCCAGAACCGCATCCAGGACCCGGCCAAGCTGCGCCGCCTCGTCGTCAACCTGATCAACGAGGAGACGTGGACGGCGGTCGACGCCGACCTGAAGGGTGATGCCTATGAGGGCCTCTTGCAGAAGGGCGCGGAAGACACCAAGTCGGGAGCGGGTCAGTACTTCACGCCGCGTCCGCTGATCCGGGCGATGATCGCCTGCCTGCGGCCGCGCCCGGGCGAGCTGGTCGCCGATCCGGCATGCGGCACGGGCGGGTTCCTGCTCGGCGCGCACGAGTGGATCGTCGATCACCACATCGCCGAGATGGACGCCGACGACAAGCGGGTCCTGCGCGACGAGGCGATGCACGGCTGGGAGATCGTCGACGGCACGGCGCGGCTGTGCGCGATGAACCTCCTGCTGCACGGCATCGGCACTCCGACGGGCCCGAGCCTGGTCACGGTGGCCGATTCGCTGCGCGGCGACCCTGGCTTGCGGGTGGACGTGATCGCCGCCAACCCGCCGTTCGGCCGCAAGTCGTCGATGACGATGGTGAACGAGGCGGGCCAGGCCGAGCGCGAGGACCTGGTGGTCGTCCGTGACGACTTCTGGGCGTCGACGTCGAACAAGCAGCTCAACTTCCTGCAGCACATCAAGACGATGCTGAAGATCGGCGGTCGCGCCGCGGTGGTGCTGCCCGACAACGTCCTGTTCGAGGCCGGAGCCGGGGAGACGATCCGGCGTCGCCTGCTGGCCGAGTGCGACCTGCACACGATCCTCCGCCTCCCGACCGGGATCTTCTACGCCCAAGGGGTGAAGGCCAACGTGGTGTTCTTCGCACGAAAGCCGGCGGCAGCCGACCCGTGGACGAAGGAGACATGGGTCTACGACCTGCGCACGAACATGCACTTCACGCTGAAGTCCAAGCCGCTGCGATTCGATGATCTCGACGACTTCGTCGCCTCGTACCACTCCGAGAATCGCACGAAGCGCGCCGAATCCGAGCGGTTCCGCCGGTTCGGCTACGACGAGCTGATCGCGCGCGACAAGGCCAACCTCGACATCACCTGGCTGCGCGACGAGTCACTCGACGACGCCAGCAGCCTGCCCCCACCAGGCGTGCTCGCCGCCGAGATCGTCGAGGAGCTGGAAACCGCCCTCGCCCAGTTCGCCGAACTGGCAGCCAGCCTCCCTGTCGACGAGACGTGAGGGAACGGCCGGGCCGCCTGCGCCTTGGTCAGCGAGAGTGCTCGGAAATGGCGGGAGGCGCGGACCAAAGCGAGTCCGCCGGACCGCCGGCCCCTCGCTCAGCCGGTGCCCTTCAGGTTCAGCCACTGGTACAGCGGGAGCTTCGGTTGGGCGGCGACCTCGACGTCCTCGCAGCCGGGTGGCACCGGCTGTGACGGGTGGGGGGCATCGCCGAGGCGGGCCTGCTCGCGCCACATCGCTGCTTTGAGCTGCTCGCGCACCTCGAGGTAGGCGGGGTCGTGGTACACGTTGTGCAGCTCGTGGGGGTCGGCGTCGAGGTCGTAGAGCTCCCAGTCGGGAGGGTAGGTCCAGAAGCTGGTGAACGGCAGTCCGAAACCGTCGTTGTAGTAGTAGATCAGCTTGTAGCGAGCGGTGCGGTAGCCGTAGTGGGCGGGCGCCTTGTGGATGATGTCGTCGTTCTCCCAGTACCGGTAGTACAGGCCGTCGACCGGCCGCTGTTCTCGTTGCTCCACGATGTCGGACCAGAAGCTCTCGCCTTGCATACGCGTATGGTGTTCCACTCCGGCGGCGTCGAGGATCGTCTGGGCGATGTCGACGTTGGTCACGATGCCGTCGAACGCCTTGCCGGCCGAGACCTCGCGCGGGTAGCTGAGCACGAACGGCATGCGTAGCGACTCCTCGTACATCAGGCGCTTGTCGAACCATCCGTGGTCGCCCAGGAAGAAGCCCTGGTCGGATGTGTACATCAGCAGCGTGTCGTCGAAGTCGCCGCGATCGCGCAGCCAATCGATGATCCGCCCGACGTTCTCGTCGACCGAGTGCACGCACGCCAGGTAGTCGCGCATGTAGCGCTGGTACTTCCAGACAGCGAGGTGCTCGTAGCTGAGCCCTTCGGGCGGGTCCTCCTTGAGGTCCTGCGAGTTGAGGTGGTCGGCGACGCGCATCGCGACCCGGCGAGCCGACGCGCTGCGCGTCGAGTAGTCGTCCCAGAACGTCGCCGGCAGCGGCGCCGGTTGCTCGTACAGGGCGCGGTGCTCGGGCTTGGGCTCCCACGGCCGGTGCGGCGCCTTGTGGTAGACGAGGGCGCACCACGGCTCGTCACCGTCCAGCGACTCGACCCAGTCGATCGCCAGGTCGGTGATGATGTCGGTGGCGTATCCCTCGACGGTGCGCCGGCCCTGCTCGGTGATGAACGTCGGGTTCCAGTACTCACCCTGCCCGGGCACGACGTCCCAGTAGTCGAAGCCCTGCGGGTCGGACCCGTCGCCGTGGCCCATGTGCCACTTGCCGACCATCGCCGTGCGGTACCCGGCCGCCCGCAACAGGGAGATGAACGTCGGCTGGCTGGCGTCGATCGGCGTCATCAGCGTGTACACACCGTTGACCTGGCTGTAGGTGCCCGTCAGGATCGACGCCCGCGACGGTGAGCACAGCGAGTTGGTGACGAAGCAGTTGTCGAACCGCCAGCCGTGCTCGGCGATCTCGTCGATGCGCGGCGTGCGGTTGACCACCGACCCGTAGCAGCCCACCGAGTGGGCGGCGTGATCGTCGGTCAGGATCATCACGATGTTCGGGCGGCGGGCGGTTGACGTCACGGGTGGTCTCCTTGTGGCCGGGGGCCGTGGGCGAGGGCGACGGTGCGGAAGCCACAATTGCCGCTGCTCGAGTCCGGTGTGTTGCTGGTGCGGGCTGCGACGCGGTAGCGGTGGCAATACGAGTCGTGGCACAGGTACGAGCCACCGCGCATCACCCTCGCCGCGCCGACCCGTGGGCCGCCGGGGTCGTGATGCGACGACGACCGGTAGGTGTGCGGGCTGAACCAGTCGGCGCACCAGTCCCACGCGTTCCCGGCGACATCGAATAGACCGAACCCGTTGGCCGGGTAGCTGGCCACCGGCGAGGTGCCGACGTACCCGTCGGCGGCGGTGTTGGTGGCCGGGAATTCACCTTGCCAGATGTTGCAGCGGTGCTCGCCGCGTGGGCCGCACAGCTCGTCACCCCACGGGTAGCGCCTTCCTTCGAGCCCACCGCGCGCCGCGTACTCCCACTCGGCCTCGGTCGGCAACCGCCGGCCGGACCAGTCGCAGTACGCGGCGGCGTCGTTCCAGCTGACGTGCACCACCGGATGATGCTCGATCCCGCCGAGATCGGACTGCGGACCGTACGGCCGCGACCACGACGCGCCGCGCACCTCGACCCACCACGGTGCGGCCGGGGCGCGACCGAGGACGTCGCCGGGGTCGGCGCGCACGAGGAGGTGGAACACCGCCGACGTGCCGAACCGCTCCGCCTCGGTGACGTGGGCCGTCGCGTCGACGAACCGTGCGAACTGCTCGTTGGTCACCTGGTGCACGTCGATGTGGAACGGACTCACCGTCACCGCGTGCACGGGCGTCTCACCGTCGTCTCGGTATCCCTCGCCGAACGCATCGCCCATCTGGAACGTCCCGCCCGGGAGCGAGACCTCGTCGTGCTCGATCGGCGGGCCGTCAACCACGGCCGGCCACCGTCATGACGCGTTGGCGAGCAGCTCGCGGCGCATCGCCCGCCGCTCTGCTTGGCGGCGTGGGTGGGCCACAGGCGCGGCCATCAGCAACCGCTGCGTGTACTCGTGGTGCGGATCGCTGGTGATCTGGATGCCGTCACCGGTCTCGACGATCTCGCCGCCCAGCATCACGGCCACGCGGTGCGAGATGTGACGCACGACGGCGAGGTCGTGGGAGATGAACAGGTAGGCCACGCCGGTGTCCCGCTGGATCTCGATCAGCAGGTCGAGGACGGTTCCCTGCGTGGACAGGTCGAGTGCCGAGGTCGGCTCGTCGCAGATGATCAGCCGCGGCGCCAGCGCGAGCGCGCGGGCGATGGCGATCCGCTGCCGCTGGCCGCCCGAGAACTCGCGGGGCGTTCGCCGGGCGGCGTCGGTGGGCATCTTGACCTCGTCGAGCAGCTCGCGCACCCGCTGGTTCGCCTGCCGGCGGCCTTGCCCTTGGGCGGTGAGCGGTTCGGTGAGGATGTCGCCGACGGTCATCGTCGGGTTGAGCGACGAGTACGGGTCCTGGAAGATGACCTGGATCGAGGATCCGAGCTTGCGCCGATCGGCCCGGCTGGCGTGCGTGATGTCGCGCCCGTCGAAGCGGATGCTGCCACCGGTGACCGGTGCCAGGCCGAGGATGGCGCGGCCGAGCGTCGATTTGCCCGAGCCGGACTCGCCGACGAGTCCGAGCGTCTCGTGGGCGGCGATCTCGATCGAGACCCCGTGCAGGGCGCGGAACGGTGGCTTGCGGAATCCCTTGACCGGGAACTCGACCACGACCTGGTCGGCCACCAGCAGCGGTTCGTTCATCGCGCTTCTCCTGTCGGCACGAGCGGTCCTCGCGGTGCGGCATCGTCCATCGTCGAGGCCAGCAGCATCTGGGTGTAGGGGTGATGCGGTTCGTCGAACAGCGCCAGCGCGTCGTTCGCTTCGACCAGCTTGCCGGACTGCATGACGGCGACGCGATCGCAGATGTCGGCGACAACACCGAAGTCATGGGTGACGAGGATGACCGCCATGCCGATCTCGGCCTGCAGCCTGCGCAGCAGGTCGAGGATGTCGGCCTGAACGGTGACGTCGAGGGCGGTGGTCGGCTCGTCGGCGATCAGCAGCACGGGGTCGCACGAGATGGCGCCGGCGATCAGCACGCGTTGGGCCATCCCACCGGAAACCTCATGTGGATAGGAGCGGAACGTGCGCTGGGGCTCGGGGATGCCGACCATCTCGAGCAGCGACAACGCCCGCTGCCGGGCCTCGCGCTTGCTCAACCCGAGGACCGTGCGCATCGGCTCGACGAGCTGGAAGCCGACGGTGAACGTCGGGTCGAGGTTGCTCATCGGCTCCTGGGGGATGTAGGCGATCTCCTTGCCCCGGACCTTGCGGTAGTCGCCCGGCGACAGGCTGGTCAGCTCGCGGCCGCGGAAGCGGATCGAGCCGGACAGGATCCGGCCGCCGGTTGGCAGAAGGCCCATGATGCCGAACGTCGTCTGCGACTTGCCCGACCCCGACTCGCCGACAAGACCGAGGATCTCGCCTTGGGCCACATGGAATGACACGTGGTCGACGACGACCTTGGGATGATCCGCTGACCCGTAGCCGACCGTCAGCCCGTCGACGACGATGAGCGCCTCGCGGTCGATCTCGCCGG
>JBIOUO010000157.1:0-9338 GCA_044867195.1 Ilumatobacteraceae bacterium
CCCGAGCAGCGGGCGCAGCTGCAGGAGCTGTCGGACCAGCTGCTCGGCGACATGGACCTGCGGTGGCAGATGGACCAGCTCGGCCAGCACCTGCGCTCGCTGTTCCCGCAGCAGGGCTGGAACCAGTCCTACGACTTCCAGGGCCAGGACCCGCTCGGGATGGGCCAGGCGATGCAGACGATGCAGGAGCTCGGCGACCTCGACCAGCTGGAGAACCTGCTGCGCAACGCGTCCAACCCCGGTGCGCTGGCGGAAGCGGACATGGATCGCGTGCGCGACCTCCTCGGCGACGACGCCGCCCGCTCGCTCGAGCGGCTCGCCGAGCTGACCCGCATGCTGCAGGAGGCCGGGCTGATCGAGCAGCGCGAGGGTCGCCTCGAGCTGACGCCCCGCGGCCTGCGGGCGATCGGCTCCAACGCCTTGCGCGACCTGTTCTCCAAGCTGACCAAGGACCAGGTCGGCCAGCATCAGATGCACCGCCTCGGCCACGGCCACGAGCGGACGTACGACACCAAGCCCTACGAGTACGGCGACCCGTTCCAGCTCGACCTGCAGCGCACGATCCGTAACGCCCTCGGGCGTCGAGGGCGAGGCGACACCGGGACGCCGGTGCATCTGCAACCAGACGACTTCGAGGTCGAACGCACCGAGCACCTCACCCGTTCGAGCACGGTGCTGATGCTCGACCTGTCGCTGTCGATGCCGATGCGCGACAACTTCCTGCCGGCGAAGAAGGTCGCCATGGCGCTGCACTCGCTGATCTCGACGCAGTTTCCGCGCGACTACCTCGGGCTGGTCGGGTTCAGCGAGACGGCGCGGGTGCTGAAGGCCGAGCAGCTACCCGAGGTCAGTTGGGACTTCGTGTACGGGACCAACATGCAGCACGGTTTCACGCTCGCCCGCCAGCTGCTCGCCCGGCAGTCGGGCACCAAGCAGATCATCATGATCACCGACGGGGAGCCGACCGCCCACGTCACGCCGAGCGGAGACGTCTTCTTCAACTACCCGCCGGTCACCGAGACGGTGGAGGCGACGTTGCGCGAGGTCCTGCGCTGCACCCGCGAGGGCATCCGCATCAACACGTTCATGCTCGATGCCACCAGCTACCTCACGGCGTTCGTCGAGCGGCTGACGGAGATCAACCGCGGCAGGGCGTTCTTCACGACGCCCGAGACGCTCGGCGACTACGTGCTCGTCGACTTCATCGAGCACAAGCGCCAGCAGGCCCGCACGCGTTCACGTCGCGCCGGCTAGTCCATCTGGGTGGTCCTGGTCTCATTCGGGCTTCTGGGTGGCCACAGTCCCGATTCCGAGACTGTCGCCACCCAGATGCCAGGAACCTTGCCCGCCCGCGCGGTGTAGGAAGGGCATGAAACGCGCTGCCGGGTTGCTGTTGGCTCTGTTCGTCGTCCTCACTCCGTCGATCGGGCACGCCGGTGGATGGGCGGTCGCCTCGCTCGACCCGCTGCCGCCGATCAGCGCCGGCGGGAACGCGCCGATCGGGTTCCGGTTGCTGCAGCACGGCGTGACGCCCGTCGTCGCTGCCGAGTGGCCGGGTGCCGAGATCGGCATCGCCGTACGTGATGCATCAGACCCGGCGGAGGCGGCGTTCGTGGCGGCCGAGCCAGCGGGCGATCCGGGCCATTACGTGGCGACGATCGCCGTACCCGCCGGCGCCAGCACCATCGAGATCCAGGTCCAGATGCGCAACGGCCTGCTCGTATCTGACGCCTGGATCGCGCTGCCGGTCGGCGCGACGCTGAGCCGGGCCGGCGTCGGTGGTGGGCGCGGTGACGCCTGGCTGCCGACGTGGACCGTGCCCCTGTTCGCGCTGGCGGCGGTCGGATGCGCGGCGGTCATGCTCGTCGATCGGCGCGAGTCGCGCCGCCGGCGGGCCGAGCGGGCGGGTCAGGCCGTGGTGTGATCGGGGCGCGGCGCACGACGCTCGCCGCCGCCGGCTTCGTGCTCGCCGTGGCCGGTGGCGCGGTCGCGGCGAGCGGCGGCGGGGCGTCGCGATCGGCGGCGCCGCCCGTCGATGGGCGCAGCCTGTTCGTCGCCAAGGGGTGCGCGATGTGCCACACCGGTCCCGACTCGGAGTCACCCGTCGGCGCCGGGCCGTCGCTGGTCGACGCGTCGACGTGGGCGGGCACGCGCCGGCCCGGACTGGACGCCGCGGCCTATCTCGCCGAGTCGATCGCCCAGCCAGGTGCGTTCCTCTCGCCAGCGAGACCCGGCCAGTGGTCGATGCCGGCGCTCTCCGTGACGAGCGAGGAGATCGACGAGCTGGTCGACTACCTGCTCGACCGGTGACCTCCGGCCGTCACCCGCTGCGGTATGAAACGACGATCCGCCGCCTCGATCCCGCTGCCTTCGACGTGCTCGTGCGGGCCGATGTCGCGAGCGCGCTGCGGCTGGCGACTGTCGTGCTCGGCACGTCTGTCGGCGCGGACGACGTCGTGCAGGTCGCCATGGAACGGGCATGGTCGTCGATTGGCCGCTACGACGTCGAGCGACCGTTCCGGCCGTGGTTCCTGCGCATCGTCGCCAACACGGCCCGCAACGACCGCCGCCGGCGTGGCCGCCAGGCGGCGCTGCGGCTACGTGCCGAGCGCGAGCCCGCGGCCGGAGCGGCCTCAGCCGAGGACGCTGTGATGGGAGCGCTCGACCGTGAACGGGTGGTCGCCGCGCTCAACCGCCTCGACGTCGACGACCGCACCGTGCTCGCGCTGCGGTACTTCGAGCAGCTCGGCGAGGCCGACATGGCCGACGTCATGGCGTGCGCGCCGGGCACTGTGAAGTCGCGGTTGGCGAGGGCGCGGGCCCGGCTGCGGGGTGAGCTGGAGGCGTTGGGCGATGGCTGATCGCTGGTCCGACGACCACCTCGATGTCATGCTGCGCGACGTCGCTGACGAGCTCGACGTCCCCGGCGCGGCGGGCATCGACCCGCTGGCGGTCGTCCGGCGCTCGGCCGCCCGCCGGCGGCGCTGGCTGGTCGCCGCCGCGGTGCTCGTGCTGGTCGTGGCGGCGGTGCTGGCCGTCGCACCAACTCGTGAGGCCGTGGCGCGGTGGTTCGGCCTGCAGGTGGAGCACGACGACGGGTCGGGCGCGACTGTGACCGACGTGTTCGCCTCCGCGGTCGTGCCGCTCGACATCGACGAGGCGATCGTGCGCAGCGGACTCGACCCGTCCCGGCTGGCGGCCTCCGGCTTGGGCCGCCCCGATGAAGCCGGGCAGCCGCCAGAAGGCGGCGTGCTGCTGTCGTGGCCGCGGGGCGCGACGACGCTGTGGGTCCGGCCGGGCGACGACGACATGGTGGTCGTCAAGCGCCTGACTGGTAACCAGCTGGCCGAGCCGGTGGACGGGCTCGGCGACTACGCCGTGCTGATCGACGGACGCCACGTCCTCGAGACGCCGTCGCGACGCGTCGCGACCGGGCGCGTCCTGTGGTGGCTGGCCGACGGCCGGCAGTTCCGCCTGGAGTCCGAGCTCGACGCCGACGCCATGCTCGCCATCGCCCACGCCCTGGCCCCGTGAGCCCTGGGCTCGGCCACCCGAGTATGCAGCGTCGTCCGAGTACGTGATGTTCGGAAAGCCGCTCTCCGATACTCCGATGACCGCTCATACTCGGATGGGCGCGGCGGCCGGGGGAACAATGGCGGCTCGCCAGCCGTTGGCGTGGCGTATGGAATCGCGTGGACTCGTTCGCATCGAACCGGCGCACCGGCGGGTGCGGGCCTATCTCGGCGGGCAGGCGGTGGTCGACACGATCGATCCGCTGTACGTGTGGGAGGGTCCGCACTACCCGCAGTGGTACGTGCCGCTGGCCGACGTCGCGGACGGCGCGCTCGTGCCGACCGCGACCGAGACCCGCTCGCCGAGCCGGGGCACCGCCACGCACTACACCGTTCAGGGGGGTGGACGCGAAGCAGTGGACGCAGCATGGCGCTACGCCGACAGCCCGATCGAAGCGCTTCGCGACCGCGTGCGCTTCGACTGGGGGGCGATGGACGCCTGGTTCGAGGAGGACGAGGAGGTGTTCGTCCACCCGCGCAGCCCGACCGCGCGCATCGCCATCCTGCCCAGCTCACGCCACGTCGTCGTGGAAGTCGACGGGCGGGTGGTGGCCGATACGACGCACCCGACGTTCCTCCACGAGACCGGCCTGCCGATGCGCACCTACCTGCCGAAGCTCGATGTGCGGATGGATCTCCTGGTCCCGACGGCAACGTCGTCGATGTGCCCGTACAAGGGCACGGCCGAGTACTGGACGCTACGCCTGCCGAGTGATGGCGGACCGGCCGAGGGGCGCGAGCACGTCGACATCGCCTGGAGCTACCCGTCCCCGCTGCGGGAGTCGCAGCCGATCGCCGGGCTCGTGGCGTTCTACGACACCCGCGTCGACCTCACGATCGACGGCATCTCCCAGCCGCGGCCGGCGCGCTGACTCCCATCGCCGGAAATCCCTGCTCGCGCCGGATCGGAGATCCCCCCTTGCGCGCACGTGATGTGGTATGCGACAATGACATCGGTGTAATTACGGCGGTGTCGCCGCCGCACCGCCACAGGGACCACACGGCAGGGGGTCCTCCCACATGTACGAAGCATTCCACTCAGACTCCGATCCCGGCGATCACGGATGGCAGGACGACGCCAACTGCCTGGGGGTCGATCCGGACCTGTTCTTCCCCGAGCGGGGGGCGTCGACGCGCGAGGCGAAGGAGGTCTGCCGCGGCTGCGTGGTGCGCGAGGAGTGCCTCGAGTTCGCGCTGCAGAATGGCGAGAAGTTCGGCATATGGGGCGGGCTGTCCGAGCGCGAGCGGCGCCGGCTCCGCCGCCAGCGGGCGCAAGCCGCGCGCAGCGTCCTCGGCGCCTGACTGCTCCCGGCGTCGCGACCACCTCCAACTGGGTGGCCGTAGTCTCATGCCGGCTTCTGGGTGCTCACGGTCTCGATTCTGCGACTGTCACCACCCAGAAAGCGGCGACGGAGACGGGTCCGCTCTCGATGGCGCCGTGGTGGGCCGACGACTCACGTTGCCCAACCGGGGGTAGCTTCCAGCGTCGTGGCAGGCGAGCTCCGGCGGCGGGGGCTGATCATCCTCGGCCTGAGCGGCCTGGCCGTCGCCCAGCCGCTGCTCGACCTGTTCGGCAAGAACCCGGAGTTCTTCGTCGCCGGCAACTACAGCGGGAGCCAGATCGTGTGGTTCGCGCTGCTGATCGTGGTCGTCCCGCCGGTGGTCGGCACGGCACTCACGGCGGTGGCGATGCTTGTCAGCCGGCGGGCCGGCACGATCGTGTTCGCGCTCGTCGTGACCGTGCTTGCTGCGGCGTTCGGGCTCGCCCTGCTGCGCGCGCTGGGCGTCGACCAGGTGCTCGTGGTCACCGTGCTCGCCCTCGCTGCGGGCGCCGCAGTGGCCGTTCTCGTGGCGCGCGCCCGCGGCGTGCGGCTGTTCTTGTCGTATCTGGCCGCGGCCAACCTGTTCTTCCTCGCTTCGTTCCTCTTCTTCAGCCCGACCGCCGAACTTGTCGAAGGAGGTTCGACGGGTGATCTCGGTCACGTCGTCGTGCCGCCGCTGCGCGGGCCGGTGGTCGTGATCGTGCTGGACGAGCTCCCGGCGGCGACGATCATGCGTCCCGACGGGTCACTGAACGCGGCGCGCTACCCGGGCTTCGCCGAGCTGGCCTCGGTCAGCACCTGGTTCCGCAACACGTCGAGCCAGTACAACCTGACCCATCGCGCGGTGCCGGCGATCCTCGATGGCCGCCTCGCCGAGCGCGACGACCTGCCGACCTACAGCGACCATCCGCGCAACCTCTTCTCGCTGCTGGGGCGCGCCGTGCCGATCTCCCGCTACGAGTCGGTGACCAACATGTGCTCGCCGGCGATCTGCGAGCCGCCGCCACGGCAGCCGCTGCGCCAGGCGATCGAGGACGCGTCGGTGGTCTACGGCCATCGCGTGCTCCCGGCGACGCTGCGTGCCGATCTCCCCCCGATCGACAACTCGTGGGGCTCGTACGGCGCGCAGAACGCCACCGCAACCGCCTCCGGCGACGACCTGCTCCAGCAGGAGACCGGCGCCGCAGCCGACGCCGGCGAGACGCTTGTCGACCGGGCGTACGCCCGCTGGAGGGGCCTTGCCGCCGCCGAGAAGAGTCCGGCGGGACAGGCGGCCGTGCTGGCCGACCGGATCGAGGCGATCGACGGGTCGCCGGCCGTGCACTTCGTCCACGTCGCGCTGCCGCACCGCCCGTGGGTGCTGTCACGTACGGGGATGCGCAGCTCGTACTCGCCGGAGCCTCCCACCGATCCCGACGCGCTGGGGTACGCCTTCCGGGCACGGATGGAGTACCAGCTGCACAGCATGCAGGTGGGCGCAGCCGACACGCTCGTCGGCCAGCTCGTCGATCACCTGCGGTCATTGGATACGTGGAAGGACACGCTGCTCGTGGTGACGTCCGACCACGGCACCAACCTGACCCCGCCGAACATCGGCCGGATGAAGGTCACGGCGGCCAATCGCGAGGAGGTGTACCGGGTCCCGCTGTTCATCAAGGCGCCCGGACAGGTCGCCGGCAGCGTGCGCGACGACAGCGCCCAGAACCTCGACGTGCTGCCGTCGATCGTCGACCTGCTCGACGTCGACACCGATTGGAAGTTCGACGGCCACTCGCTGTACGACGGGACCTCGGCCCACACCGAACCCAAGGTCTCCACCGACGTCGAGGCGGCGATCGCCATCGCCCAAGACAGGGCGCAGGACTTCCCGTACGGCGACGACTGGATGGCGCTCGCTGCCGTCGGCGACAACGGGGATCTCGTCGGCACCGAGGTGGCCGACCTCACTGTCGGCGAGCCGAGCGAGCTCCGGGCGACGCTCGCCCAGTCAGAGCTGCTCGACGACCTGCCGGCCGGCGGCGGCGAGCTGCCGTTTGTGCTCGTGGGCAAGCTCAGCGGCGGAACCGGCACGCCGCCCGACCTGGTCGCGTCCGTCAACGGGACGATCGCCGGCGTCGTCGGCGGCTACCGCCCGCGCGGCGACGGGTGGCGGTTCGTCGGGTACGTCGCAGATCTCTACCGCGACGGCCACAACGACGTCGAGCTGTGGGAGGTGACGCGCCAGCCGGGCGGCGTCGTGCTCCACGCCACGCGGGCGTGCTGCGCGTGAGGCTGTGAACGTGCCCGAGCAAGGTCCAGGCCTGCCCGCCGAGAAGCGGGACTGGGTGGCGTGGCGCCGGTGGTACGACGATGCCAGCTCCTCGTTGTCCGCCGGCTGGCGGTGGTCCGCACCCGGATCGGCGACGCCCTCGACGTGAGCACACGTGACGAACCGGTCCGGGTGCTCAGCCTGTGCGCAGGCGACGGCCGTGACGTGTTGCCCGAACTTGCCAGGCGACCGTCGCTGCGAATGACGATGACGCTGGTCGAGCTCGACGAGCAGCTCGTGGCGGCAGCCCGTACGGCGGCCCAGCGACTGCCCGGCGTCGAAGTGCGACACGGCGACGCCGGCGACACGTCGACGTACGACATGTCCTCCCCGTCGATCTGCTGCTGCTCTGTGGCATCTTCGGCAACATCGCCGCGGCCGACATCCAGGCGACCATCGCTGCCGTGCCATCGCTGCTCGCCCCCGGCGGAACGGTGATCTGGACACGGGGCTGGTTCGCCGACGAGGACCTACGGCCAACGATCCGCCGCTGGTTCGCCGACGCCGGACTCACTGAAGTCGCGTTCGATGGCGAACCCGAAGGTTTCGGTGTCGGTGTCGCCCGTACGAGCCCGAGCCGGGCGACCACACCGCGCCCCGCCGCTCGCCTGTTCACGTTCACCCGCTGAGCGTGCAGCGGATCACGGGGTAAAGAAAGGAGACGCGATGAGTGACGAAAGTGCGGCACCTGAGACGATCGGTGTCACGACGGAGCTGCTGGCAACCGTTGACCTCGGCCCCGAGATCGACGGTCTGGAAGGGCGCGAGCTTCGAATGCGCATGGTGACGATCGAGCCCGGAGGTGTCTTCGGCCCGATTCACGACCATCGGGACAGACCGGGCATCGTCTACGTGCTCCAAGGAACGATCACTGACCATCGAGATGGAGTGGCGACGGAGTATGGGCCGGGAGTCGGCTGGCCTGAGGATCGGAACACCATGCACTGGCTCGAGAACAGAGGAACGATCCCGGCAGTGGAAATCTCAGTCGATATCGTGAAGCACTAGCTCATCTTGGCGTTGCGCGGTAGAGCGTGCGCGTGCCGATCCGCTCCCGCGACTCGATCCGGAACAGGGTGCCCAGGGCGCGCTCCCAGGTCGACTGGTGGTAGGCGTCGAAGACACCTGGGCGCTTACGGGCCAGCAGCCGGGCGGCCATCGGGTCGTCGTGGTGGGCGAACTCGACCACGACCGGCGCCCCGAAGTCGGCGAGGAAGGCGGCTATCTCGTCCAGCGGGACGGTGTAGGTGAGCGCCAGGTGGTGGACGACCGCGAGGCACAGCACGAGGTCGGGGCGGACGCGCTCGACGAACGCCGGACGCTCGCGCGACCGCCACCCGAGCGAGGGGGACGGATCCGAGAGATCGAGCACCAGCGGGAGGACCCGTCGCTCGCCCTCGCGCCGGAGGTCGCGGTAGAGGCGATCGACGACGAGGTCGTCGGAGTCGGCGGCAACCACCGAGCCGGCGCCCGCCTGCAGCGCGAGCCGGGAGAAGTGCCCGTCGTTGGCGCCGAGGTCGAGCACGAGTCGGGGAGCCACCGATTCGACGGTGGCGGCGACGAACTGCTCCTTGGCGCGCAGCTCGGCCTCGCCGTAGTGGGCGCGGTCGGAGTAGCCGGACCATGGCGAGCTCTGCCTGGCCCACCGCAGCGATCGCACCGCCTTTTCGAGGTTGGCGAGCTGGGCGGCGATGACCGCTGGGCCGAAGCCGGCGCGCTGCAGCTCGCCTTTGACGTCGCGGTCCAAGTCGGCGTCAGCGTACCGGCGCTCGGCTCGGGCGTGCAGCTTGACGTGGGTGAACACCCCTTTAGTGAAGCGTCCTTCACCATGCAGGAGGTCGGCGGCCATGCTCGGCGCGATGCCGTGGATGCTGCCGCGCAACAGCGGTTGAAACGGCACGTCGAGCAGTGCCTGCACGAGGAGCGGATTGAGGAACAGCTCGCAGAACTGGCGGTAGCCGGGCCACGGCTCGGCGCCGCGCAGCCTCTCGAACGAGCCGACGTCGATGAACACCGGCTTGGTGCCCACGAACTGCACGTTGTACGGCGAGGCATCCTTGGTGATCAGCTGCTCGGCGACTGCCGCCCGGGTCAGTTCGAGCTGCAGCAGCGCGGCGTCGCGGAGCATCTCGAACG
>JBIOUO010000158.1:0-5389 GCA_044867195.1 Ilumatobacteraceae bacterium
CGGCGCCAACGCGATCTGGGACACGTTCGTCCACCCCGACGGCACGACGATCGATGTCTGTGGCGTCGGCGGCCACTTCCGCTCTACCGACGGCGGCCTTGCTTGGGCCGGCGGCACCGGTGGCCTGCCGAGCGGGCGGTGCTCGATCAGCGTCTCGCCGGACGAGAGCTACGTGCTGTTCGTCGTCGCCAGCGACAACACGATCTACGAATCCGACAACGCGGGTGCGACGTGGACCAGCCTCGGGCGCAACGGGGCGCAGGGACGGATCCCGTTCATCGTCACCAACCAGCGCAGCGACACCGGAACCACCGACCGGTTCGATGTGTGGTACGCCGAC
This sequence comes from Ilumatobacteraceae bacterium, assembly GCA_044867195.1. Taxonomy (GTDB): domain Bacteria; phylum Actinomycetota; class Acidimicrobiia; order Acidimicrobiales; family Ilumatobacteraceae; genus JALZMG01. The sequence goes on from JBIOUO010000158.1 coordinate 341, forward strand.
ACGCAACTGTTCCGCGGCGCCTGCACGACCCCGAACCCGCCGGCGCCCGGCGGCGCGCCGCGCTGCCCGAACGCGTCGACGTGGACCAACAACCAGACGGGCGCCCACTGGGATGGTGGCGACCTGCTGTTCGACTCCGAGGACGAGGACGGGGTCGACGCCTGCCCCGTGCTGTTCTCCTCCGACGGCGGCGTCCACACCCGCACCGGCGGCACCTGCGAGGCGCCCGTGTGGAGCCGGTCGAACGTCGGCTACCACGGAACCTGGCTGTGGACGATGGACGGGTCGGACGACGCCAGCAGCCTGGCCGCCGAGTTCCTGTACTACGGGATGCAGGACAATGGCACGATGGTGACGTCGAACGCGGGGGCGACGCCGCCGAGGTGGACGAACCCGAGATGCTGCGACACGTTCGACGTGCTGGCGGGGCCGACGTGGTCGCTCGCGACGACGTGCTGCTTCACGCCGGGACGATCCAACCATCTCCAGCTGGCCGGTCTCGGCTACACCGGCGAGGCCCAGGTCAGCAACTACCCGGCCGGCGACATCCCCGGCTTCACCTGGGGCCACCGCCTGGCCGGCTTCGGGGGCAACAAGGTCGCGATGATCACGACCTCCGGTGTGTTCTTCACGAATGACATCACCGCCAGACCGATCGTGTGGACCGCGATGGCGGCGCTGCCGACCGGCAATCCGGGCACACCGTGCTCGATCGGCACGGCGACCAAAGGGGCCACGACGACGTTCTTCGTGCAGACCGGCCAGTGCACCGGACGCGGACCGGACCGGCTGTATTCGATGGGCGGCACCGCCGGCACGTGGAACCGGAGTTCCGCATAATTCGGGCACACGAGTGGGCTGATTGTGGTGTTGAGCTGGGGGTTTGGCCGCGGTGTGTGGGAGGGGTCGTGTTACTACGCGGTGCCGGTGGCCGGTTGGGCTAGTCGGCGGTGGGGGTGAAGTCGTAGAACCGTGGGGGTTCGGGGAGTTGGAGGGCGTGGAGGATGGCGCGCTGGTTGGGGGTGAGCTCGCCGCGTTGAGCGAGGTGGCCGTCGGGGGTGGCGAGGGTGACGAGGTGGAGGCGGTCGAGTTCGTCGCGGATGTTGCGCCAGGTGTCGGCGACGGCGAGCTCGGCGACGCGCAGCAGGAGCAGCGCCAGCCAGCACAGCTGGACATGGGCTTGGATCCGTTGGTCCGTGCGGTGGAACACGGGGCGCAGGTTGATCTGCACGGTCTTCAGGTCGCGCCAGCCGCGCTCGGCCTGGTACAGCGCCTTGTAGGCGACGGCGATGTCGTCGGGGGTGAGGCTTTGGTCGGCGGTGCGCAGCAAGTACTTGCCGTCGTAGTGGGCGTCGCGGCGCACCGCGGCGCGGTCGACGCGCAGCTTGCCGGTGGCGGTGGCGCGCAGGAACCGGTTGAACGCCGGCTTCGTCTTGAGCCGACCGGCGAGCTCGGCGCGTACCCGTGGGGCGAGGGTGTCGGTGCCGGCGATGCGCTCCTCGAGGCGGGCGACGATGCTGGCGCGGACGTCGGCGTCGCGGCGGGCGGCTTCGGGGTTGTGACAGATCACGAACCGGTCGCGGGCGGCGCCGTCGTCGACGCGGACCTGCTTGACTCGCAGGTTGGCGGCCACCTGGTGGTAGCGGCCCTGACGGGCCAGCGCGACGGCCGCCTCGTGGGAGGCGCCGCGCAGCTTCTCGCCGATGATGTAGCCACCCCCGGCGCGCTGCAGGTAGCGGCGGTTGGCCTCGGAGGCGAAGCCACGGTCGAGGACCCACACCACACGGTGCAGCTGCCACGAGCGCAGGTCGTCCTTCACGGTGCGGATCAGGGTCTGGTCCGAGGTGTTGCCGGGGAACGTCCACAGCCGCACCGGGATCCCCTCCCGGGTGACGGCCATCCCGATCACCACCTGGGGCAGGTCCGGACGATGGTCCTTGCTGTGCCCCCACGTGCGCGTCGCGGCTTCCACCGCCCGCCCCGCCTCGTCGCCCCCCTCGACGTCGCCATCGCCGTCGTCGAGCAGTGTCTCGTCGGCGGCGTCGGTCTGCCAGTACGTCGAGGTGGTGTCGAAGAACAACAGGTCGACTTCGAGGTTCAACAGGTTGGCGACGGAGAAGAACACCGCCTGTTGCAGCTCGCCGAGCGTCTTCATGAACACGTCCATCGCCCGGTAGCAGGCGTCATCGTCGACTGCCTCGAGGCGGTCAATGAACACTCGCTCGGCCACCCACCGGCAGCCGGCGAGCTTGGACAGCGGGGTCGCCGAGAGCCGGTTGGCGACCATCGCGAACAGCGCCCGCTCGGTCGCCGCGGCGTCGACGGGGCGGCCCGGGCCGGCCCGCCGGCCGGCCACGGCGACGATCTGGGCGCCGATCCCCAACCGTTCCCACAACCGGTCGGCGACCCAGGCGACACCCATCGGGCGGGCATCGACCACACGCACCTGCGCCGTGTGGGCCGCCGCCACCGCCTCGGCGGGGTCCAAGAACCGGCTCACACTACGGATCAGCCGGGCCAGCGCGTCGCGGTCGACCCGGTCGGCGCGTCCGAAGTTGTGGATGATCCGAGCCCTCGGCATGCCAGTCTCGGGGTCACGCTCGTTGTGCGCCAACGCCAGGTAGGCGACCTCGCTGCCGTCCCGGTTCCGCCGCCTCGTCTCGCGCAGGTACATGTCTACAACACTAGGACATCACCCCTCGCAGATTAGCGATCTAGGGCGGTGTCGTGTGTCTACACTCCCAAGCCTCCCGAACACGCTGTGCAACCCTTCCACCAGGACGAACGCCGCCACCAGACGCCTCGTGTGCCTCAATTCTGCGGAACTCCGGTGGAACCGCATCGACGACGACGCCGGCGCCGGCGGCATCGGCGTCTTCGCCGCCGACCCGACCGACCCTGAGCGGCTGTACATCTCCCAGAACCCGCGCGGCCAGCCGCCGGGTGGCGCACCGTCGATGCAGTGGTCGATCGATGGCGGGGAAACGTGGAACGCCGATCCCGAGCTCGACCGGCTGATGACGGCAGGAGGCGTCTTCAAGTACCTGACGGTGCAGGGTCCCTCCACCAACCGCGGCGGCGCCGGCGCGGCGTTCCAGGGCTATGCCCAACCGCTGCTGCTCGCCTGGTCGGCCGAGGATCCCGGCGTGCTCGTCGCCGGCGGCGTCGACTCCGGCGTGTTCTTGAGCCTCGACGCCGGCGCCAACTGGAGCCTCGTCACCGACCCGCTGACGCCGTTCGCGAGCGGCGTCGATCACCTTTCGAGGCCGCGCTACGCGTACTTCGACACCGAACCGGCCAACGGGTTCGCCGTCTACATCGGCACCCAGGGCCGAGGCGTGTGGCGGCTCACGTTCACGCCACCGTCGGCCGATGCCGGCGGACCGTACGTCGTCGACGAAGGCGCGGTCGCGATGTTGTCCGCTGCCGCCAGCTCCGACGACGGCGCACTCAACTACGCCTGGGATCTCGACGACGACGGCGAGTTCGACGATGCCACCGGCATCACGGTCCCCTACACGACGATCGGCCAGGACAGCGCAACCCCGTCCATCGTGAGGGTCAAGGTCACCGACCCGGACGGCGCGTACGACGTCGCCGACACCACGGTGACGGTTCGCAACGTCGCCCCGGTGCTCGAGACGCTCGGCACGGACGGCCCGGTCGACGAGAGCTCACTGGTCACCGTTCGTGGCAGGGCCAGCGACCCAGGCTGGCTCGACGTGCTGTCGGCCACCGTCGACTGGGGCGACGAGACGCCAGTCGAGGCGCTGGCTGGCATCGGTGAGCAGGAGCAGCCGGATGCCAGCCTGGTGTTCTCCGGTACCCACGTCTACGGCGACGACGGCGTATTCAGTGCCGAGGTCTGCGTCACCGACGACGACACCACGACATGCGAGACCACCGACGTCATCGTCGGCAACGTCGACCCGATCGTCACCATCGACGAGACGGACGTCCGGCCGATCAACGGCATCCCGACGTTCGTCTCGTCGCTCGGTCAGCCACTCGACGTCCCTGCCAGCGCCTCCGATCCCGGGAGCGACGACCTCGCGTTCACCTGGCAATGGGACGACACCTCGCCCGACGACGTCCAACTGTCGCTCGTCAATCCGCCCGATCCAGACCCGTTCCCGAGCCCGTCGTTCCAACCGCGGGACGTCGAGCTCACGGCCGTCCACGCCTACGTAGCCGCCGGCCAGTACGAGGTGGGTGTGACACTCGCCGACGACGACGCCGGCTTCGGCTTCGACACTGCTGACGTCATCATCCTCGGCGACTCCGATCGGAGCAGGGGAGCCGGCTACTGGCGGCATCAATACCGCCAGAAGGGCAGCGTCGATTTCGACGCCGCGACGCTGCTGAGCTACGCGGACATCGTCGGGCACCTGAGCACCGTCTTCGACGAGGTCGACGACGCATCAACATTCGCCCGCGCCGAAGCGGTCCTCAACCCGGCCGGCGGCAACGGGAACGCGCTGCGCACGTTCGACCGCCAACTCCTCGCCGTCTGGTTGAACGTCGCCAACGGGGCGATCGGCCTGGACGAGCTGGTCGACACCGATCGTGACGGCGTCGCCGATATCCCGTTGGCCACCGCCGTCGAGACCGCCGAAGCAATGCGCCTCGATCCGACCGCGAGTCGCGCCGCGGTCCTCACCCAGCAAGACATCCTCGAAGCGATCAACCAGCGCGACGGGAGCTGATCGCCTCGTAGTCGCGCCGGTTCTGGTCGGCGTAGGCGAGGGCGAACTCGACGATGGCGCGGTCGAAGGACTCGCCGCCTCCGAGGTAGGCGGCGATGGCGATGCGATCGCCGGACCGGGCGTGTGCCCGGGCGAGGGTCCAGCTGCACATCTGACCGTAGATGCCGAGACGCGCCGGGTTCATCGTGGCGATGTCGGGCGACATCTTGCCGTCCCAGAGCTGCCGGACATAGAAGCTGCGGGTCTTGCCGTCGAAGCCTTGGATCCGATCCCAGCCAAGGAAGATGTCGCTCGCCGCCTGCATCAGACGTTGACCGTCGACGACGCGCTCGCCGTGGTTCGG
>JBIOUO010000159.1:0-24416 GCA_044867195.1 Ilumatobacteraceae bacterium
AGATTCTGGAGTCGTCAGACTCATGACGAGTCCGGGACCAGGGCTTCACGCCACGGAATGCCCCAGCCCCCTCTACAGCGGAACTCCGGGGGGTCAGGTGTCACCCGAAAGAGTGAAAACCCCAGGCTAGCCCGCGCAACAGAGCGGGGAAACGCCCTGCGCGACTAGAACGGCAACTGCAGGCGTGCGACTCGATCCAACGAGTCGGCCGTCTTCAAGGGCGCACGATCATTTCAGGAACCGGAGGGCTGACCTTGGACGTTCAACGAACGGGACGCATCTTCGGCTGGTTGTTCATCGGTACATTCGTGACGAGCATTCCAGCGCGACTCCTCTTCATTTCCGGGCTGGGCGCGAGCTGGACGGACATGCGGTTCATTCCTGGCTCCACGTCCACCAACAGTCTGAAGCTTGGCGCTGTCCTCGAGTTCGGACTGATCATCACCCAGATAGGAACAGCCGTCGTCGTCTACCCGCTCGTCAGACGGCAGAGCGAGACCCTCTCGCTCGGCTACGTCACCGCTCGCATCATGGAGTCGGTCTTCGCCGCAATCGGCATCATCGGCATCATCTCAGTTGTGAACGTGGTGGACTCGCTCACATCAGCTACGGGCGTCGACGCCGCGGCACTCGGTGTGTCAGGGAACTCGCTGGTGCATACCTATGAATGGGCGTTCCAGTGGGGACCCGGTCTCGTTGCCGGAATCGGGAACGGCTTGATATTGGGTTACCTGATGTACCGATCGGCACTCGTGCCGCCTCGCATGGCGATGCTGGGACTGATCGGTGGCTCCCTGCTGATCCTGAACTTCGTGCTGATCCTGTGCGATGTGTACGAGAACGGTTCGCCTGCATCTGGCCTGCTGATACTGCCGGAGGCCGCCTGGGAGCTGTCACTCGGGATCTACTGTGCGTGGAAGGGGTTCAGGACCGAAAGCCCGATCGCCCGACCAGAAGTGGCGATGGCTTACTGAGGCGGCTCCCGCCTTTGACCGCGATGCATGCCGCGCCGCCAGTCGGGACCGGCACCAACAACCTGCAAGACGTCCCGAGGATCGAGGCTCACCGACTGTCCGTAGGAATCGCATCACAACAATGGTTCTCTGCGGACGGAACACATCCGTGGGCGTCATTGCCCCACCTCGTCTTGCACGGCCTCGGCAAGAGCCTCACGGGCCAATGTCAGCGCTGCCTCGCGGTCGAGTGCGACGGTGTCGTACCGTGCTCGCCGAAAGGCCTCGGCGCCCAGCCGTTGCTCGATGTGGACCAGCAGCGAGGACATGTGCGCGCGGTCGGCTGGCAGCAACGGCATCACCAGGTCCGCGCGATCGACGGACGCAAGGAGCTCGAGCGCGAGATCGTCGACGCCGAGCATGCCGAGGCACATCGCTGCTTCGCGCAGAGCGTGCCAGACCTGCGGCCGGTTGCCGAGGCGATGCCAATGCTCGAGCACCTCGAGCAGTGGTGGGATGGCGTCGCGCGGTCGCCCCAAGCGGCGGCGCTGAACGGCCAGCAGCGAGAGCGACACGCCAAGCACCAACCGGCTGTCGACCGCCCGGGCCATGTGCACGTTGTCGTCAAGCAGGTGCTCGGCGGCGACTGGATCGCTCTCCTCCAGCGCCGTCGCCAACGACACTTGCGCCCACGCCAGCAGGGTCGGACAACCAGTTGCATTTGCATTGTCGACGGCGCGGCGGGCCAGGAACTCCGCCCGCTCGACCTCTCCGGCCATCAACCGGCCCAACGATCCGGCGCCAAGACTGTATCCGATCCAGAACGGGTCGCCCGAAGCGCGGCACCACTCGACCAACTCGAGGAACCTCGATGGCATGTCGACAGCCAGCTCCATGACGGCAGGATCGGTGAGATCGGGGGCGTACGACGTAACGAAGACGATGGCCATCCGGGCCGGCGCCGTCACACCGGATGCCAGCCGCTCCTCGGCCTTGAACGCTGCCTTGCACAGGGCGGCCGTCTCGCGAGAGCCGCCGCGCAGCCACGCGCCGAGCGCGGCGATTCCGTACAGATCCGGTGCTCGGGGATGGGACGCCAGCGGCAGCGCGGAGATCGCCTCCTCAACCCACCTGAAGTAGTCGGCGGAGATGTGCTGGAGGCCATAGGTCCACAGCGCCGACAGCAGGCGGACCTCCAGCTCCAGATCCTTGCGCTGTATCGCCCACGCGTGTACCGCCTGGAGGTTCGCGAACTCAGCCGAGAGCTTGATGGTCCATCGTTCCTCAGCCTCGGTGAAGAGCTCGCGCGAGGCCCTCTCCGCGAGCGCGACGTAGAACGCGGCGTGTCGATCCCGGATCTCGTCGGCATGACCCATCGCGGCCAGCTTCTCGGCCGCGAACTCGCGGAGTGTCGTCAGCATGCGGTAGCGACTCTCGGGTTGGTCGAGCTCGGCAACGAGCATCGAGCGATCTGCCAAGTCGGCCAGCGCGGAGAGGACCTCTCGATCCGAGCTGGTCTCCGTACAGACGGCTCGTGCCGATTCGACGGTGTACGACCCCCTGAACACGGACATGCGGGCGAATACCCGCCGTGCCTCCATGGGGAGCAACTCGTATGACCAATCGATCGTCGCTAGCCACGTTCCGTGGTGGGGATGATCGGGCGTGGTGGCGGCGAGCAAGGGAGACCCGGGGTCGAGATGGTGAGCGATGTCTTCCAAGCTCATCGAGCGCACGCGCGCCGCGGCGAGCTCGAGGGCGAGAGGGATGCCGTCGAGCTGCCGGCAGATGTGAGAGATCGTCTGGAGCTGCTCGGACGACGGGCGGTACCCATAGCGGGCGGCTGCTGCACGGTCAGCGAAGAGTTGGATCGCCGGGTAGTCCGCGAGCCGGGCGTCATCCTCGTCTTGACGAGGCACGCCCAGAGGCTCTACCGCGAACAGCACCTCACCCGGAAGGCCCAACGGCTGCCGACTCGTGCACAGGAACGTGACGCCGGACGCGACCTCAGCAGCGTCGCGGACGAGGGGGCCGACGGCGGGGACCACGTGTTCGCAGTTGTCGATGACGAGCAGGAGCCGCTTCGTGCCGAGCCAGTCGAGGATGCTGTCCTTGTACGACCGGCGACTGCGGCGGACGACGCCGAGGTCGGCGGCCATCGACGCAGCCGCTGCGGTGGCATCCGATCGCGCCAGCTCGATCATCCGCACGCCGTCGCGGAACCGGTGGCCGATGTCAACACCGATCTCGGCGGCGAGCCGGGTCTTACCGACACCCCCGGGCCCTACGAGCGTCACGATGCGGGCGTGGTCGAGCAGTGTGCAGAGCTCGGCCATCTCGCGGGCACGGCCGTGGAATGTCGTCGCCGGTACGCCAAGGGGCGTGGCGGCGTCGAGCGTGCGCAATGGAGCGAAGCGCGAAGGAAGCTTCGGGTGGTGGATCTGGTAGATGCGATGGGTGCCGGGCAGCCCCCGCAGGCGATGACTGCCGAGGTCGATCGCACTGATCTCTTCCATGCCGTCCTCGACAAGGCGTTGGGCGACGGACGCCGACACGAGGATCTGTCCTCCATGGCCGGCGTCGCGGAGACGAGCGGCATGGCTCAAGGAGAGGCCCAGGTAGTCGCCCGCTCGCTCCATGGCCTCTCCGGAGTGGATGGCGATGCGCACGCCGAATCGCGGGAGCGGGGACCAGTCCGCCCGACGAAACGCGAGCTGAGCCTGCACGGCGGCGCGAACGGCTGCCCGGCCGTCGTTGAACACGGCGTTGATGCCGTCGCCGGTGTGCTTGACGACGGCGCCGCCGTCGGCCTCGATGGCCGTTTCCAGGACAACGTCATGCCGTTGGAGGACTTCTGGCATCGCCTCCGGGAAGTCTGCCCAGAGACGCGTGCTGTCCTCCATGTCCGTGAAGAAGAAGGTGTGGAGTTGCTGTGACTCGCTCATGAATGCTCGCCTTCATGGCTGAGCGTATGCCAGCGGTCACGTCGGTCGTGAGCAGTTCTGCAAGTCGAGCGCCGCAGCCTGGGCTCAGGATTTCGGGCTCCTCGCGACGCAAGATGCAGCGGCTGGCTGGATCGTCGGTGGCGCTACCGGGAGCAGCTCTGCAGCCAGTCTCCATCTTGTTTCTCCCAACCGTTGACCGACGATCGTGGTTGGATCACAGCCGATCCCTTGATCGGGATCATCGCTCGGTCGTCGAGGCGATAGCGCAGGAACACGGCGTCGATCGACTGAAGGACACCGCGCATCGGCGCACGTGGCACAGATCTGCGCCATCGCCGGGTTGGGCGATGAGTTTCGCGGCGACCGATCGTCCGAGTGTGGTGAGTGTTCGCACGGGACGCTGGGTGCAGCGGGAGGATGAGGCCATGAACCCGATGGCGCGCCGGATGTTCGAGCTGGTCGAGCCGATCGGCGTCATCCCGTACGCCGCCGACGATCCCAACGAGGCGATGTTCGCGCTGGGGTTCACGAACTACTGGGACACCTACTTCGCCGGACGGGCGGCGCCCCTGGGCCTCGTACCGGCGGAGGTGGTGGACGCGCTCTTCTACAACTTCGCTCCCGGCGAGGTGGCCCGCCACATCCCGAAGGTGTGGCGCACCACCACACCCGAAGCGGCGATCGCCGCCCGGCAGAGCGGCTGTGTGAAGGCGTTGCGGCGGATCCTCGGCGATCACGTCGACGCTCCGGCCTTCGCACGCGCCACTGAACTGCTGCTCGTGGCTGCGACCAGCGCGTCGTTCGAGGGCCGGCCCATGTACGCCGCGCTGCGCGCGATCCCGATCCCCGACGACGTCGTGGCCCGCTTGTTCCACGCCGCATCGTTGCTGCGCGAGCACCGTGGCGACGGGCACATCGCCGCCCTGCGAGTCGAGGGTGTTGGCGGCCTCGAGGCTCACGTCTTGTTCGCCCTCGACGCGGGCATGCGGCCAGAGAAGTTCGGCCGCATCCACCACCTCCCGAAAGCGCAACTCGCCGCCGTGATCGACGGGATGCGCGATCGCAACCTGATCGGAGATGACGGTTGGCTGAGCGAACCGGGCCGCGCCATCAAGCAGCGGGTCGAGGCGCTCACCGATGACCTCGCAGCCAAGCCGTACGAGAGCCTCGAGTCTGACGAGCTCGACGAGCTCGTGGCCACGCTCGAACCGCTCGCCACGCTGCTACTCGCCGCCCAGGACTGGTAGACCCAAGCGTCACCTCGGCCAAAACGGTTCGAGCACCGCTCCGCTGGCGACACCGAGGCGCTACGGAGCGCGATGACGAGCCCGCGATGCCGCGCCTCGTCGATCGCCGAGCACTCCCGGCCGAGTGGAGCGGGTGGCCTCGGGAGGGCCCAATGCTCGCTGCCGAGCGCAACGATCGCCGGCTGTGGGCCGAGCACCGAGTGCGCCTCGAGCACGACATCGTCCCGGTCGTACCCACCGTCGTGGTCGCCCAGGTCAGCGGCTCGCCGCGACAGGCCCAGCTCCGGCGCCTTCTGCGGGGTTGTGACGTTGCCGTTCTCACCGCCGCGACCGCCAACGTTGCCGGCGCCGTGTTGGCCGCATCGGCGACAAGCGACGTCGTCGACGCAGTGGTCGTCACCGAGGCCGAACGACGCTCCGCGGCCATCGTCACCGGCGACCGCGTCGACATCGCACATCTGCTTGACGCACTCGGCGTCCAACTGGAGATCATCGACGTGTAGCCCTCGGCGCGGGGTACGGGATGAAATGCCACCCGGAAAGTGTTACGCCTACACCTCGTGGCCCGTCGCGTAGTACTCGCGGCCGAGGTGGGTGATCTGGTCCTCGCCCATGATCCAGCGCAGCGTGTTCTTCAGCTTGGTGAGCTGGATGAACAGGTCGTCCTCGGCGAGCAGGCCGGGCGCAGCCATCGGGCTCTTGTAGTAGAAGCTCAGCCACTCCTGGATCCCGCCCAACCCGGCCCGCTGGGCGAGGTCGGTGAACAGCACCAGGTCGAGCGCCAGTGGGGCGGCGAGGATCGAGTCGCGGCACAGGAAATCGACCTTGATCTGCATCGGGTAACGCAGCCACCCGAAGATGTCGATGTTGTCCCACCCCTCTTTGTTGTCGCCTCGCGGCGGGTAGTAGTTGATCCGCACCTTGTGGAAGATGTCGCCGTACAGCTCCGGGTAACGCTCGGGCTGGAGGATGTGCTCGAGCACGCCGAGCTTGGACTCCTCCTTGGTCTTGAAGCTGTCCGGGTCGTCGAGCACTTCGCCGTCACGGTTGCCGAGGATGTTCGTCGAGTACCAGCCCGACAGCCCCAGCATCCGCGCCTTGAGCATCGGAGCGAGCACGGTCTTGATCAGCGTCTGGCCGGTCTTGAAGTCCTTGCCCGAGATCGCCAGCCCGCGGTCGGTGGCGAAGTCGCGCAGCGCCGGCACGTCGACGGTCAGGTTCGGCGCCCCGTTGCAGAACGGCACGCCCTCCAGCAGCGCGGCGTAGGCGTACAGCATCGACGGGGCGATCGTCGGGTCGTCGGCATCGATGGCGGCCTCGAACGCATCGAGGTCGGCATGGGCCGGGCCGGGCTCGATGTAGATCTCGGTCGACGCCGCCCAGATCATCACGACCCGCTCGACGAGCTGCTCGTCGCGGAAGCGGTTGATGTCCTCGCGGATCGCCTCCAGCATCGCCCGCTTGGGGACGCGGCCCTTGGTGTTGCCGGCGTCGATGTTCCTGACGTAGGCGCGGTCGAAGGCGGCGGGCATCGGGCGGACCTCGCGCAGCGCGTCGGCGATCTCCTCGAGGTGCTTGCCGGCATCGAGCACGCCGGCGCGCTGGGCGGCGACGTAGGCGTCGTCGGGGAACGGGTCCCACGACCCGAACACGATGTCGTCGAGGGCGGCGATCGGCGCGAACTCGCGGATCAGCGGGTTGCGATCGTCGGTGCGCTTGCCGAGGCGGATGGTGTCCATCAACGCCAGCGAGCCGATCGGATCAGCGAGGCCGCGCTTCACCAGCTCGACGCCGGCGATCAGCGTGGAGGCGACCGCGCCGAGGCCGACGGTCAGGACGCCGAGGCGCCCTTCCGCCGGGCGCACGGTCGGGGAGGGAGGTGTGCTCACGCGGCGCAGGCTACGGGTTGGCCACGCGCCGCCCGCGCGTACAGTTCGCCACGATGACGGCGATCCCGATGGACGGCAACGCGCTACGTGACGAGCTGCTGGCGTCGCTGCGTGACCGCATCGAAGCCGCAGGGTCGCCGTCGCTGTGCCTGACCACGGTGCTCGTCGGCGACGACCCGCCGAGCCAGCGCTACGTCCGCAGCAAGCAGCGCACGGCGAGCGCGATCGGCATGCAGCCGCGCCACATCGATCTTCCGGCGACGGCGTCACAGGGTCACGTCGAGGCGAGCGTCGCCGAGCTGGCGGCCGACCCAGACGTGCACGGGATCCTCGTCCAGCTGCCCTTGCCGGCCGGCCTCGACCCGGATGGGGTCATCGACCTGATCCCGCCGGAGAAGGACGTCGACGGCCTCACCGAGCGATCGATGGGCCGGCTCGTGCGCGGCGTGCCCGGCCTCGTCGGCTGCACGCCGCTCGGCGTGATCCGCCTGCTCGAGCGCTACGAGATCCCGATCGCCGGGCGCCGTGCCGTCATCGTCGGCCGCTCGCAGCTGGTCGGGCTGCCGCTGGCGCTGCTGCTGGCCCGCAAAGGCGTCGACGCGACCGTCACGCTGGCTCACTCGCGGACGGCCGACCTTGCCGCCGTGTGCCGCGAGGGCGACATCCTCGTTGCCGCCGCTGGCCAGGCGCACATGATCACCGGCGAGCACGTCAAGCCCGGCGCCACGGTGATCGACGTCGGCCAGTCGCGCACGACGGAGGGCGTCGTCGGCGACGTCGACGCGGCAACCGTCGCTCCGGTCGCCGGCTGGCTCACCCCCAACCCGGGGGGCACCGGCCCGATGACCATCGCCTGCTTGATGGAGAACACCGTCACCGCGGCAACGCTGCAGGGCGTGTCCGTGTGACATCTGTGTCACAACACGAATCGTGGTGCACGCGCCCCGCGCAACCTGCTACGGTCCGGTGATCGGTCCGCCGGCGTAGAAGGCGGCGGTCGAGGTACTGGTGGACGTGGTGGCACGGCGATCGGTGCTGGTTTCGGTGGATTTCGTGCTGGTCACGAATGACACCGAGAGGGACGGACACAGAGCCGAGCGGGCAGCTGGGCGGAACAGGGCGGTAGTGGGATGCGGCATCAGGATGCCGCGGTGCCGGACGAGGGACGAGCGGCGCTGCGGACTGTGCGATCGGCGAACGACGATCGCACGATCAGGACGACGATCGTGGCTTCTCCGCGCCTCCTGCGTGGTGGCGCCGAGTCGGCACCGGCGCGGGCGCGTCCCGCACCCGTCGCCCGCCTGATCGGCACTCATGCCGAGCACCTCGCCCGCGTGCTGGTTGCCGGCGACACGTTGGCGGTCGTGTTCGGGTTCTACGCCGTGCTGCTCACCGTCGCGTCCGTCGGGCCGAGCTCGTGGCGCGAGCTGATCTTCCAGATGGTGTGCGTCACCGCCGTCGGGTTGCTGGCGATCCGCAGCCAGAAGCTGTGGGTGAGCCGCCTGAACAGCGTGCGATCGATCGAACTGGCGCGGATCACCCGCGCCGTCGTGCTGATGGGCCTCGGCACGATGGTGCTCGATCGCGGTGCCCGGCTCTACTACCACGTCGAGGAGATATTCGTCGGCTGCGTCGTGGTCTGGTTCGCCCTCGTCGGCTGGCGGTCGGCGTATCGCACGTGGTTGGGGTCACAGCGCCGGGCCGGGCGGTTCCGTCGGCGGGTGATCATCGTCGGCACCGACCGGCGGGCGATGTCGCTGGCCGACCTGTTCGCCACCCACAGCGAGGTGGGGATCGAGATCGTCGGCCTCGTCGGCTCGGCTCGCGAAGCGCGCGCCGCCGAGCGCGGTCACCTGTGGCTCGCCAACTACGCCGACGCCGAACAGGTGCTCGCCAACTCGGCCGTTGACGGCGTCGTGCTGTGCTCGAGCGACATCAACCCAGTGCTGCTCAACCGGCTCCTGCGCGACGAGCAGGGCCGTGACCGCGAGCTGTACCTCGACCCCGGCCTGTCCGGGATCGACGCCCGACGCGTGCAGGCGCTGCCGGTCGCCTACGAGCCGCTGCTCTACGTCGATGCCCCGAGCCTCTCGCGCGTCCAAGTGGGCTTCAAGCGGGCGTTCGACATCGCCGTGTCGGCCGCCCTGCTGGCCGTGCTGTGGCCGGTCCTCGCGGCGATCGCGATCGCCGTCAAGGTGACGGACCGTGGCCCGGTCCTGTTCCGGCAGACACGCGTGGGTCGCGGCGGCGCCGAGTTCTCGATGCTCAAGTTCCGCTCGATGGCCGTCGACGCCGAGGCTCGCCTGGACGCCCTGCGAGCCGCCCACAACCAGCGGACAGGACCGCTGTTCAAGCTCGACGTCGACCCGCGGGTGACGAAGGTCGGGCGGGTCATCCGGGCGTGCAGCCTCGACGAGTTGCCGCAATTGCTGAACGTGCTGCGCGGTGACATGAGCCTCGTCGGGCCGCGCCCGGCGCTGCCATCAGAGGTCGCCGAGTTCCCGCCGGACCTGCAGGCCCGCCACGCGGTGCGCCCCGGGATCAGCGGGCTGTGGCAGGTCGAGGCGCGGGACAACCCGTCGTTCGACGCCTATCGCCGGCTCGACCTGTTCTACGTCGAGAACTGGTCGTTGCTGCTCGACCTGATCATCCTGCTCGGGACGCTCGACCACGTCGTCCTGCGCCCCGTCCTGCAGCGCCGCGAGCGCGTCGCCGCCCCCACCCCAGCGGCCGCCGCGGCCTGACCGTCCCCGCATCTGGGCGGGAATCGTCTCGGTTTCCGAGACGGATCCCGCCCAGATCCCTGGATGGAACGATTCCCGCCCAGATTGGGGACGGCAACGGGGTTGTGCGGAACCCGTTCGCTCTGGCACAATCTCTGACGATGCGTCGTCGCCGCGCCCTCGTACTCATCTTGTAGCGCACCGGCCCGACTGCCGCGTGCGCCCTCGACCTCCCGCCAGCCGGGAGGTCGATCGCTTTTTCCGCCCGTCCACCGTCCATCCCCGCCCGTCCTCCAGACCAGGAGCGTTCCGAATGCAACTCACCGGCGCCCAAGCGCTCATCAAGAGCCTCGAGCAGGAGCACGTCGAGGTCGTGTTCGGACTGCCCGGCGGGTGCATCCTCCCGGCCTACGACCCGCTGCTGGAGTCGACGATCCGCCACATCCTCGTCCGCCACGAGCAGGGCGCCGGGCACATGGCCGAAGGCTACGCCCACGTCACCGGCCGCCCCGGCGTGGCGATGGTGACGTCAGGCCCGGCAGCGACGAACCTCGTCACCCCGCTGATGGACGCGTTCATGGACTCGATCCCGATGGTCGCCATCACCGGCCAGGTGCCGACCGCGGCGATCGGCAGCGACGCCTTCCAGGAGTGCGACACCGTCGGCATCACCCGCTCGGCGACGAAGCACAACGAGCTGGTGATGACGCCGGACCAGCTGCCGCTGGCGATCCGCCAGGCGTTCCACCTCGCCTCCACCGGGCGGCCGGGGCCGGTGCTGGTCGACGTCCCGAAGGACGTCCTACAGAAGCCGATGGAGTGGTGGTGGCCGACGGATGCCGACGTCCTCGAGTCGTTGCCCGGCTACCGGCCGAACACCAAGGGCCACCCACGAATGATCAAGGAGGCAGCGCGGCTGATCCTCGAGGCCGAACGTCCGGTGCTCTACGTCGGCGGCGGCGTGCTCAAGGCCCGCGCCGCCGAGGAGGTCCGCGAGCTCGCCGAGCTGCTCGGCCTGCACGTCGTCACGACGTTGATGGCACGCGGGGCCTTCCCCGACTCGCACCCGCTGGCGCTCGGCATGCCGGGCATGCACGGCAACGCCACGGCGGTCGCGGCGATGCAGCGCAGCGACCTGCTGGTCGCCCTCGGCGCCCGCTTCGACGATCGGATCACCGGTCGCGTCGACAGCTTCGCCCCGGAGGCGAAGGTGATCCACGTCGACATCGACCCGGCCGAGCAGGGCAAGGTGCGCCGGCCCGACGTGCCGATCGTCGGTGACTGCAAGGCGGTCATCGCCGAGATCGTCAAGGCGATCCGCGACCTCCAGGAGGGCGGCACCCAGGCCGCCGACACGTCGGCGTGGAAGAGCCGCGTCTCGGGCTGGCGGGAGCAGTTCCCGCTGACGTACGAACCGAGCGAGCCGGGCCACGCGCTGAAACCGCAGTTCTGCCTGGAGCGGCTGCGCGACGCCGCGCCGATCGGCACGATCGTCGCCTCCGGCGTCGGCCAGCATCAGATGTGGACGTCGCAGTACTGGCACTTCGACGAGCCGTACACGTGGGTCAACTCCGGTGGCCTGGGCACGATGGGGTTCGCCGTCCCGGCGGCGATCGGCGCCAAGGTCGGGCGCCCTGACCGCACGGTGTGGGCTGTCGACGGCGACGGCTGCTTCCAGATGACGGCCCAGGAGCTCGTCACCGCGTCCGTCGAGCGCATCCCGATCAAGGTCGCCCTGCTCAACAACAGCTATCTCGGGATGGTCCGCCAGTGGCAGGAGATGTTCTACGGCGAGCGCTACAGCGAGGTCTACCTGTCGCCGGACACGCCCGACTACGTGCGCTGGGCCGAGGCGATGGGCTGCGTCGGCATCCGCGTCGAGGCGCCTGAAGAAGTCGAGCCGGCGATCGAGAAGGCCAACTCGATCAACGACCGTCCGGTTGTCGTCGAGTTCCGCGTCGATTCGGGAGAGAAGGTCTTCCCGATGGTGCCCGCCGGGATGAGCAACGACGACCTCGTCTTACCCCCCAACCAGATGGACCGAAAGGAATCATTGCGATGAGAGAGCACATCGAGCACACCGATCACCGACCAGACCGCGCCGAGGAGACGACCTCCACGGAGGAGATCTGGAGCGGTCGCCAGCGCGACGAGAGCGACGAGAGCGACTCGTCGTCGAACGAGCGGTACTGGGACCGCGGTGCTCGGGCCTGACGTGGCTGAGATCAACCATCACATCCTGTCGGTGCTGGTGCAGAACCGGCCGGGTGTGCTGGCGCGCGTGTCGGGGATGTTCGCCCGGCGCGGGTTCAACATCTTCTCCCTCGCCGTGGCACCGGCCGAGGACGAGGGGATGAGCCGGATCACGATCGTCGTCGACGTCGAGTCGACGCCGCTCGAGCAGATCACCAAGCAGCTGTTCAAGCTCGTCGAGGTGATCAAGATCTCCGAGCTCGACCCGCGCCGATCCGTCGAACGCGAGCTGCTGCTGGTCACCGTGCGCGCCCAGCCCGAGAGCCGTGGTCAGGTCGTCGAGCTGGTCACCATCTTCGAGGCCAAGATCCTCGCCGTCGGGGCGGGCGCGCTGACCGTCAGCCTCGAGGGTCACCCGGACAAGCTCGACGACTTCGAGGAGCTGCTCGCGCCGTACGGGATCGTCGAGCTGCAACGTACGGGTCGCGTCGCGCTGCCCAAGCTCGACCGTCAGGCACGCCTGCGCGCAGTACGCGGGAAAACGGGCTAGGAACAGCCCATGACCGCGAACATCTACTACTCCGACGACGCCGATCCGACCCTGCTCCACGGCAAGACCGTGGCGATCGTCGGCTACGGCTCGCAGGGCCACGGGCACGCCCTGAACCTCAAGGACTCCGGCGTCGACGTGATCGTCGGGCTGCGCGAGGGCTCGTCGTCGGTCGCCAAGGCCGAGGCCCAGGGCTTGAAGGTGCTGCCGATCGCCGAGGCCGCGGCGGCCGGCGACGTCGTGATGCTGCTCGCCCCCGACACCGAGCAGAAGGCGATCTACGACGAGCACGTCGCCGCCAACTTGGCCGACGGCAACGCCCTCGCCTTCGCCCACGGGTTCAACATCCGCTTCGGGCGGATCGCCCCGCCGGCGGGCGTCGACGTGATCATGGTCGCGCCGAAGGGACCGGGCCATCTCGTGCGGCGGACGTACGTCGAAGGCGGCGGGGTACCCACGCTGATCGCCGTCGAGCAGGACGCCACCGGGCAGGCCAAGCAGCTCGCCCTGGCGTATGCCGACGCCATCGGCGGCACCCGCGCCGGCGTCATCGAGACGACGTTCCCGGAGGAGACGGAGACCGATCTGTTCGGCGAGCAGGTCGTGCTCTGCGGCGGGCTCACGGCGCTCGTCCAGGCCGGCTTCGAGACGCTGACCGCCGCCGGCTACGCGCCGGAGATGGCCTACTTCGAATGCCTCCACGAGGTCAAGCTGATCGTCGACCTGATGTACGAGGAGGGCATCGCCGGGATGCGCTACTCGATCTCCGACACCGCTGAGTACGGCGACCTGACGCGCGGCCCGCGCATCATCACCGACGAGACGCGCGCCGAGATGAGGCGGATCCTGGACGAGATCCAGGACGGTCGCTTCGCCGCCGAGTGGATCGCCGAGAGCGAGTCAGGGCGGCAGAACTTCAACCGCCTGCGTCAGGAGGGCAAGGACCATCCCGTCGAGCTCGTCGGCTCCCGGCTGCGGGCGATGATGCCCTGGATCAACCAGGGCAAGACGAAGGTCGCCGAGGCCAGCGGCGGCTGATTCCTTCGGCGCTGCCGGCGGTCACCGAGCCGCGCGCCGGTGCGCGCGGTTCGGTGACCGATCCGGGATCAGGCGGCGTCGTCGTACGACGGAGCCATCAGTCTCGGGGCCGCGGCGCGCTGGCCGGGGAGCGCGACGATGGTGGCGCGTCCCGTGCGCAGGCGCCGCCAGCGGAGGCGGCGGTTCGGGTTCCGCAGCGCCTGCGCTTGCAGGTCGCGTTGGTGTGCCCTGGCGATGATGAGCGTGTACTCGTCCATCGGACTCCCTCTCGATGCGTGGCGGCAATCTCACTGTCCTCCCGCGACGGCCTGCCCGTCTGCGTCAGGTGACGCAGAGCTCGTCAGGAGTTCAACGGCGCCGGCGTGGCCACGAGCGCCGACACGACATGGGCGAAGGCGCGCAGACGCGCCGGCTCGGGCTGGGCGGGATCGGCCAGCACGTCGACCGCAACGATTGCCACACCGAGGCGGCGAGCGGTGACCACGAGCTTGTCCAGGTCGTCGGCCGTCGCGGCCAGCCCGCGCTCGTCGATGAGCTGGCCGAGCTGGGCTGACCAGCGGGCGAAGCCGGCAGTGCCGGGTCGGCGGTTGGCCCACGTGAACTCGATGCTCGACGGCTCGACCGCTGCGGCCGGTCGCGCCCGCCGCCAGCGTCGGCGGGCCGTCCGGGTGCCAGTGTGGACCTCGTCACCTGGGTGGAGGGTGAGGAGCATGTCATTCCCTTCGATCGCGGCTCGGCGGGCGCCGATCCGTCCGGCACCGTCAGCCGATCATGAGCGCGACCAGCGGGTCGCCTCCGTGCCCGGCCACACACATCCGGCGTGGTGGCCGGCACACCTGCGCTGGTCGAGTGCGACATGCGACGCATCTACGATTTCGTCTCCGGGCGGCCGGATGTGCCGGCCGGCGGTCAGGAGGGCGCGCCGTGCGGAACGGGTTCAGGAGTCACACTGTCGCCACGGTCATCTGCGCCGTCGCCCTGGCAGGGGCGGGCCGCACGGGCGGCACGCAGGCAGCCCTCTCGCTCTGCGGCCCCGATACGGGCGTCTCGCAACAGAGCGGCGTGGAGGGCCGAGGATTCGCAGGGCGAGGCAGCGAGCCTCGCGAGCCGGACCTGGGCCAGAAGCACGAGGATCTGCCGGTTTCGGCGAAGGGCCGCGCCGGTCCGGACTTCGCGGCCCGCGTTCCCGTCTACGTTCACGTCGTCACGGACGGCGACGTCGGCAACGTGACGAGGCAGCAGATCAACGACCAGATCGCTGTGCTGAACCTGACGTACGCAGGCGGCGAGGGTGGCGCCGACACCGGCTTCGCGTTCCAGCTCGCCGGCGTCACGCGTACGGACAACGCGGCCTGGTTCTACGCCGGCCCAAACGGTGTCGACGAGAACTCGATGAAGAAGGCCCTTCGGCAGGGAGGTCCGGACGCGCTCAATGTCTATTCGACCACCGCTGGCCCGTACCTCGGCTGGGCGTACCTGCCCGACATCGTGACCAAGCCTGGGCAGGCACACCTGGACGGCGTCGTGATCGACTGGGAGTCGATCCCCGGCACCTCGACGACATACGCGGGAAGATACGACCTTGGCGAGACGGCAACCCATGAGGCCGGTCACTGGCTCAACCTCGAGCACACGTTCTACGGCGGCTGCAATGCGAAGGGCGACTTCGTTGCCGACACCCCCGCCGAGAAGACGCCAACGAGCGGCTGCCCCGAGGGCAAGGACACGTGTTCAGCTCCTGGGCTCGATCCGATTCACAACTACATGGACTACTCCTATGACTCCTGCTACACGGCGTTCACTGCCGGCCAGACGCAACGCATGCGTGATGCCTGGTTGCTGTACCGAGCGCCGTAGCGGCGGGCTCACTGCGGTTGCCTCAGCCTCCCGGCTCGACCGTCGTCCCGGGCCGTCGAAGACGGCAAGCACGCCGTCACCGAAATGGACGCTGCGCCGGTGGCGGGTCGGTGTCGGTCGAGTTGCCCGGACGGCGCCGCACGGGAGCTCACACCGTACGTGTGAGCGCGTACTCGATCAGGTCGTGCAGCAGATCGGTCGGACCGGACAACACCGAAGCCGTCATCGCTGCCGGGAACATCCCCCGCGCCTCGTCGGTCATGAGCCGGGCGACGGCGTTGGCGAACAGCAGTGACTCGTGGCGGTACATCATGTCGAGGATCGCCGCGGCCGCGTGCTCGCTCCGATCGATTCGCGGACCGAGCAGGAACCGATGGAGGACGCTCCGTTCGTGTGGATCCGCGGCTCCGAGGAGATGGATCATCGCCAGCGAGCGCTTCGCCTCGAACAGGTCGCCCAAGCAGTCCTTCCCCGCCCCGTCCGTCGGATCGAGACTGAGCAGGTCGTCACGAACCTGGAAGGCGAGCCCCAATGGAGCGGCGAATCGCGTCAGCGCGTCGAGGTCGACGATGTCGCGTCCTGCGATCAGCGCGCCGACGCGGAGCGGGTAGACCGTCGTATAGGCGCACGTCTTGAGCAGCACCATCGCGGTGTAGTCAGCAGGGCGGACGTCAAGCCGCCGGTCGCGATACCAACCGAGCTCGATCGCCTGCCCTTCGATCGTGCGGCGGACAGCGCCGTGGAACTCGTCGACGACCAGCTTCGCTGTCAGTGGTCCGAGCCGCCGCGCGCCGTCGTGGAACGCGATGCCGGCGAACAGCGCCAAGGCGTCTCCCGCGTTGAGCGCCAGCGGCATCCCGTGCCGCTCGTGAAGCGTCGGGAGACCACGGCGCAGCTCGCTGGCGTCCTCGATGTCGTCGTGCACCAGGAACGCGTTGTGCATCAGCTCGAGGGCGACGGCAACCGGCAAGGCGTCCTCGACATCCCCGCCGAACGCCTCGCATGTCGCCAGCAGCATCGCCGGACGGAGATGCTTGGCGTCTCGCGTCGGGTAGTCCCGCACGACGTCGTAGAGATCCCGCGCCGGCTCGTCGCGAGGCGTGTAGCGACGGGCCGCCTCCTCGACGATCGCGCCGTACATCCGCAGGCGCGCCGGCAGCGCACCAGGGCGGGCGGGTCCCACGGAGACGAGGATGCGCACGACGTCGGAAACGCCGTCGATCCGCACGACCCAGACGTAGTGTCCGCACGGCGTCGATGCATCGGCGGTGACCACGATGTCGACGGCGGCCGACGCATCGCTGTCGAGCTGGTGCACCACCGGCCGGATGATCGTGACTCGCGGCGGACTCGTGGGCGTACCGCCGACGAGCATGGCCGTCACCGGGATGTGCCACTCTGGCCTGGGCCCGATGTTGTGGACCCAGACGGTCGTCGTCGCGGTCTCGCCCTGGGCGATGCTGCCAAGGTCGACGAGGTCCACGACATCGGCTCGCGCCGGACGCAGCGCGCGTCTGGTCAGCGCGGCGCCCGAGAACGCGGTGCCCATGACGTCGGCCAGGAGGTTCATCCCCCCTCCGGCACTGATCGTGCTCGGCGTTGGGGCGTCGGCCACGGCCGGCCGGTGGCTGGCGGTCACGTGCTCTCACCGCCCCCAGCGGCCGTGCGCCATCCGCCGAGCTCACGGCTGCCGCTCTCATCGTTGCGCAGCGCGGCGGCGGCCTGCACGCCAGACAGGACGGCGGCCTCGATGCAGCCGGCATTCAGGCCGCAGTCGGTCCAGTCGCCGACGAGGAGCAGGTTGGCGAAGCCGGAGCGGTCGGGCGGGAGCCGCAGACCCGACGACTCCGGCGTCGCCTGGACGTACCGATCCGACGGATCCACGTTCGCCGTCCAGAACTGTGCCATGAAGCGCTCGGGCCCGACTCGGTCGGGCGACGCGCTCAACGCGTCCCAATCGAACCCGGACAGCTCGAACGCGTTGGGCCAATGGGCGCGCGCTCGCCCGGCGAGGTAGTGGACGGCGGCGGCTCGCACCCGGTCCGTGGCCATGGCGTGGTCGGCGAGGGAGCGCGGAACGCTCGAGCTCTCGGGGATCGCCGAGCAGAGGTAGGCCAGCCCCTCCGGTCGCTGCCAGGCCGGCCACTGCTCGAACGGCAGCAGGTGGGTCATCGATGCGTAGGTGTCGAACGGTGTGCCGCCTCCGGCGACGATCGCGCCTCCGTTGCCCCAACCGAGCTCGGCCTCGCTCCTGCTCAGCCAGACCTGGAAGGCCTGCGTGGCCACGGTCGACAGGCCGGTGGACATGGCCCGGAAGGCCTCGTTGGCACGGATCAGGTCCGTCGCGCAGGACCCGAGGGCCCCGGCCGAGATCCCCAGTAGGACCACGTCGAAGTCCTGACCGCGACGCAGCGTGCGCGCACGCCCTTCTCGGGGGTCGTACCACTTGGTCTCGAGGAGCCGGGACGGGCCGCGTGCATCACCGATCAGCTGACTGGCATCGTGCTGGCTGGGGAAGGCGGGCACGCCGCCGACGCGCACGAGGGGGTCGAACTCGCGTCCGTGCTTCGTCGCCGCTTGCACCGTGAGCTCGATCCGGTCGATCGTCGAGCGATCGGACGACAGCCGTAGCGCCTCGATGTCGTGGAAGAACTCGAATCGGACGCCGCGCTGGCGCAACGCCTGGTAGAGCGGGGCGATGACGACGTCGCCCATCCCGGCGCGCATACGCCAGCAGAGCGCGCCCTTGTAGTCGAAGAACAAGCGACGGAGCAGTTGCAGCCCGAGTCCGGCGGGGAAGTTGGGTCGCATGCCGTCGCCGTCCACGTAGCCGAACACGAGATCGTGGAACCCGCGCATCGTCGGGCCGTCGACCAGCGCTGGACGGGCACCGTGCCGCATCAGCCAGTGCCCCGCGGACTCGCGGTCGGCCTGTCGCCACCGCTCGCGGTCGTCGGACAGTCGGTCTGTGGCGATGCCCCCGGCGATCACCAGCAGCAGCTCGACCAGGTCGGCCGCTCTCCTCGCCTGGCGGTCGCTCGCCACCCGGTCGTGCACGAACGCCCGCAAGGCGCGCAGACTCGGGGCGAGGAGCTCTGCGCCCTGGCCGCCGGCCATCGAGCCGAGCCGCGCCAACGTTGCCCCGATGGCGCCAATCGCGCCGGCCTCGAGATCCGCCGTGAGGCGGACCACCTCGTCGGCCCACGCCGAGGGCTCCGACCGCGCGAGGGGTCGGTCTGGTGACGCGCTGAGGACCAGACCGCGCCGGGCGGGTGGCGAGCGGATGGACCGCAGCGCCGCACCGGCCGCGGCGATGAGCTTGGGCACCATGTCCTCTGCCGATGTCGGAGGTGACGGGTCACCGGGGAGCAGGTCGTTGGCGGCAAGATCCGCGAGCCAGTAGGACGATCCACCGGCGTCGTCTGCGACACCGAGCCGGACCCCCGGCTCGAACGCGTCGCCAAACGAAGCGATCGGGCAGGCGGGATCGGTCCGCTGTCGATCGAGCTCGTCGTAGCACTCGCGAACGAGGCGGAAGGCGTTGTCGTAGTAGCCCATCCACACGTGCAGGCCGTGCTCCTCGATCCGTCCGTGCACGCCGCGCGTGCTGGCCGCCTTGCCCCCCAGCCGAGCACCGCGCTGGTAGACCGTGATCGAATCGAACCGCGTCCGCCACGCCCCGCGGCTCAGCTCCCAGGCGGCCGACAGTGCCCCCATGCCGCCGCCGAGGATGGCGATCTTGGGGCGATCGGCGCGGTGCGATGGTCGTCGCCGCGCCACCTCAGGAGCTGTCGCTGAAGCGCTGGATGCGGCTGATCCACGCGTCCTGTTGCACGCGCATCCATGAGGCGAAGAAGCTCGGCGCGAGCAGGTCGCCGGAGCTGGGACCACCGAACGCGGCGTCCTCAAAGTCGATCGCCTTCGTCACACGCGCCTTCAGCCACCCGGTCGGCTTTCCATCGACCGTGATCGGCCGAACCGTCAGCTCGCCGTTGTCAGCCTTGATGCCGCTCGGAGAGTCGATCCACCAGTACTTGAGCTTGCAGCGCTCGTCCGTCACCTCGAAGTCGATGCCCAGCTCCACGGCGAAGATCGCCAACCCAGCGACCTCTTCGTGGAGCCTTCCACGCCATGAGGTCGCCTTGGCCCGTTTGCGGATCTTGGGGTCCTCCAGATCGAGTTTTGGCGGCTCGGCGGGATCGAAATCGGACCCTTCTGTCACCAGCCAGAAGAGGCTGTCCTCGCTCCAGCGCCTCGGGTCGCACAGCATCGCGACGAGCCGCAGTTCGGCGAGCACTTCCACCTCGCTGACGATGTGCGTCATCGGGCCGCTCGTCGGAACGACCCTGGTGCTCCACTTGCGGGCGTAGGGCAGATCGGGCGGGTCGGCGAGGCTCGTGGCGGCGTCGAGGGGGGCGGCGAAGTAGTTGTTGACGCGTGTCTCGTGGGGCAGGCCGGCGAACTCTCGCTGCACCGTGTTGGCGAGCGCCTCAAGCTCCGCCCGAATCTTCACCAGCTCGGGGTCGCTGGGCAGCCCCTCCTTGCGGGACTGCTGTTGCTGAAGATCGACCGCCTGCAAGCCGGCGGTCACGAGACGAGCCCGCGCCGAGTACGGCACGTGCGGTCGCGAGCCGTCGGCTTCGGCGGCGACCTGTCCGTCTCGTACGAGGACGGCGAAGGCGTCGAGCGGCTTCATCACGCCGGGACTGCCGAATCGGAGCACTGAGTTGGGCATCAGGCTGTCGATGAACAGCCGCGCGGACAGCAGGGCCGTCCGCACGAGTCGCTCGGACGGCCGGGCCGGGACGGGTTCAGCAGCGTTGGCCATCGCTGGCACCCAGCATCCGGCGCAACTTGAGCTCGAACAGTCGCGCTCCCTGCAACTCGGCGAGTGCCAAGGCTGGGCGGATGATCCGCTCGATCTCCTCCCCATCGGCGCCTTCGGCCCGCCGCAATTCGGCCTGCACCCTGCTGATCTCGGTCGCGTGCGTTCGTTGACCCGAGCTGTCGGCGAGCAGGGAGGCACGGCCGAGGAGCGACCGCGCGCGTTCGAGATCTCCTTGCCGCAGCATCGCCTCGGCGGCTTCGGCCAGGAAGCACGGTAGGAACGCGCCGCCGCCGGTCGCCTGCCAGCCGTCGACGGCGGCGACCAGCGCCTCGACGGCGGCGGGGTCGCCCGTCGCCGCATCGATCGCCGCGAGGTGGATTCGCCCGGTCCAGATCATCTCCGCGAACCCGTAGCGCTCGCCGATCTCGATCGCGTCAAGCGCCTCGGCACGAGCCGCCTCCGGCTCGTCCGCGTTGCGCAAACCCATTGCCCGGTAGACCTTGGCGAAGGCGGTGCTGTACGGGCCCATGGGAAACGGGAGCGTCGCCGCGCGCTTCATCGACCAATCGGCGATCTCGCGAGCGCGCCCGGGCTCCCCCCGCAGCACGAGACAGAGGCCGAGGGTGGCCAACGTGGCGACCATTGGGCAGTTGGGCAGCACCCAGCCCTCGGGAACCGAGCCGTCGTGGTCGTACCTGTCCAGCGACGCGGTCAGGAGGGCCTCCGACTCGACGAGCTCACCGCGGAACAGCAGATCCATCCCCCGACAACTGAGGATGACATGGCTCAGATCCGCCGCATCCGGATCGTCTTCCAAGCCCACCGTTGCGGACAGCACGTCAGCCGTACGGCTGAGCTGCCCGGCGATCGCCAACGACGCCCACAACCCGATCAGCGCGTGTGTGACGTGGCGACGGGCGCGATCCTCCCGCCGCAGCGTCCAGCACAGCTCGAGGGAGCGCTCGTACTCGGCCAGCACGCTCGGGGAGGCATACCCCTCCGCGGACGTGTGGGCGTAGGCCCGCCACATCCGCAGGTTCAACTCAGAGGGCGTCCGCTCGTCGTCAGGGAGTCGGTCGACGACCTGCAGCGCGGCGTCCAAGAGATCGAGGCTCTCTCGATACGCGGCGTTGGCGATCGCTTGCTGGACGGCGACGCCATAGAACAGCAAGGCCTCGCCAGGCCGATCTCCAAGCGCGAGGTGACGGGCGATCCCGGCGGCGTGTGGGTTCTCGAGGACCTCACCCTGCTCTGCGAGCACGTCCGCCACGCAGCCATGGCGCTCCTCGCGTTCGATCGCCAGTTGGCTGGAGTACGCCGCCTCCTGGAGCAGAACGTGGTGAAAGCGCAGCGTCGGCTCGGCCCGCTCCGGCACGTACTCGACGATGCCGGCGTCGGCGAGCCGCCGAACGGAGCTGTCGATAGACATGCTCGCCAGTCCGAGGCGGCTCAGCACTTCGTCGAGCAGACGCTCTTCTGCCTCCGCGCCGATCGTCGACAGCACTTGGGCGATCCGTCGGGCTCGCGTGCCGGCGACGTCCAAGCGGGACTGCAACAGGTCGCGAAGCGTGAGCGGCAGCTCGACGTCGCTCGGTCGCTTCCAGCGAACGCTGCTCGCCAGCTCCTGGATGTAGAGCGGTACGCCGTTGGCGCGGCTGACGATCGTGCTCACCGCCTCGCTGTCGGACGGGAGATCGGTCAACGTCGACGCCAGCATCGTTGCGTCGTGGTCGGAGAGCGGTGACAGGCGCACTACCCCGGCAGCCATCTCCGACGCGTGCCGCTCGTCTCGGCTCGACATCAGCAACCACAACCGATCCGCGGCAGTCTCGGCGGCGACGCGTGTCAACAGCTCCCACGAGCTCGGATCGGACCAGTGGATGTCCTCCACCACGAGCAGCGTCGGCGTAGCGGCCGCGAGGTGGGTGAGCACGTCGCGCGCCGAGCACAGCGTCAACTCGCGCAGCGCTGCCGGGTGGAGGTCGGGGAGTTGGAACCGTCCGGAGCCGGGAATCCCGGCCACGTGGGCCAGCAGCGGGAGGTCGCGTGTCGGGTCGGGAACGATCGGCAGCAGTGCGGCGCTGAGCTTCGTCCACCGTTCCTCGTTGTCGTCGTCGTGCCGGAACCCGGCAACCGAGCCCAACAACCGGCGCAACGAGTACCACTGCTCGGCTCTGCTCGTGACCGCGCACGCGGTGCGCAGTACCTGCCCACCGGCATCCGTCACGGCGCGCTCCACCTCGCGGATGAGCCTGGACTTGCCGAGTCCCGGCTCGCCGACCAGGATCGTCGTCGCCCCGCATGATGTCTCGACGTCGTTCCACGTGTCGAGTAGCTGACTGACCTCCGAGCGACGCCCGATGAATGGTGTCGCCGGTGACGTCGCCGGCTCGGCCGGGCGGCCGACGTGGGCGTCGATGCGGAAGGCGATGACTGTGTCGGAGAAGCCTCGCAGCGTGACCGGTCCCAACGATTCGGCGATGAACTGCCCTTCGATCAAGGCGTGTGTCGCCTCGGAGATGATCACGGATCGGCCGTCGGACAGCTGCTGGAGGCGTGAGGCGAGGTTGCCGATGCGGCCGGACACCGCGGCGGTGCGCGACCGTACGGCCTCTTCGAAGTCAGCGACGACCGCAGTGTCGGTGTGCACGGCAATGCGCACGACCAGGCGATCGCCGAGATCGTGGGCAACGCGAGCCTGCAGTGGTGCCAGCTGCCGGTAGAGATCCAGCCCGGCGTCGACGGCCCGGCGCGCAGCGTCCTCCTGCCCACGAGGGAAGCCGAAGTAGGCGAGCACACCATCGCCCTGATGGTGGTGGATCTTGCCGCCGTGGCGCTCGACCGCCCAGTGCACGGCCTCGTGGAACGCGACGTCGACATCATGCACCGTCTCCGCGTCATGGCGATCGCTGAACCCGCTCGAGTCTTCCTGATCGCACATCAAGACCGTCAGCTGGCGGCGCTTTGGCGGGACTCGCTGCTCATGGGTGAGCCCTCCTGCCTTGCGCTCGCTCAACGCGAGGAGTCGGGCAGCTTCCTCATTGTCTGGATCGAGCACGAGGACGTCGCCGGCGAGCGATGCGACGTCGGGCCAGCGGCGATCCAAGACTGCGTCCCCTGCGTCTTCGAGCAGTCGATCGACAACTCGATGCATGTTCGACATCACTCACCAGACTTCGACTCGGTGCCGGACACGCGAACGAACCCGGGCGGCCAGAACCTCAATCGGCGTCGCGGACGGGTCGCCTTCGACGTGCTGATCTGCTCGGTCGCCATGTCAACGGTCCGCTTGATGGCCACGTCGGTGGCCTTCAGACCAATGAACCACATCCGCGCCGCCAACTCGAAGTTCTTCTCCAGCCACTCCGGTCCGGAGAGCTTCTTGTCCTCCGCTTCGGCCGACAGGTATGTCTTGGCGAAGCTGTCCAAGGTGTCCTTGGTCTGCGTCCAGAGCACGCTCACATCACTCAGGAACTTCTCGTTCTGCGTGATCACCCCGAGCTCGACGGCGCGCGCTCCAGGGTCGTCCTTCACTGGTTTCGTGCCAGCCATCCTCACCATCTCCCTCTGAGCATCCGCACCATCTCCCTCTGAGCATCCGCGTGCGATCTCGCCGCGGACCGTTGTCCCGGTGCGCAATGGCACACGGTACATCTCGCCGAACTCGAAGCAGAAGGAAATGACCGCGATCGCTCTCGTACGGCGAAGACGGCTGGCTGATGAGAGGTGTTGCCGAACCGCTGGTTTCGGTCCTGACCGTGCGGTCGCTGGTCGTGTTCCTACCAGGGCAGGCGGGAATGAGAGTGGTTGAGACGTCGAACTTGTCGGCTCCGCTGTCTCGGGATGAGGAACCGGCCGGAGAGCGTTTCCAGGTCCATGGTCGTGGTCATCGACGTTCCGCGCGAATTGGTGTTCGAGCAGCTGTCGACGCCGTATCTGGGCCGTGCACCGAGCGGCGCGCGCGGCATTCTGGTGCCGTGGGCGTGTCGGGTCCGTCGGCCGAGGTGGCTCACGCGCGGGCGGCGCTGGGACGGGTCGCCGCCGACCTGTGCTCGTTGCTCGAGTCGATCGGGGATGGCGGCGCCATGGTTCCCAAGTCGGAGTGGACCATCCGCGACGTGGCCACGCACGTCGCGCTCGGGACCGAGGCGTACGTCGGATACGTGCTCGGCGCCACCGAGGCGTTCGTCGAC
>JBIOUO010000160.1:0-14675 GCA_044867195.1 Ilumatobacteraceae bacterium
GCGCGCGACGACGTCGAACGCGCCACGCGGGTCGCGACCGAGCAGGGAGCGGACGCTGGCAATGTCGTCGACCACCGACGACCGGCCTCGTCAGCGCCGGCGGCGCAGGATCAACACCAACAGCAGCACCCCGACAACCAGCGGCACCAGCCGCTTGAGGATCGCCGGGCCAGCGACGCCGGCCAGGTCGACGGGCTCGTTGGCGGGGCTGTCGATCTTGCGCACGCGGGGCGTCTCGGGGACCGGAGCCGGCACGTCGGCGCCCAGCGCGCTCGGCGCCGGCTGTGCCGCCGCGGCTTGGGCCGGCCCGGCCGCCGCCTCAGCTGGCTCGCCCTCCCCCTCGCCAGGCGCGGCCGGCGCCCCGGTCGCCGCGGCGTCGCCGTTCGCGCCCTGCTCGTCGAGCATCGTGTTGAGGTTGCCGGCGAACTGCGCCATCAGCTTCTTCGAGACGTCGCCGATGATCCCGCGGCCGAACTGGGCGACTTTGCCGGTGATGTGCAGGTCGGTCGTGACGACCACTCGCGTGCTCGTCGGCGACAGACTCTCCGCCTGCGCCTCGATCTCGGCCGAGGCGTTGCCGCGGCCGCCGGTGTCTCGCCCCTCGGCCTTGAGCACGGCCTTGTGCGTGCTGTCGTCACGCTCGACGAACGTGGCCTGCCCCTTGAACTGCGGTGTGATCGAGCCGAGCTTGACCTTCACCACGCCGCGGTAGATCTCACCTTCGATCTCCTGCAGTTGGGCGCCCGGAAGGCATGGCGCGATCCGCTCGACGTCGGTGATCACCGACCAGGCCTCGGCGATTGGCCGGTTGACCGTGAACTCGTTGACGAGTTGCTCTGCCATCGCGCGAGGTCCTCCACGGTGTCGATGTCGATCGGTGAACCATCGCACGGTACTGCAGCGACGAGATCGGGTCGACGACGCATCAGCGATCGCGCCCCCTCGTCACCCTCGGTGGGCAGGAGATCCCACACGGACCGATGCAGGCGCACCGGATGGCCGCGCCGCCCGGCGTACGTCGCGACCGCAATTGCGGCGTCCGACGAGGCGACCGCGCGCCACGCGTCGGGCGTCACGAACGGCTGGTCGCCGAGTCCGACCACGACGGCGTCGGCGGCGAGATCTCGTGCGGCGAGTATCCCGGCGCGTAGCGACGTGCTCTGACCGTCAGCCCACCGTTCGTTGACGATGTGGACGACGCCGGGGAGGGGAGTCGCCAGCTGTCCGGCCGTGACCACGACCACCGGCCCGATCCCCGCCGCGCGCGCCGATCCAACTGCCCGATCGACGAGGGCGCGGCCGGCGACCGTGGCGTCGAGCTTGTGCGTCGGACCGGCGAACCGGGTGCCCGCGCCGGCGGCGAGCACGACCGCCACGGTCGCGACGGTGGCGACTGCGGCGGTCTGATCGCCGGTGGCCATGCGCCGAGTCTCGCCGCCGCCGGGGCGCGGCAATGTGACGGAAAGATTTCACTCCGCGTTGAATATTGCGGTTCGGTGACGTTATTGTCCTACGCCACTGTCACAGCCCGGTCGCAGACCCACCGCCGATGTTGGGTGATTCGGCCCCCTGCCCCACGGACTGATCAATGCCCCATCTCGACTCGCCGCCGCGGGCGCGGCGTTCACGCCGGCGGCTGCACGCCGCCCGCACCGCCATCCTCGCCGGCGCGCTGGCCGCCACGGCGGGCGTCGCCGGCCCTGCTTGGTCCGCCGGCTCGGCTCTCGCCGCCCCGGCGCCGCTGCGGATCCCCGGCGATCACCACTCGCCGGCCGTCGCCGAACGGGCGCTGGTCGCCCTCGGCGCCCACGACACGTTCTCCACGACCGGCACGCCGCGGGACTTCGTCGCCTACGTGACCGCGCGCGATGCCACGGCTGACGCCGTCGCGTTGGAGATGGCGCTCGACCCCGCCGCGGTCCGTGCGGCGTGGTCGCGCGGCGACATGGCGCACCAGGAAGCTGTGCTCGCGGCCCTGACGCAGCTCGGCGTGGCGTATCGCCATGCGACGTCAGCGCCGGGCGTCGGGTTCGACTGCTCGGGGCTCACCGCGTTCGCCTGGGAGCGGACCGGGCTGCCGATGGCCCACCAGAGCGGGTCCCAGATCGCGGCCGCAGCACGGCGCGATGAGTCGAGCGCCGTCGCCGGAGACCTCGTCCAGTACCCCGGCCATGTGATGCTGTACCTCGGCGTCGGGCGGGCGATCGTCCACGCCTCCAACCCTTCGACCGACGTCGAGCTGAGCTTCGTCGACCGCAGCGTCCGCTTCGCCGACCCCGAGGGCTGAGGCGCCGCGTCGTTCGCTCGCCCGCTGGGCTCGCTCTCTGCGACGTCGTACCTATCATGTCAATATGGCGACGTTGGTGCTCGGCCCCACGCCACCGGAGCTGTCCGGCTTCCTCGAGCGCCGCCAGTCGCTCGGACATGATCGCTTCGATGAGGTCTGGGAGGGCGTCTACCACGTGGCACCGGCCCCCAACGCCTGGCACGGCTACGCGGTGCTGCGTGTGGCCGAGCTCCTCTCCGAGGCGACCAGGGCTGCAGGGCTCACCGCCACCGACCCGTTCAACCTCGGCGATCCGGACGACTATCGCGTTCCCGACCTCGGCTACCACCGCGGCTTTCCAACCCGTACGTTCGTGCCGACCGCAGCGATCGTGGTCGAGGTCGTCTCTCCCGACGACCTGACGTTCTCCAAGCTGCCCTTCTATGCTGCCCACGCGGTCGACGAGGTGCTCATCGTCGACGCCGGACCGCGAACGGCGCGTTGGTTCATCAACGCTGGCAACGCCTTCGACGAGCGACCCGCAAGCCTGCTCCTCGGCGTCACGAGCGACGACGTCGCCGCCGGGCTTCGCTGGCCCGACTAGCCCTCGACCAGGCCCGCGCTCAGAGGCCGAGGAAGGGGAGGACGCCGGCGTTCGTGATCACACCGTCGAAGATCCCGCGCAGGTCGTCGGTCTCCTTCGGGTAGTCGCCGCTGACGAGGATCGACCACGTCATCCCGTCGGGGCGGTGGAGGACCATCGCGTGGGTGCTTTCCAGCGATCCGGTATGGCCCCATGTGCCGTCGACGAAGCAGATCAGGCCGAGGCCGTACCAGCGGTCCGGTAACGGCCGGAATGGGTTCACCTGCTGCATCGCCGCGGCCATCCCCGGCGATAGCGGGTGGAAGCCCGGCTTGGCGGGATCGAGCGAGTCGACGATCTTGACCACGTCGGACGACGAGGCGACCCAGGACCCGGCGGGGCCGAGGTTCTCCATGTAGTTGCGCCCGGCTTTCGTCCAGTGGAAGACCTCGGCGTTGCCGACCAGGTTGCGTCCGGCGAGGTGCATGCCGCTGATCCCGAGCGGCGCCAGAACGCGTGCTTGGGCCACCGATTCGTAGGGCTGCCCGGTGACTCGCTCGATGAGCATGCCGAGCAGGCAGTAGCCGAGGTTCGAGTAGCGGTACGCGGTGCCGGGCGCCGCCGCCAGCGGCCACGCCAGTGCCTGGCGGCCGGCCTCCGGACACGAGCTAACGGTGCTCCCGAACATCAGCGACTCCCACGAAGCCAGCCCCGACGTGTGCGACAGCAGCTGGCGCACAGTGATCGAGGCCACGCGGCCGTCGGGCGGGGCGGCGCCGATCTGCTGGGCGATCTCGGTGCCGACGGCCTGGTCGAGGCCCAGCTGGCCGGCTTCGACCAGCTGCAGCACGATGATCGCGGTGATCACCTTGGAGATGCTGGCGATGCGGAAGCGGTCGCCGGTCTCGGTCGGCTCCGACGTCCACGGCAGCCGCTTGCCGTAGGCCGCGCCGTGCACGGGCGTGCCGTTGAGGCTCACGGTCACCGACGCCGCCGACGCGCCCCCTCCGAGCAGGCGCCCCGACAGGTCCTGGTCGAAACGGCTCCACGCCTCCTCGACGGTCGCCGGGGGCGCCGGCGCGCACTGCGACGGCCCGCATTGGGCGAGCACCAACGGCACCGCGGCGATCCCCAGCAACGCTCGGCGAACGATCATCGCTCTTCATCCCTTCCGCAAGCCCGCCGAGGTGGCGACCGTAGCAGCGGAAAGCTGTCACGTTCCGAGGCCGCTCGATGCTTTCATAGGACGTGGAGTTCGAGCAGTTCGCCGTCACGGCGGGGCGCCGGTTGCGAGCTGCGCTGACCGCGGCCTATGGCCCCGATGTCGGTGCCGACGCGGCGGCCGAAGCGCTCGCCTACGGCTGGGAGCACTGGGACCGGCTGGCGAGGATGGCAAACCCGGCCGGGTACCTGTTCCGCGTCGGCCAGACAGCGGCGCGGCGGTTCCGCCGCCCGCAGGGCTTCCTGCCCCCGCCGTCGCCGGAGGAGGTGCCGGACTTCGAACCGCGGCTCGTACCGGCGCTCGAGTCGCTCAGCGAGACGCAGCGGCTGTGCGTGATGCTCGTGCACGCGTTCGGCTGGACGCAGGCCGAAGCAGCGGCGACGTTGGGTGTCGATCCGTCGACGGTGCGCACCCATCTCGCCCGAGGCCTCGCTCGGTTGCAGATGCAACTGGAGGTAGTGCGCGATGCCAACTGAACAGGAGTTGGTCGACCAGCTCGGTTGCTACGGGCGATGGCTGGCCAGCCGACCGGGCCTCGACCTGGCGATCGGTGGGGATGCGATGACTGCCCTTGGCGCTGGTCGATCGGTGGTCGAGATCGAGGTCGACGAGATCGACGAGATCGACGAACCCCACCGGCCGGCCGCAAGCGGTCATGCCAGGCGGCGCCATCGCCGGCTGGCGGCGGCCGGCTTGGCGCTCGCCGGCATCGGGTCCACCGCCCTGGCCACCACGATGGGCGCCGATCAGGCAGCGGCGCCCGCATCGTACGCCAGCCCAGTGGACCCCCCGGGTGCGCTGTTCGTGCTGCCGTCTGATGCGACTACCGCGGCGAACGGCTCCGTGTCGCAGATCGCGCTGCAATCTCATGCCGGCACGGTGGTCGGCACGGTGGATGGTGACGGCTACCGGGATCCGGTGTCTGTCGTCGTCACCGACCATCGGCCGGATCCCGCGGCGGGTGATTGGCGCACCGTCGAGCTGGCCACGGGTCCGGCGCTCGTGGACGACAGCGCGGAGTGGTACGTCGGCGCCAGGCAGCAGCGTGGTGAGCGCTGGCTCTTGGTCGCCGAGGACGCCAACGGCTCGCCGCGGGTGCCGGACGTGCTCGATCAGCTGCGACTCGACGAGCACGGCGACGTGCAGCCGCGAGCGGGCTCGGCGCTGACCGTGATCGGCCGGTACCGCAGCGACCTCACCGGGACCGGCGAATCGACCTACTTGGAGGTCGGGGACGGGATCGTGGTCGAGACGTGGCCCGCCAGCGACGCGCTCGACGGGCCGATCGGGCTCGCCGACACGATCGAGCCGATGGTGGTGGGTGGCGTACTCGGCTGGCGCCTCACCCGCGACGATTCCGACGGTGCCTGGAACGCGGTCACCTGGATGGGAGCCCCCCATCGTGTGATCGGGGTGTCCGGCCATGCCCCGCTGGCAATGGTCCTCGCCGTCGCCGACGACCTCGTCGGGGCGTCCGAGGCAACGTGGCGGGCGGCCGTCGACCCGTCGTGAGCCAGCTGCGATACAGCCCCGACTCAGCCCGAGGTCGCCGTCGGCGCCGACCACTCGCCGACTCGTGTGGCGTAGGTCTGCTGGTGGGGGAGCTGGCCGCCGGTCGCCAGCTCCATGTGCTGCTGCCTCGCCACATCCGATCGTGGCTCGACGACCACTGCTGTCCCGTAGGCGCAGATCTCGCTCCATTGGCCGATCGCGCCGGAGTCGAACCGCATCGCGGTGATCGCGTTGGCGCCTCGTGACTGGGCTTCGGCGACCATCCGGCGGCGGGGGTGTGGGGGCGGAGGCTCCGCCGGAGCCCCCACACGGCGATCGATCCGGCTTTGCCGGTCGATCGCCTGCATGTTGGGTGCCGGCCGTAGGCCGGCTCTTCGAACTCGCCGAGCAACCTCCGGTTGCGAGGCGAAACACGAGTCAGGCGTGGATCGGCCCTTCGGAGTCGCGCAGCGACGGGGCTGACTTGCCGGTGCGGGCGGCGATGATCTCGGCGCAGATCGAGATCGCCGTCTCCTCCGGCGTGCGGGCGCCGATGTCGAGGCCGATCGGCGACATCAGCCGGTCGAGGTCGCGGGGGTCGACGCCGGCCTCGAGCAGGCGCTGCAGGCGCTTGGCGTGCGTCGTGCGGCTACCCATCACGCCGATGTAGCCGACGCCCGTCGCCAGCGCGCCGCGGACCGCCGGCACGTCGAACTTGCTGTCGTGGGTCAGGATGCACACCGCGTCCCGCGGGCCGAGTGAGGGGCCGCGCCGGTCGAACAGCGGTCCCGGCCACGACACGATGACCTCGTCGGCCATCGGGAACCGGCGCCGGGTGGCGAAGATCTCCCGCGCGTCGCAGACCGTGACCCGGTAGCCGAGGACCTTGGCGACCTTGGCCAGGGCAGCGGTGAAGTCGACGGCGCCGAAGATCCACATCTGCGGCGGCGGGGCGTAGGACTCGACGTAGATCGACAGGATGGGCGAGTCCTCGAGATCCTCGGGCGTTGTCTGGCCCTGCGGGCCGTAGTGGCGGACGCCGGACCGGGCGGCCTCCAGCTCGGCCAGCGCATCGCGCGCCACGACCCGGTCGAGCTCGGGGTCGCCGAGCGTGCCGCGCACCGGCTGGCCGGGTGCGACGAGCAGCTTGGCGCCGGGCGCCGGCCCGTCGACGATCGTCGCCAGGGCGACCGGCGACTGCGTCCGGATGCGGTCACGGAGCTGCTCGTAGATCATCGGCCGGTCACCAGTCGAGCGGCTCGATGAACAGGCGGATCGTGCCCCCGCACGTCAGTCCGACGGCGAACGCCTCGTCGTCGCTGTAGCCGAACGTGACGACGCGCCGCTGGGCCTCGCCGCGCAGGATCGCCAGCGCCTCGGTGACGACGGCGCCTTCGACGCAGCCGCCGCTGACACTGCCGGCGACCTCGCCGCGCTCGTTCACCGCCATCGCCGCGCCTGGCCCCCGTGGGCCGGAGCCCTCGACGTCGACGACCCGCGCCACGGCGATCCGCGCTCCCGCCTCCCGCCAGCGGTCGAGGTCGCCGAGGATCTCACGCATCGTCTGTTCCGTTCTCGGTCACGTCTCGTCCAGTACCGCCGCCAGCTGCTCCATCGCCGCCAGCGAGTGGCCCTCGACGAAGCGATCAACGTACGGCAGCGCGGCCGCCATCCCGCGAGCCAGCGGGGCGTATCCCGGCGTGACCTTCAGCGGGTTGACCCACACGATGCGGTAGGCGACGCGGCGCAGGCGGCCCATCGCCTCGGCGAGCTGGTCGGGGTCGCCTCGATCCCAGCCGTCGGAGAGGATCACGACCACCGCGCCGCGTGCCATGCCGCGGACGCCCCACTCCTCGTTGAACCGCCGCAAGCCGTCGCCGAGTCGCGTGCCGCCCGACCAGTCGACGACCCGGTCGGCGGCCTGGCGCAGCGCCTCGTCGGGATCGCGGGAGCCCAGCTCGCGGGTGATGCGGGTGAGGCGGGTGCCGACGGCGAACGCCTCGACGCGCCGGCGCCCGGCGACGGCGGCCTGCACGAACCGCAGCAATGCCCGAGCGTACGGCTCCATCGAGCCGCTGACGTCGAGCAGCAGCACGAGCCGGCGGTGCCGCGTAGCGCGAGCGCGGTGGAGCTGGCGCAGCGGCTCACCCTCGGTGCGCAGCGCGGCGCGCACGGTTCGCCGCAGGTCTGGTCGGTCGGTGCGCCGGTGGGTCGGCTGGAGGCGCAACGAGCGGCGTGGTGACCCGGTGAGGCGGAGGCGGGTCATCAACCGGTGAGCCTCGGCCAGCTCGGCGTCGTCATAGGTGGCGAAGTCCTTGTGCCGCAGCACCTCGGTGACGCTGAAGCGCAGCTCGACGGACGGATCGTCGCTCGGCGGCGCCGAGTCGGGCTCGTCGCTGCTGTCCTCGTCATCGGCGTCGATGGCGAGCGTGACGGTCATCGGGTCCGGCTCGGGTTCATTGTCCCCGGACCGCACGTCCTCCCAGAACGCCCGGAACGCGTCGTCGAACGCCGCCACGTCCTCCGGCCGGCGCACCAGCGTGGCGCGGCCCGACCAGTACACGTCGTCGCGGCGGGCGATGCCGACGTTGGCCAGGGCCTCGGCGAACGACACGACCGAGCTCACCGGCACCGACAGCCCGACGCCGCGGAGCAGGCGGGCGAACGCCACAGCCATCTCGTCGGGGGCCGTGGTCTGCACCGTCGACGACGGCATCGGTCAGCGTCCTCCGCGGGTGAGGGCCTGCTTGACGATGTCGGCGAACCCGTGCTGCTCGACCCGCTCGTGGTCCTCGCGGTACTTGAGCACGGTCCCCAGCGTGGCCGCGACGACGTGGTCGTCGAGTGCCGTCACGCCGAGGCGGCCGAGCGCGGTAGCCCAGTCGATCGTCTCGGCCACGCCAGGCGGCTTGTACAGCGACAGATCACGCAGCGCGGCGACCGCCGCCGCGACCTGGCGGGCCAGCACCTCGTCGACGTCGGGTACCCGGAGGCGGACGATGGCGACCTCGCGGTCGAAGCTCGGGTGCTCGACCCAGTGGTAGAGGCAGCGGCGCTTGAGCGCGTCGTGGACGTCGCGGGTGCGGTTGCTGGTGAGCACCACCAGCGGGGGCTGCTCGGTGCGGAACGTGCCCAGCTCGGGCACCGTGATCTGCCAGTCGGAGAGAACTTCCAGCAGGTAGGCCTCGAACTCGTCGTCGGCGCGGTCGATCTCGTCGACGAGGAGCACCGGCGGCGGGCCCTCGCGCGGCTCGATCGCCCGCAGCAGCGCCCGCTTGACGAGGAACCGCTCCTGGTACAGCTCGGCCTCGAGGGCGTCGGTCGTGCGACCGGCCGACTCGCCGCTGGCTTCCGCCGCGCGCAGGTGCAGCAGCTGGCGGCCGTAGTCCCAGTCGTAGACCGCCTGGGCGGCGTCGATGCCCTCGTAGCACTGCAGCCGGATCAGCTCGCCCCCTGTCCAGGCCGCGAGGACCTTGGCCAGCTCGGTCTTGCCGACGCCCGCCTCGCCCTCCAGCAACAGCGGCCG
Source organism: Ilumatobacteraceae bacterium (assembly GCA_044867195.1). Lineage (GTDB taxonomy): Bacteria > Actinomycetota > Acidimicrobiia > Acidimicrobiales > Ilumatobacteraceae > JALZMG01. Next base: position 9,089 of record JBIOUO010000160.1, read on the forward strand.
GCGCAGCGAGACGGCGAGGAAGACCGCCGTGGCCAGCCCCTCGTCCGGCAGGTACCCGTTGGCGGTCAGCGCGGCCTCGACGTCCCCGACCTGCGCTGGCATCACCGGGTCACTGTACGGGCTGCTCTTCTCGAGGTTGCCCGTACGCGCGTCACGTCGGTGTTCGGCCGGATGCCGCGCCCGTCGGCGCTGCGCCACCGTTGTCCGAAGAGCCCGGAAGCAAGCACCGTTCTGTCCGTCGAACTGGGTGCCGAGCCCGCCACACGGCCATCTGGGCGCAGACTCTGCCAACCGGCTATCTGGGCGCGCAGGCTGCCAACTGTCGTCAGGCTGTGCACCCAGATTGCTCGATGGCAGGGACCGCGCCCAGAACGCCGGCCGGTACGCGGGCCTCCGACATCACCGGGCCGCTGAGCGTGACAGCCACTGAGTCGGTACCGCTCCGGGCAGGGAGCCAGCGCCAGGCGATCGCCGCGCCGAGCAGGACGACGGCGAAGCAGACCCACGACGCGGCGTGCCAGCCGGCGATGAACGCGTGGTCGACGGCGTCGGAGATGAACGTCTGGGCCTGTGGGCCGGCGGCCAGGCCGGCTTGGTGGGCGACCTCCTCGGCGGCGCCGACGGATTCCTTGGCGACATCGACAGCCTGCGCGGGGACCGGCGAGCCGGCGAGCGAGCCACCGAGACGGCCGGCGTAGATCGACGCGAAGACGCTGCCGACGATGGCCACACCGAGCGTGCTGCCGAGCTCGCGGGCGGTGTCGTTGACCGCCGAGCCGACGCCGGCCTTCGCCGGTGGCACCGAGCCCATGATCGCTTCCGTCGCCGGCGCTTGGACGAGTCCGAGCCCGCCGCCGAGGAAGAGCATCGCCAGCACGACGATCGCGTAGGGCGAGTTGGCGCCGGTCACCGCAGCGACGGCGAAGCCGACCGCCATCGAGACGAGGCCGGCGCTGACGACGCGCTTGGTGCCGATGCGCTCGGCCAGCTTGGCCGCGATCGGCGCGGTCGAGGCGGTGAAGACGGCGAACGGCACAGTCCGCACGCCGGCCTCGAGCGTGCCGTAGCCGCGCACGAACTGGAAGTACTGGGTGACGAGGAACACGAACCCCATCAGGGCGAAGAAGGCGAACGTGACAGCGACGCTGCCGGCCGTGAAGCGCAGGTTCGTGAACACCGAGACGTCGAGCATCGGGTGGTCGGTGTGCCGCTCCCAGGCGACGAACGCGACGAGCAGGGTGGCGGCGAGGGCGAACGCGCCGATCGAGCGCGGCGAGCTCCAGCCGTTGTCCGGTCCCTCGATGACTGCCCACACGAGCGTCGTGATGCCGGCGATCGACAGCAGCGTGCCGAGCGGGTCGAAGCGCTCGATCGTCGTGTCCCGTGACGTCGGGACGAGGACGGCGATGGCGATGAGGGCGACGGCGACGACGGGCACGTTGATCATCAGCACCGACCCCCACCAGAAGTGCTCGAGCAGCCACCCGCCGGTCACCGGCCCGAGGGCGACGGCCAGCCCGGCCGTGGCGGCCCACACAGCGATGGCGACGGCGCGCTCCTTGGCGACGGTGAAGACGTTGACGAGGATCGCCAGTGTGGCCGGGAACATCAGCGCCGCGCCGACGCCCATCGCCGCCCGCCAGGCGATCAGCGCGCCCGGTGAGTCGGCGGTGGCGCCGAGCGCGGAGAAGGCGGCGAACAAGGCGAGGCCGGCCATCATCACGCCCTTTCGTCCGACGCGATCGCCGAAACTGCCCGCAGCCATCAGCAGGCCGGCGAAGACCAGGACGTAGGCGTCGACGATCCACTGCAGCTGGCTGGTCGAGGCGCCGAGCTCGGTGGCCAGCGTGGGCAGGGCGACGTTGACGATGGTCCCGTCGAGGACGACGACGAGGACCGAGGCGCACAGCACGCCGAGGATCAGCCAGCGGCGGCGGTCGTGGGCGACGGCTCGACCGGCGGCGTCGTGCGGGGTGGCGGTGATCAGCGTGTCCATCGCAGCTCCTTCCCGTGGAACGATGTGATGACATTGTTATCACATCGCCATAGCATGTCCACATGACAGGCGACACAGCCGGCTACGGTGACGGGCGGATGGCCGTATCGCCTGCTCGCACCGCCGCCAGGGGAGACGAGACCCGCGAGGCGTTGCTTGCCGCGGCTCACGACCTGCTCGCCGGCGAGGGGCCGGGAGCACTTACCGTCCGGCGCATCGCCGCCGCCGCCGGGATGAGCACGATGAACGTGTACTCGCGCTTCGGCGGCAAGGACGGCGTGCTCGACGAGCTGTTCATCGACGGCTTCCGGCGGATGACCGAGGCGATGGCGGACGTGTCGGCGACCGACGACACGCTCGCCGACCTGCGCCGCTGCGGCGAGGCGTACCGCCGATTCGCCCGCGAGAACCCGACCTACTACTCGCTGATGTTCGACCGCGTGGTGCCCGACTTCGAGCCGTCCGACGCGGCGAGGGAGCAGGCGCTCGGCGCGCTGATGGGCGTCGTCGAGCGGGTCGAGCGGGCGATCGACGCCGGCACGATCCGCGGCGGCGACCCGTTCGTCATCGCCTGCGCGCTGTGGGCGTGCGACCACGGGTTGGCTTCGCTCGAGGTGCGCACGCCGAGCCCGCCCGACGGACCGTTCGACTGGGACCGCATCGCCGGTGTGGCGATCGACGCCCTGGTCGGTGGGTTGGCGACCGAGACGTGATCCCGATCCGAGTGCGCGCCCCTGGGGCGCGGGCGGTGACGCTGGTCGAGCTCGACCGCAACGGAGGCGAGATCGGGCGCCGGGCGATGGAGCGCGCCGGCGAGGCGTTCGTCGCCGACGTCCCGACCGAGACCGTGTACGGGCTCGTTGCCGACGGCGACGGACCGCGGTTCGACCCCTCGAAGCTGCTCCTCGACCCGTGGGCCACGGAGGTGTGGTTCCCGCCGGGGCACGACCGCGCCCTCGCCACGCGACCGGGTGTCGACAACTCGGGCTGCGGCCCGCTGGCGGTCGCCCGGCCGCGACGCCCACCGGCGGCGCCGGGCCGCACGAGTCGCCCGATCGTCGTCTACGAAGCGCACGTGCGCGGGCTGACGCGCCTGGCCGACGTCGAGTCGCCGGGAACGTTCGCCGCCCTCGCCTCCCAGCTGCCGCGGCTGCGACGGCTGGGGATCAGCGCCATCGAGCTGATGCCCGTGCACCAGAACGACCCGCAGGAGGGCAGCTACTGGGGCTACATGCCGCTGGCGTTCGCCGCCGTCCACCGCCAGTACGCCGACGGCGAGGACGCGGCCGACGAGCTGGCGGCGTTCGTCGCCGCGGCCCACGCCCACGACATCGAGGTGTGGCTCGACGTCGTGTTCAACCACACGACCGAGGTCGACGCCGTCACCGGACCGACCTACAGCCAGCGCGGGCTCGATGACGCCGCGTTCTACCGGCTGCGCGAGGACAACTCGTACATCGAGACGACGGGGTGCGGCAACGACCTCGACATCACGTCGCCGGTCGCCCAGGACCTCGTGCGGTGGTCGCTCGACCGCTTGGCCGAGGTCGGCGTCGATGCGTTCCGCTTCGACCTCGCCGCCGTGCTCGCCCACGACCGAGGCTTCCTCGCCGGGCTCGAGGCGTGGGCCGAAGGGCGCGGCGTGGGGCTGGTCGCCGAGCCGTGGGACGCCGCCGGCTGGTACCTGCTCGGCCGGGCGTGGCCGGGTCACGGTTGGGGGCAGTGGAACGACCGTTTCCGCGACGACTGCCGGGGATTCCTGCGCGGCGAGCCGGGCTTGGTGCCGGCGATGGTGCAGCGGGTCCAAGGCAGCCCGGACCTGTTCGACGCGCCGATGGAGAGCGTCAACTTCCTCGCCTGCCACGACGGCTTCACGCTGCACGACGTCTTCGCTTACGACCACAAGCACAACGAGGCGAACGGCTGGGGCGGCACGGACGGCAGCGGCGACAACCGCTCGTGGAACTGCGGGTGGGAGGGCGAGGAGGGGGCTCCGGCGGAGGTGGTCGGCTTACGCCGCCGCCAGCTGCGCAACGCGTGGTGCCTGCTGGCGATGTCGCACGGCACACCGCTGGTCGGGATGGGCGACGAGTGCGGGCGGACCCAGCGGGGCAACAATAACGCCTACAACCAGGACAACCAGACGTCCTGGTTCGACTGGGAGCGGGCGGCGGCATGGGCCGACCTCGAGCGGTTCTGCGGCCAGCTGCTGGCGCTGCGGGCGCGGCATCGGGTGCTGTGGCAGCCCGACTTGTGGGGCGACGCCGTGACGTTCTTCGGCGCCCACGGGCCGCTCGACGACCGGCAGGGCTCGCGCTCGCTCGGATGGCAGGTGGGCGACATCGCCGTGATCGTCAACGCCTGGTGGGACCCGCTGCGGTTCACGCTCCCGCCGGGACCGTGGCGGCGGGTCGTCGACACGTCGCTCGCCCCGCCCGAGGACATCGTTCCGGAGGGCGTCCCGGCGACCGCCGCGGCCTACGACGTCGGCCCGCGCAGCACCGTCATCCTCGAACGCCCCCGCTGACCCATTGGAGGGTTTCCGCCGTCGGAGGGTTTGCGCTGGGGCTTCCCCCGAGAAAACCCTCCAACGGGGCAAACCCTCCAACGGCGGTGGCGGCGATGTCGTCAGCGGCGGGCGAGGACCTCCACCGACGGGACGACGAAGATGCCGTCGGGCTGGTCGATCCAGTTCCGCCAGCCGGCCTCGATCGCGGCCAGCTCGGCCTCGTCGGACAGGCCGTACTCGATGGCCTGGGAGGCGTACGACGACTGGCGGACGCGATCCGCCCACAGCCCGCCCCACCACGCCCGGCCGTCCGGGTCGGCGAACGTCCACGTCGAACTCGACACCGTGACGTCGCGGAACCCACCGGCGCGGGCCCACGCCGGCAGGTTGCGCCCGGCGTCGGCCTCGGCCCCGTTGCGCGCCGTCAGCTGGTGGTACAGCTCGAGCCAGCGGTCGAGGCGCGGGTCGGCGGGGGCCCAGAAGAACCCGGCGTAGTCGCTGTCCCGTACGGCGAGGAGTCCGCCAGGCCGGAGAACCCGCGCTGCCTCAACCACCGCGGCGACCGGGTCGGTCAGGTGCTGGAGGAACTGGTGGGCGTGGACGACGTCGAACGACTCGTCCGGGACGTCGAGGTGGTAGGCGTCACCGACCGCGAACTCGACACGCCCGGCGCCGGCCGTCCCAGCCTGGGCTGCTTGCGCTGCCTGCTCGATGACCTCGGCGGCGACGTCGATCCCGAGGACACGGCCGGGGGCGACGCGCCTGGCGAGGTCGAGGGTGATCGTGCCCGGCCCGCAGCCGACGTCGAGCAGATCGAGGCCGGGCCGGAGACGGGGGAGGAGGTAGCCGGCGGAGTTCTCGGCGGTCCGCCAGGTGTGACTGCGCAGCACGCTGGCATGGTGGCCGTGGGTGTACACGTCGCCCATCGACCCCGAGCCTCGCGCACCCGCCTGTGATGGGCGGAGCTGCCGCGACATGATGGGGCGGTGGCGATGCTCGACCGGTTGTCGCAGGCGGTCCGCCGCCACGTCGGCGACCTCGAGCCACGGCTGTCGCTGGCGCTGGCCGTCAACGCCGCCCTG
>JBIOUO010000161.1:0-10595 GCA_044867195.1 Ilumatobacteraceae bacterium
GGCTGTACGGCTACGTGTCGGCGACGAAGTGGTTGGACTCCATCCGCCTCGTGCCGTGGGAGGACTTCGACGGCTACTGGGTGCCGCGCGGGTGGTCGAAAGAGGGGCCGATCAAGACGGCGTCGCGCATCGACGTGCCGAAGAGCGGGGCGACGATCGCGGCCGGCCAGCAGGCGATCGCCGGCGTCGCGTGGCAGCCGATCGTCGGCATCTCGCGGGTCGAGGTGCAGGTCGACGACGGCCCGTGGCAGGAGGCCATGCTCGGCGACGTCGCCTCCGGCAACACATGGGTGCAGTGGTACCTGCCGTGGGACGCGATCGCGGGCGAGCACACGATCCAGGTGCGGGCGACGAACGGCGAGGGTGTGGTGCAGACCGAGGAGTCGGCACCGCCGGCACCGAACGGCGCGACGGGCTGGCACCGCCGGTCGGTGCGCGTGCGCTGATCCGGCCGGTGCCCGCCGCGATCGACCCTGGCGTCGTGCTGCGCTGGGGCGCGCCACGGCTGCGGGACCTGCCGTGGCGGGCGACCCGCGATCCGTGGCGGGTCCTGGTCGCCGAGATCATGCTCCAGCAGACGCAGGCATCGCGGGTGATCCCGAAGTGGACGGCGTTCTGCGCGTCGTACCCGACGCCGGCGGTGTGCGCGGCGGCGCCGCTGGGGGAGGTGCTGCGGGACTGGCAGGGGCTGGGGTACCCGCGCCGTGCGCGTGACCTGCACGACGCCGCCTCGGTGATGGTCTCGCGGCACGGTGGCCAGGTGCCCGGCGACCTCGATGCCCTGGTTGCGCTGCCGGGCATCGGTCCGTACACGGCACGGGCCGTGCTGGCATTCGCCTTCGAGCGCGACGTCGCCGTGGTCGAGACGAACATCGCCCGCGTCCTGGCGCGTGTGGCCGGGCGCCGTCTGACGCGTCGGGAGGTGCAGGCGTGGGCCGACTCGCTCGTGCCGCAGGGTGGCGGGTGGGCGTGGAACCAGATGCTGATGGATCTCGGGGCGACCGTGTGCCGACCGGTGCCGAGGTGCGACGACTGCCCGCTGGCGGCGGGTTGCGCGTGGCGGCGGGCCGGGCTCGCCCCGCCTGATCCCGCCGCCGGGTCGGCCGGTGTGAGCACGCGCCAGGCGCCGTTCGCCGGCAGCGACCGCCAGGCGCGCGGCGCGGTCCTGCGGGCGTTGCACGACGGGCCGCAGTGGGCCGCCGCGTTCCCCGTGCGCGTCGTCGACGGCCTCGTCGCCGATCGGTTGGTCGCCCGCACCGGCTCGACCGTCCACCTGCCCTGACGTCGCGCGGCACCCGAGTGTTTCGCGCACCGGAGTGTTTCATGCGGGCCTCCCCGCCGGAAACACTCCGATGGAGGGCGTCAGTCGCCGCGGGTGATCCGCTCGGCCAGCGTGAGGACGGCGATCACGACGACGGCGCCGACGCCGAAGAACGCCACGTTGGCGGCGACGTCGTGCTCGTCGGGCGGGAACAGCGGCCGCTGGGCGGCGGCCAGCGCGAACAGCCCGAAGAAGTAGACCCACAGCGGCGCGAACCGGCCCCGCCGGCGTCGGCGAGCCACCATGGCAGTCGTTGTCTCCCAGCCGGTCAGTCGGTGATTACGAGTTGGATCTCGGCGACTTGCAGGTCGCGCACCGCCGAGGTGGTGGAGACGTAGCCCAAGTCGCCGCCTTCGCCGGTGGACGCCGACCACGAGGCGTGCCACACGATGCTCGCCGTCACCGGGAACGACAGCCCGTTGGGCGCCATCGACGACGAGTTCGGATACTCGTAGCTGCAGCCACGGATGTTGTGGTGCCACGACGAGCGGGTCACCCTCGTTGGTGGCCCGTAACAGATCACCGGGGGCGCGCCGTCGCCCGGGTCGACCACCAGGCGCACCGGTTCGGCCTGCACGGTGACAGAGATGCCACCGGCGCTTGCCGTGCCGGACACGACCGCCCACTGACCCGGCACCTGGTCGACGTAGAAGAACGTCGGGAAGTTGACGTACGTCCAGTGACCGGGGTCCTCCTCGGCGGGGAAGACGCGCAGCATCGGTGTCGGCAACTGGCGCAGCACCGATGCTCGCAACGGCGGCAACAGGTCGCCGGCGGTGACCTGGGGGACCGCACGCCCGGAGGCGTCGGGGGTGACGGGAATCCAACGGTCGACAGGGAAGCGGTCGTTGGGGCACTTCACCTCGTACTTGACCAGCACCCTGTTCCTCTCGACGCGGTACCAACTGGTCTCGACGATGTGCGGGTCGAACCTCGCGTCGATGATCAAGTCGGTGGTCGTCAATGGCTGCGACACGTCCGGTGTGGCGTTGCCGACGTTGACTTCCGTCCACACCCGCTCGACCTCCTCCAGCGGCCCGTACGGCGTGCCCTGGCAGAGGACTTCGGAACCGTCGCCGTCCCCCGGCGCAGAAGGCGGATCGTCGGGGGACGGGCCGGGCACAGGATCAGGGGGAGAATCTGGGTTTGGAGCCGGGCAGTCCTGGACCGCGAGAGTGCCGGCGAGATCTTGTCGCTTTCTATAGGCGTCGTGACGGACGCTTCCCTCGGCCTCAGCGACGGGTGTGCATTCGAGCCCGCCGGCAACGGGCGTTGTGACGAGAGCCGAGGCGAGGAGCGCGGCGCAGGCGAGAACCGGGTTCATGCGGGCGGACACTCTGCCACTCCCGAGCCGCCCCACAGATCGATGAAGAAGCCGTTCGGCAACCGGCCGTTCGCCGTCGGGACGACGGTCTCCCGACTGCGCGTTGCCATCAGGCCGCCATTGATGACGTTGCCTTGTGAATCGACCAGATTGGCATTGCCGACGAAGCAGACGGTGATCACCGCCTGGGAAGGCGGCGACCCGCTGATCTCGATGTTCTCGACGTCGATCCGGAACAGATCGGGGTCACCCGGAACGGTCCGCTCGCCCGTGGCGACGGCATCCTCGATTACTTCCTTGAGGTCCATCGCATCCTCGGAGCCAGGTGCGGAGATCTGGGCAATCCGCTCGTCCAGGTTCTCGAGCGTCGGGTTCCGCGACAGTTCATTCCGCAGCTGCCAGGAGCGTTGGTAGTCGGCGGCGATCTGTGACTTCAGCGCCTCGATGTCGACGGTCGTGGTCGGCGGAAGCGTCGTCGGCGGCACGGTCGTCGGTGGCGAGATCGTCACGACCGCCGCCTCGGTGGATTCGATGGGGGCGGGTGTGATCGTGGGGTCAGCGGTGTCGTCGTCGTCGCCGCGGCACCCGCTGCCGAGCAGCGCGCACACGGCAGTCACGCCGATCACCGTCTTGGCCGTCGTCGGTCTGCGCATCCTGGCGCCGCACTCCAATGTCTCCATGCTCTTCCTGAGTGTCGGACTTCCCGGATAGGGAAAACCGCGATCTAGCCTGCGGGCGTGCGACCCCCGAAGGACTTCTTCCGCCCGTTGGCGATCGGCGCGCCGGAGCCGGTGCGAGACATCCCGTTTCGTCCGTCGCGGGTGATCCACTTCCTGCCACCGCACAACCCGAAGATGGTGGCCAAGGTCCCCCAGATCGCGCCGACGGTCGACGTGCTGCTGGCCAACCTGGAGGATGCGATCCCGGCCTCGGAGAAGCAGAACGCCCGCGCCGGGCTGGTCGAGATCGCCAAGGCTTGGGACGATCCCGACACCCAGCTGTGGACGCGCGTCAACGCGCTGGACTCACCGTGGGTGCTCGACGACCTCGTCGCCGCGGTGACCGAGGCCGGCGAGGCGCTCGACGTGATCATGATCCCGAAGGTGGAAGGTCCCGAGGACATCCACTACGTCGACCGCCTGCTCGCCCAGCTGGAGGCGAAGGCCGGACTGACGCGTCCGCTGCTCGTGCACGCGATCCTCGAGACTGCCCGCGGCGTCGCCAACGTGGAGGCGATCTGCGCCGCCTCGCCGCGCATGCAGGGGCTCTCGCTCGGACCCGCCGACCTCGGCGCCAACCGGCGGATGAAGACCACCCGCGTGGGTGGCGGCCATCCCGGCTATCTCGTGCGTGCCGATCCGGACGCTGCTGACCCCGAGGCCGCCCGCCCGACCTACCAGCAGGACCTCTGGCACTACACGATCGCCCGCATGGTCGACGCTTGCGTGACGTACGGCGTGCTGCCGTACTACGGCCCGTTCGGCGACATCGCCGATACCACGGCATGCGAGGACCAGTTCCGCAACGCCTACCTCCTCGGGTGCGTCGGCGCCTGGAGCCTGCACCCGGCTCAGGTCGAGATCGCCAAGCGGGTGTTCAGCCCACCGCCCGACGACGTCGCCCACGCCCGGCGGGTGATCGAGGCGATGGGCGACGGGACCGGCGCCGTGCTGCTCGACGGCAAGATGGAGGACGACGCGTCGGTGAAGCAGTGCAAGGTCGTGCTCGCCCTCGCCGAGCAGCTCGCCGCCCGCGATCCCGAGCTGGCCGCCGCCTACGGCTTCGAGGCCGCGCCGTGACCACGCCGCGCCCGCGGCGCTCGGTGCTCTACATGCCGGCGTCGAACACCAAGGCGCTGGAGAAGGCGAAGGCGATCCCGTGCGACGCCGTGATCTTCGACCTCGAGGATGCCGTGGCCCCGGACGCCAAGCCGGTGGCCCGAGAGCAGGCGGCTGCCGCGGTGGGTTCGGGCGAGTACGGCAGCCGCGAGCTGACCATCCGCTGCAATGCGCTATCCACACCATGGGGTGCCGACGACGTCGCCGCCGCAGGCGGGGCGAGACCGGCGGCGGTGGTGATCCCGAAGGTCAACAGCACCGACGAGCTCGACGAGGTGGCGCGGCGGCTCGACGACGCCGGCGCGACCAGCACGGCGATCTGGGCGATGGTCGAGACGCCGACGGCCATCTTCGACGTCCGCACGCTCGCCTGCCACGACCGGGTCGAAGCGCTCGTGATGGGCACCAACGACCTGGCCAAGGAGATCGGCGCGCCGCTGATCGCCGGCCGCTCGAACCTGGCCCCCTACCTGGCGCTCGCCGTGCTGGCGGCGCGCGAGGCGGGCCGGGCGATCCTCGACGGCGTCTACAACGACGTGCGCGACGACGCCGGCTTCGCCGCCGAGTGTCGCCAGGGCGTCGAGATGGGCTTCGACGGCAAGACGCTGATCCACCCGAGCCAGGTCGAGCCGGCGAACGCGGCGTGGTCGCCCTCGGCCGACGAGGTCGACATCGCCCGCCGCGTGATCGCCGCCTACGAGGAGGCAGCCGCCGAAGGGCGCGGCGTGATCACCGTCGACGGGCGGATGATCGAGCACCTCCACGTGGCCAACGCACGCCGCACGCTGGCGATCGCCGACGCGATCGCCACGCTCGGTTGAGCGCGTCAGCCGGTCGACCGCGACGTTCTGTGGGAGGGAATAGACGCGATTCGCGTCTATTCCCTCCCACAGAGTCACGCGGGTGGCGTGGCGGCGGCCACGCGAGCCGTCAGGCCGTGACCGCTGCCACGATCTCGTCGAACGCCAAGTCGGCGTAGGCCCGCATCTCGTCGTCGGTGCGGTCCTGGATCGGATGCGGCGTGAACACGCGGGCCATCGTCGGGAACCCGAGTGACGTCGACTGGACGTCGGCCGCCTGGACGAACTCCGCCGAGGCGACGAACATCGACGGCACGCCACGCATCTCGAGGTCGTTGATGTCGTGCACACTGCACGACGTGCAGCTCCCTCAATCGGCGAGTGCCTCGATCACGAGGTCGCATTGGGTGGCGATCTGGTGACGAAGGTCAACGGGCGCCGGCTTGGTGAATGTCGGCTTGGCGAAGCGCAGCACATTGGCACCTGCAGCGGTGAGGCGATGCTCCAGCTGGTCGAGGAAGACGTCGCCTCGGGGCTTGCTGATGTCGAGCAGCCCGACGCGCTTGCCGGCGATCGACGCCGGCCGCTCGAGGCGCTGGCGCTCGGCGACATTGCGCTCGCCGGTCGGGTCGAGCACGTAGCGGGTCGTCATAGGCGTACCTCCCTGGTGACCGGCGTGCTGCCGATCGATCCGTTGGCCCAGCCGGCGATGATGGCCGAGAACAGACCGGCGCCGCCTCCGGCGTAGGCCATCAGGATCCCGTCGGGCTTGAACTTCGGCAGCGTCATCTCCGCGTACTGCTCGGGCAGCCCCTCGTCGATGCCGCCCGCGCCGGCGACCAGGTCGCGACCCGGGAGCCGGCCGGCGGCGAGCAGTTCGCTGACGATCCGCTCCCGGTCCCACCCCGCATCGTGGAAGACCCGCCCGTGCTCGGGACCGACCACGAGCACGGCATCGAAGCCGAGCACCAGCTTCGGGTGGTGGACGGTCTGCAGCGCCGCGGCGAGCGAGCGGGCGAGGCTCTCGGGGTTCCGCGACTTCTGGTCGACGACGCACCGCGGGCCCTCGCCGGCGAACACGGTCAAGGCGTCCGCGCCCGGCGTCGCGCCGCGGGACTCGGCGAGCGTCGTGAATGGCGAGTCGGGGAGCTCGCAGAAGCAGAACGACACCTTGCCGGGATTGCCATGCGTGGCCCGGTCGACGCCCTCCGGGCGCCCGCCGCCCACGTTGCGCACGACCAGTTGGACGGCCCGCCCGATGGTGAGGTTGGCCCGGTTGCCCTGGCCGAGCGCGTTGCCGGCGCCGTTCATGCCGATCGCCTGCGTGCCCGGTCCGCTGGCGATGATCACCGGGCCGACCGGCATCGTGGTCGCCAGCACGCCGTGGATGTTGAACTCGTCGTTGCAGACCGCCTCGACGGCGGTGAGTACCCATGGCAGGTACTCGGGCAGGCACCCGGCCATGACGGCGGCGATGGCTACCTTCTCGACCGTCGCCGCGACGAGGTCGGGTGGCACCGTGGCGACGATGTCCTGAGCGTCGCGCGACGTGCCCTCGAGCATCCGCAGCACGCGCTCCTCCGTCGGCGGCACGACGGGCAGGCCGTCGGTCCACCCGCGGACGAACATCGCCTCGAGGTCATCCTCCAGCTCGGCCAGCTCGATGCGACGTGAGCGCAGCCGCCCGCCCTCGAACCGGACGCGCAGGGTGTCGACGAGATCGGGATCGACGCTGAGCGACCCGCACCCCGGCCGCATCACCGGGAGGTCGGCACCGAGATCGGAAACCCCGGTGATCCGCTGCCAGTCGGCGCGCGACCAGCCGACGGTGCGCTCGACCTCGATTCCGCCGTCGATGCGCAGCAGTGTCGGAACGGTCTCGATGTCGTGGTGCCAGCTGACGGCGAGGTCCTGATCGTGCGTGGCGGTGACGCCGGCGGGGAAGCCGGGGTCGTCCTGCGTGAACACGGTGATGCCGATGCTGCCGGCGAGCTCGGCGAGCAGTGGCGCGACCATGCGGCAGCACTCGCATTCGGCCTTGACGACCGCGACGAGCCCGTCGGGCAGCACGGCTCCGGACGCCTTGTCGAGCTCGGTCACAGTCATGGTCGCGACCGTACAACCGGGGTGTCACATCAAGTGCACGGGACCTCGAGCCGGCGCCCAACGCCCGTCGGAAGCGCGAACCGCGCGTGTAAAGCCGGCTGCAAATCGCCCGCCGCAGTGAGTCCTGTTCGCTCTGGGGTGACGTCCTGTCCGCTCCGAGCGTGACGGTGCCACACGTCACCCGACTTCGCCTACGCATCGGGGGGACTTGTCGCCTACCGTGTTCGGTCACACTTCATGCGCGGGGGGTTGACAGGCTTCGATGTTGGTGCGATTCCATGGCGTGCGGGGCTCCACTCCCTGCCATGGTCAGGAGATCGCGCGCTACGGCGGCAACACGTCGTGCGTGTCGGTGGAGGTGCCCAGCGAGGATCCGCTGCTGTTCGACCTCGGCACCGGGCTGCGGTACTTCGGCCTCGGGTGCATGGCGCCGTTCCAGGGCACGTGCCTGGTGAGCCACCTGCACTGGGACCACGTCCAGGGATTGCCGTTCTTCAGCCCCCTCCTGCACGCGGACACCAGGCTCGTCGTGTACGCCCCGTCCGAGAACGACGGCCGAACGGCGGCCGACGTGCTGGCCTCCACGATCTGCCCTCCGCTGTTCCCGATCGGCCTCGAGAGCTTCCCGGGCCGGATCGACGTCCGCGAGGCGCCGAGCCTGTTCCGCATCGGCGGGTTCGAGATCCAGAGCACGTCGGTCCCCCACGTCGGCGCGGCCAACGGCTACCGAGTCACGCACAGCGGAACCAGCGTCGCCTACATCAGCGACCACCAGCAGCCGACGGAGGGCACCCACATCGCCGACGGCGTCGCCGCGCTCTGCGAGGGCGTCGACCTGCTGATCCACGACGCCCAGTACACGCCGGCGGAGTTCGCCCGCAAGAGCACGTGGGGCCACTGCACGATGGAGTACGCGGTGTGGCTGGCCGGCGAGGTGGGGGCCCGGCGCCTCGCGCTGTACCACCACGACCCGACCCACGACGACGACATGATGGACCGCTTGACCGCCGCAGCCGCGGCGTGCGGGGAGGCGATGGGGGTCGAGGTGTTCGCCGCCCGGGAGGGCCTGACGGTCGAGCTCGGATCGCGCTGAGCCCGTGCACGCCGTCGCCCGGCTCGCGTCTCTCGTGCTCGGGATGACGTTCCTGATCGCCGGCGGCGCCAAGGTCGCCGCTGGGTCCGGGTGGATCGCCCAGGCGCGGGAGATGGGTGCATCGCCGCCGGTGGCCACCGTGGTCCCCGGAGTCGAGCTGGTGCTCGGTGCGCTGCTCGTCGTCGGCCTCTGGACGCCGCTGCCGGAGGTCGCGGCGATCGTGCTGCTCGTGGTGTTCAGCGTGGCGATCGCCCGCCAGCTCGTCGACGGTCGCCACCCGCCGTGCGCCTGCTTCGGCTCGTGGTCGCACCGCCCACTCAGCGAGGCGCATCTCGTGCGCAACGCGGTGCTGATCGTCCTCGCCGTCGTCGCCTGCTGGTCCGCCTGACGCTGACGCTGACGCTGACGCGGACCGCCCATTGGAGGGTTTCGCCGGGGGAGGCCCCGGCGGAAACACTCCAACGGCGGAAACACTCCAATGGTCAGACGGTGGTCAGGAGGAAGGCGAGCGTGCGGGCCTCGTCGCGCCAGGCCTCGTAGCGGCCGCTGGGGCCGCCGTGACCGGCGCCCATCTCGGTGCGTAGCAGGAGCAACCGCTCTCGACCGGCGCCGACCGCTCGCAGGCGGGCGACCCATTTCGCCGGCTCGTGGTAGCTGACCCGCGGGTCGTTGAGCCCGGCGGTGACGTACAGCGCGGGATGGTCGCCGGCGTAGGTGTTGTCGTACGGGGAGTAGCCGGCGATGTACGACGCGTACGGCTCGACCCGCGGATCGCCCCACTCCTCCCACTCGTTCGCCGTCAACGGCAGCGTCGGATCGCTCATCGTGGTCACCACGTCGACGAACGGCACCTCGGCCACGGCGGCGCGGAACAGGGTCGGGCGCATGGTCACGCACGCCCCGACCAGCAGCCCGCCGGCGCTGCCTCCACGCACGGCGAGGCGCGCCGGGTCGGCGATCCCCGCCGCCGCCAGATGCTCGACGCAGGCGATGGTGTCGGTGAACGTGTTGCGCTTGTGCAGCAGCCGGCCGTCGAGCCACCACTGCCGGCCCAGCTCGCCTCCCCCGCGAGGGTGCACCAACGCCCACACGAAGCCCCGGTCGAGCAGCGAGATCCGAGCGACCGAGAAATACGGCGGCATGGACATCTCGTATGAGCCGTAGCCGTAGACCACGGCCGGGGCGGTGCCGTCGAGCGCCGTGTCGACGTGACGCACGACATCGACGGGCACCCGCGTGCCATCCGGGGCGGTCGCCCACAGTCGCTGCGAGAAGTAGCGGTCGAGGTCGACGTTCGGCGTCGGCGTCCGCTTCCGCAGCGTGCGCTCGCCGGTCGCGAGGTCGACGTCGTAGGTCGAAGTCGGTGTGGTCAGCGACGTGTACGTGATGCGCAGCGACGACGTGTCCCACTCGGGGTTGGCACCGAGCTCGACGTCGTGCGGCTCGGCGCCGAGGTCGAGGACCTGCTCGCTGGCGTCCCGCCCGAGCACCCGCACCCTGGGCTGGGCCTCGCTCCACTCGTGCAGCACGAGGTGGTCGGCGAACGGCTCGGCCGCTGTCACACGTCGCCCGCGGGCATGGGGCACGAGCTCGCTCCACTGGCCGGGTGCGTCGATCGGCGCGGTCATCACACGGAAGTCCGGGGCGTCGAGGTTCGTCAGCACGACGAAGCGGTCGCCCCAGTCGTCGACGCCGTACTCGACGTCGTCGGCGCGTGCCCGCACGAGGATCGGCTCGGCGGGGGGGTCGCTGGCCGGGATCAAGGTGACCTCGGACGACGTGCGGCTGGCGCTAGTGATCACGATCCATCGCTCGCTGCGTGTCAACGTCACGTGCAGGTTGAAGCGGACGTCCGGTTCGGTGGCGACCAGGACGTCGGCGGCGACCGGTGTGCCGAGACGGTGTCTCCAGATCTCGTGCGGGCGCATCTGGTCGTCGGGCCGGGCGTAGAACAGCCACTGGCCGTCGGCGGACCAGGCGACACCGCCCCACGACGACGTCCCGGTGAGCTCGTCCGCGAGGTCGATCCCGGTCGCCAGATCGCGGACCCGCAAGGTGTAGAGCTCGCTGCCGTCGAGGTCGCTCGACCAAGCCAGCAGCGAGTGGTCGGGCG
>JBIOUO010000162.1:0-11841 GCA_044867195.1 Ilumatobacteraceae bacterium
CGCCGAACGGCTGCGGTCCAGTCGAGCGGTGCGCATCTCGCGCCCCGCCGTGGACGCGATCTGGTGGCGCAGCAACGGGAGGTTGCCGGCAAAGTCGTGCCACATCGCCCGCTGGAAGGAGGCCAGATCGTCGTCCTCAGACCGTGGAGCAGGTGGCTGCGCCAACGCGCGCTGTGACGGTTCGGCGGCTGCGGCGACGAGCAACTCATCGCGCGTCGGGAAGTAGCGGTAGATGGTCGCCACCGAGACGCCGCTGCGTTCGGCCACTGCCGGAACCGACAGCTCGTCGAGCGATCCGTCGGCGACCAGCTCGATCACGGCGGTGAGCACCTTGCGGCGGGTCAACGCGCGCTGCTCGTCTCGCAGGCTCATGAGATGATCCTATCATATTCAGATGATCATCTCAATAACCTCTTTGCGCCATCTTCCCAGGCCGCCCCAGCGCGCTGGCCACCACCCGAACTGACCGCGCGCGGCGGAGCGACAAGCGTCCCTCCGTGCCCGGACGTCGCGACCGGGGTGAAATCGGGTGTGAAACGACCCTGATCGCGAGACAGGCGATCGGGTGGCCGGCTTGTCTGGCGGTGCAAGGGCGAGACGCAGCGGGCCACGACGACGAGGGGCGACGGTCCTCAAGATGGATCAGCGAACGTTGCGGCACAGGTCGGCGGCCTCGGCGGCTCGCCCTCGCCAGGCGCGGCGCCAGCGCTGGAGATGGTTCCTGGCCGGCGGGGCCCGCCTGGCCGGGGCGTTGGCGGCAGCGGTGGTGACGGTCACCGTGCCCGTCGCGTCGGCCGCGCCGGGGATTGCGTCGTCAGCGATCGGCACCTCGGGCACGCTGCCCGATCCGACGGCGTCGTGCCCCACCCAAGCACCCGGATCGTCGACGCATTGCGCCGGCTTCGACACGTCGTCAGCCGCCGACGACATCATCCTGCGCGTCGGCGACCGCGGCACGGTCACCACGACCTACACGACGGCGGGGGCCGACGCGAACATCGTGATCACCCAGGCCTTGCCGAACCTCGCCGACGGGACGCCGTCGGGTGTGTGGCGCGCCGCCGACCCCGGATGTTCATCCGTCACCGGCATCGGCACGCCGACGATGACATGTCGACTCCCCAACGTCGTGTCACCGACCGTGTTCTCGGTCAGCAACACGTTCCAGCTCAGCCAGCGCGCCGTGGACGGCCAATCGGTGACCGTCGCGACCACTGTCACCTCCACGGAGTCGGCCACGATCACATCGACGCCGGTGACGTTCATCGCCTCGGCTTCCGGCGCGGCGGCCTATCGCATCAGCCCGTTCTCCGCGAACCGAGTGCAGCAGCCGTACAAGGACACGTCCGGCAACGTCGGGGTGCTGCAATGGATGGGAATCGAGATCGTCAACGAGCGGACGACCGGGACGTCAGCGATCTTCGGCAACCAAGCTCCGGCCACACCGATCACGTTCACGCTCGACAACACGGGCGTGCCGGGCATCGCCCTGATGAACTGGGGCGACTACGGCAATGGGTGCGGCCACAACACCCAGGCATCAGCGTTCCCGAACGCCGGCCAGGCCAACGCAGTCGTCGACTACGGCTTGGCGATCGTCACCAACAACGGCCCCATCACCTGCACCCAGGTCGGTGGCCCGGGGACCCCGATCACGGTGACGATCTCGGCCGCCACGAACAACCCGGTGATCAATCTGCCTACTCAGCCGGTCATCGAGCGCGCCTGGATCGCTGTGTGGGTGCCGTCGGCCACGGCGCCGGCGACGTACCCGGTCACGCTGACCGCGGGTGGCTTCACGACGGCTTCCGTCACCGGTGACCCGATCACCGGCACGACCACGGCCGGGACGATCGCCGAGACGAACCAGGTGGTCCCCACCGCCGACACGCCTGGGAACAAGATCGTCGTCGCCCAGGACCTCAACCCGATCGGATCGCATCTGAGCAACAACGGCGTGTCGCGGGCCACCTGCGACCACCCGTCGTGGCCCGGCCAGTGCGCGATGACACTGGCGACCGCCGGCTCGCGCTGGCCGCCGGCGTCGGCGAGCGACCCCGCGCTGACGTACACGGTGAACGTCCCCATCGCCAACGCCGGCACGCTCGCGTGGCAGCAGCCGGTGGTGTGCGACAAGTGGGATCGCACCACGACGCTGCTGACGCCGTTCACCGCCATCGGCACACCGGCGGTGGTCACGACGAACCAGCTCGCCGTGTCGCCCACCAACTACGGGGTCTTCGGTCCCTACAGCCCCTCGATCACCTATGACGGCGCGTCGGACTTCACCGTCGCGCCGGCCGGTTACACCATCGAGTACGGCGTCACCGCGACGCTCGCCTCGCCTGCGGCGATCGCCAATCTGAGGTGCGACGACCCGTCGATCTCCTACTTCCCGAGCGTCGCCGCCGCCGGCGGCGCGACACAAGTGAACGCGAAATACCGGAATTCGGCGGGCGTCTTTGCGTAGGGTCCGCCGGGGTGGCGCGACAGTGGCGTTCGAGCTGGAGGTGAAGCCGTGCCGACGAGCATCTTCGATCCGCGCTTTGCCGAGGTGATCGAAGCCGCACGCGAGCGCGCCCGGTCCGGCTCCACCACGACGGTCGACGTCAGTGGCGTCGACGTGGGGGTGCCAGACCCGTTTCCTTCACCGGTGGACTGGCGGGAATGTTGGATCTACTTCTTGATGATCGATCGATACAACAACCCGGCCATGGCCCCTCGTGGGACGTGGAACCAGCGGTATGACTTCCGCCAAGGCGGCACGCTCGCCGGTGTTACCGCCCAGCTCGACTACCTGCGTGACCTCGGCGCGCGTGCCGTGTGGCTCTCGCCGGTGCTCAAGAACGCCCGTCCGGATTGGAGATACAACTACCACGGCTACGGTGCCCAGGACTTCTTGGCTGTCGATGAGCGGTTCGGCTCCGACGGCACCACCGCCACCGCTGAGCGGGAGCTGAAGGAGCTCGTCGAGCAGGCCCATGGGCGCGGCCTGTATGTGATCCTCGACATCGTGCTCAATCACGCCGGGCGGGTCTTCGACTACGTCCGCGACGGTCGCAACGTCGACCGGTTCGCTGATCCCGCCGTGATGGACGCTCCGCTGGGGACGGAACCGCCGATTCGTTGGCTCAACGGGTTCGGGTTCCCCCGCGCCGACTGGCAGGACACGATCCCGGCGGGCTCGACGCTGTCGCCCGACGATGCCGTGCAACCCGACGAGCTGCGCCGGCACGTGTTCTACCGCAGGCGCGGCACGAAGCTCACCGACGAGGCTCCCCCCGGAGGGTTCGTCCGTGGTGACTTCGAGGACATGCGTCAACTCGTGTTCGAGTTCGACGCGACCTCACCAGGCCAACAGCCGATTCGCGCCCAGTACGGGAGCTCGCCGGTTCTCAACATCCTCGTCCAGGTCTACTCGTACCTCATTGCCCGATACGATCTGGACGCCTTCCGTGTCGATACCGCGAAGTATGTCTCAGCGATCCATCTCGAGCGATTCGGAAACGCGATCCGCGAGTTCGCGCAGACGGTCGGAAAGCGGAACTTCTTCACGTTCGGAGAGATCTTCGACGACGAGGAGACGATCGCCCGCTTCGTCGGACGGAACAGCACGGACACTGACAGCTTCGGCATCGATGCCGCGCTCGACTTCCCATTGTTCTACCAGCTACCTGGGATCGCCAAGGCCCGCGTCGGGGTCGAGCAGCTGCGGGCAACGTTCGAGGCCCGCAAGACGTTCGAACGAGACTTGTTGAGCACGCACGGCGAGGCCGGCAAGTACTTCGTGACGTTTCTCGACAACCACGACATGAAGGAGCGGTTCAACCATCCGTTGACCCCGCCGGAACAGGTGACCTTGGGGTTGGCGTGCCTCTTCACGCTGCAAGGCATCCCCTGCTTGTACTACGGCACGGAGCAGCGACTGCAGGGCACAGTCAGCGCAGGCGGGGGCCCCGAGCTGAACAGCAACGAGTCGTCACGGGAGGCCCTGTGGGGCAAGCCCAACCCATTCGACCGCTCCTCGACGCTGTTCCAGCAGGTTCAGACTCTCGCCCACTTGCGCCGCGGTGACGACGCCTTGCGGTTCGGGCGGCTGTACTTCCGGGAGCTGTCGGGTAACGGCCGCGACTTCGGCCACTCCCATGGACCCGGCGGAGTAGTGGCGTTCTCGCGGATCGTCGCTGACCGCGAAGTCGTGACCGTCGCCAACTGCCATCCGCAACAGCGGTTCACAGGTCACGTCCTCCAGGACCTGGACCTGAATCAGCGGCCGCGGCAGATGTCCATCGCCTACAGCAACCGGGGCAGGACGGGGAGCTCGAACGTGCAGGTGATCGCCGCGGCCCGATTCTTCACCGCCGACCGGCAGCGCGGTGAGGGTCCTGCCGCCGCCCTCCCGCTCGACCTCATGCCGATGGAGGTGCAGATCCTCGTGCCCGGCTGACTGCGCCCCACCCGCGTCCGCAGATGGGCGTCGTTGCGCCGGAGATCGCGGACTGCAGCGCTCCGAGCTTCAGCGGAAAGGCGGAGCCTTTCCGCTGAGTGGAACGAGCCGGCCCTCGGCCGGCACCGAAGAATCGCTGCCGATCGACCAGCCAAGCTGGATCGATCGGCGATCGGGGGGCTCCGGCAGGAGCCTCTGCCCCCCGAAACCCCCCGCCGGCGCGCCTGCCTTTCCGCTGAAGCTCAGGGCGCGGCGGTGAGCGTGCGGCGGACCGCGTCGGCCCATCGCGAGCGGTGGGCGCGGCGTTCGGTGTCGGGCAGCGCCGGCTCGAATCGAGTCGTGCGCACCGGCAGCGACGCCGTCGACTCGAGGTCCGGCCACAGCCCGGCGCCGCTACCAGCGAGGAAGGCGGCGCCGAGCGCGGCCACTTCCGGTTCGTCCGATCGCACCACCCGGACGGCGGCGAGGTCGGCGAGCAGCTGGGCCAGCAACTCGCTGCGCATCGCTCCCCCGTCGACACGCAGCTGCTCGATGCGGCTGTCGAGGACCTGCTGCACCGCGTCGAGCACGTCGGTCACCTGGTGGGCGACCGCCTCGAACGCGGCGCGGGCGAGCTCGGGCGGGCCGGCCGCCCGGGTCAGCCCGGTGATCAGCCCTCTCGCCGACGAGTCCCAGTACGGTGCCCCGAGGCCCGACAACGCCGGCACGAAGCACACGCCGCCGGACGTGTCGCACGCCGCGGCGATCGTGTTCAGCCGCCCGACGTCGCCGCCGAAGCCGAGCAGGCTGGCGACCCACTCCAGCGCCGACCCGGTGGCGTAGACGTTGCCTTCGATCGCGTACACCACCTCGTTGCCACCGACGGCCTGCCGTGACCACGCGATGGTGGACGACAGCGATGTCGTGTGGGGCAGGACATCGACAGGGGCCATGATCGAGCTGCCGGTGCCGAACGTGGCCTTGACGGTGCCTGGTGCCAGCGCGCGATGGCCGACCAAGGCGGCGTGGGAGTCGCCGGCGACCGCCCAGATCGGGATGTCATGGTGCTCTCCGCTGCTTGACGTCACGGATGCGTCACCAAACGGCGAGGCCGACGCCTGAAGCCGTGGCAGTGCCTTGGGGGGGATGCCGAAGATCGCCAGCAGCTCGTCGTCCCACTTTCGCTTGGCAAGGTCGAACAGCAGCGTGCGCGACGCGTTGGTCAGGTCGGTGACGAACGAGCGCCCGCCGGTGAGGTTCCAGACCAGCCACGAGTCGATGGTGCCCAGGCAGATCTCGCCGCGGGCGGCGCGGGCGTGGCCGTCGTCGATGGAGTCCAGCAGCCACGCCATCTTGGACGCCGCGAACATCGGGTCGAGGACGAGTCCGGTACGAGCGGCGACGAGCTCGCCGTGGCCCGCGGCCCCGAGCGCGGCACAGCGTGCCGCGCCGCGCCCGCACTGCCAGCTGACGACCGGGCCGAGTGGCGCACCGCTGGCCCGCTCCCAGGCGACGACCGACTCGCGCTGGTTGGAGATCCCGAGCCCGACGACCGAGCCGGCCGGGACGTTGCGCAGGCAGTCGCCGATCACCGACCGCACCGAGTCCCAGATCTCGCCGGCGTCGCTCTGCACCCATCCGGGCTGCGGGAACTCGATCCCAACGCGGACCGATGCCGCCGCCAGGGTCTCGCCGTCCTGCCCGACGACGAGCGCCTTGGTGTTGGTCGTGCCCTGGTCGACGGCGAGCACGACCGGCGCGGTCATGGCGCTCGCCGGGCGATGACCTCGTGGACGGCGGCCCGGATCCCGTTGCGTTCGAGCCCGAAGTGATCCGCCAGGAACTCGAACGAACCAGTCGGGGCGAAAACCCCGGGCACGCCGAGCAGCCGCATCGGAACGGGGTGCTCCGTGACCACGATCTCGGCAACCAGCCCGCCCAGACCGCCGCGGGTGGAGTGCTCCTCGACCGTCACGATCGCCCCGGTGTCGCGAGCGGCGGCCACGACCGCGGCCCGGTCGGCCGGGCTCACCGACGCCATGTTGAGCACACGGACCTCGACGCCCTCTGCGCTGAGCGCGTCGGCTGCCTCGAGCGCCGGCGCGACCACCGTCCCGTTGGCGATCACGGTCGCCCGATCGCCGTCGCGCAGCATCGCGGCCCTGCCGAACTCGAACCGGTAGCCGTCCGGGTGCACGGCGGGGACGGGCGTGCGGCTGGTGCGGACGAACACCGGACCGACATGCTGGTACGCGGCGTGGATCGCTTGGCTCGTCTCTGCCGGGTCGGCCGGCACGACGACGTGGAGATCGGCGATCGCCCGCAGCCACGCCATGTCCTCGATCGAGTGGTGGGTGGGGCCGAGCTCCCCGTAGGCCATGCCGCTGCTCACCCCGACGAGCTTGACGTTGGCCTGCGAGTACGCGGCGTCGGCCTTGATCTGCTCCAAGGCCCTGGCGCTGAGGAAGCACGACGCCGCGCAGACGTACGGGATCAGCCCCCCATTGGCCAGCCCAGCCCCGACGCCGACCATGTCCTGCTCGGCGATGCCGACGTTGACCAACCGCTCCGGGAACTCCTTCCGGAACGCACCGAGCTTCGTCGAGCCGACGGAGTCGTTGACGACGGCGACGACCCGCTCGTCGACACGCGCGAGGTCGATCAGCGCCCCGGCGAACGCGTCGCGGCAATCGAACATGGCCCGTTCCTGGACCGTCACCGGACACCACCGAGCTCGGACTCCGCGGTGACGTACTCGTCGGCGGTCGGGACGCGGTGGTGCCACGACACGTCGTCGGTCATGAACGAGACTCCCTTGCCCTTGAGCGTGTTGGCGATCAGGCAGTTCGGCTTCCCGGGCTCGAAGGGGCCGGCGGTGAGGGCGTCGAAGAGCGCGCCGTAGTCGTGGCCGTCCACTTCCCGCACGGACCATCCGAAGGACTGGAACTTGGCGGCCAATGGTTCGAGACGGATCGTGCTCTCCGTGCGATCACCCTGCTGGAGTCGATTGCGATCGACGATGAGTGTGAGCGAGTCGAGCCCGCGGTGCGCCGCGAGCATCGCCGCCTCCCACATGCTCCCCTCCTGCAGCTCGCCGTCGCCGCACAGGGCGAACGTGCGCCGTGGCGACCCGGTGATCTGGGCGGAGATCGCGATCCCGACGGCGACCGGCAGACCGTGACCGAGCGGCCCGGTGTTGGTCTCGACACCCGGCACCTTCCGGCGGTCAGGGTGCCCGCTCAACCGCGCCAGCGGCTGCATGTAGGTCGCCAGCTCCGCCTTGTCGAGGAACCCTGCTTCGGCGAGCGTGCAGTACAGCGCTCCGGCCGCGTGTCCCTTGCTCAGCACGAACCGGTCGCGATCGGGATCGTCGGGTCGGGACGGGTCGATGTTCAGCACGCCCCCGAGAAAGAGCGTGGCCATGATGTCGACGCAGGAGAAGTCGCTGCCGAGGTGACCGAGCCCGATCCCGTTGACCATGACCAGGTCGTTGAGCCGGATCGAGCGGGCGTGCTCGGCGATCCGCTCCAGATCGGCGGTTGCACTCGGAGACGCGACGCTCATCAGCGCCCCCCGAACAGCTCGTCGAGGACGACGCGCTGGGCGGCGAGCGCGTCGTGCTTCGACTGCGCGGCAGTGATGGCGTCGATGTCCAGCCGATCGAGCAATCGCTGCATCCCGTTGAGCGTCTCGATGCTGTGGCGGGCAGCTTCGACCGGGTTCTCGCGGAACGGGAACTGATCGAGCAGGAGCGGTCGCTCCCAGCCGATCTGGCGCACGGCGAGGAGGAACTCGAGCGTCTCGATCGGATGGTTCGACCCGACCGTCAGGTCGTCGTCCCACTCCAGGCGGTTGTCGTTGAGCTCGACGCTGACCAGCCGCCCGCGGCGATGGACGTGCTGCAGCGCCGCGGCGGGTGACTCCTTGGCGAACAGCGAGTGCCCGAAGTCGACGACGATGCCGAGGTTCGGCAGCCCGATCTCGTCGATCGCCAGCAGCGTGGTCGTCGCGGTCGACAGCAGCATGTGGACGCGTGGTTCCTTCAGCTTGTACTCGATCGCGAACTGCGTCTGCGGCGCCGCGCCGACGACCTGGGCGAGGCCGTCGAGCTCGTCGTGCCACAGCCGTGCGTGGTCGACCTGGAACGGGTAGTCGTGGCCGTCCTGGCCCGGCCAGAACTTCACGTAGCCGGCCTCCAGCTCGGCAGCCACATCGGTGGCCTGCTTGCACAGGCCGATCGCCTCATCGCGCACATGCGGGTCGGGGTTGGTGAAAGCGCCGTTCTGGAACCTGCGGGTGTAGATCGCCGGCGTGATCGCCGCGGCCCGCAGCCCGTTGCGCTCCAGCGCGTCGCGCACGTCGCCGACGTCGATGTCCGGATCGCTGAACGGGTAGTTGATGTCGAGGAGCTTCAGCTGGTCGACCTGGCCCGCCCGGTCGATCGCCGCGGTCGTGCTCACCGGATCTCCGTAGGCGTCGGTGGCGTACCGATCGACGAACTGCCCGAAGAGCCACAACCCAGCTCCATACTCGATCGTCATCGTGGCGACCCCCTTGTCTGCTCGCCGCCCATGTGGCGGATGATCTGCCTTCGACAGTAGGGGAGTCGCGAGAGCTGAGGAAACGGCGCCGGCTACCTGCCGGGGGCGGACGGCGCGGCGAGCCACTGGTGGAGTGCGTCGGACACCGCGGGGTGGGTGAGCAGCGCGGAATGGCTCGCCGGCACCATCACCGCGTCCTCGTGGTCGCAGCTACGAACGCTGATCGCGTCGACCAGCAGGTCGCCGAGGAGCAGCCCGCGCGCCCCCTCCACGATGCCCCCGACGACGTGGTGGCGCGCGGTCGGGAGGTGCTCGACGTCGACGCCCCACTCGAGATCGCGCAGGCCGGGGCTGACGTCGACGGCCAGCGCAGACGTCGCCGGGAGCCGCCGCAGCCCCCGGTCGGCCGCTGCGACCACCCGTGCGAGCAGCGCGCCGCGGTGCGGTGTGCCGACCGACACGACATCGCTGAGCAACGGCACCCACGACGCCCCTCGGTCGGCGCCCACCCGGCACGCGACGCGACCGACGAGTCCGCCCATCGAGTGGCCGACGAGCACCAGGCGCTCGATCGGCACCGGCCACGCCACGTGCAGCGACTCGAGCAGCGAGCTGAGGTCGGCACCGTTGTCGTCGACACCACGGCCGGTGCTGTAGCGGAGGTACACCGGCGTCCACCCCAGGTCGTCGCGCAGGCGGTCGCCGTACACGCCTCGCCAGTCCGTCTCGTCGCCGAACAACCCGTGGACGAACACGACGACGCGAGCCGTCGCCTCCGGGAACGCGGCGGCGAGGGCGTCGTGGCGCGGCTGCACGTCGCGCCCGTCGAGCCGAACGGCCATCCGGATCGCCAGCGGCTCGGCGATCGTGTCCAGCTCCTCACCGACGGCCCCGTTGAGCATCGCCTGCAGCGCCGCGCCGCGGGGGCTGGCGGCGAGCGGCGGGGCTGACGCCGGTGCGATCGCGCCGAGTACGGCGCCGACACCAGTTCCGGCCAGCTCCAGGCATGCGCGGAGCGTGCCGTAGACGCGCTGCGCACGACCACCGGATGACTTAACCGGGTCCGATCCAGTCGATGGCGCCTGGCCAGCGACGGCCAGGTGCACCGACTGGACGCGGTCGACCAGACCCGCGGCGGCACGTCCGACGAGCCGTGCCGCGGCGGCGCGCTCGTCGGGCGTCACCGTCGACTCGGCACGGGGGTGGCGCTGATCGGGGTCATGAGCGACCGACTCTATGGGGGGTGGGCGCTCTGCCACGATGTCGGATCATGAAGGACACCCTCGCGGTCGGACTCCGTGGATCGTCCCGCCACGTGGTCACGCCTGACATGTCGCCGCCGCACCTGCCCTCGAAGGTGTTGTCGACGCCCGCGATGATCCAGCTCATCGAGGTCACCTGCCTCGACACCGCGCAGCAGCACCTCGACGGCGACGAGACCACCGTCGGGATCCACGTGTGCGTCAGTCACTCGGCGTCGGTCGCGGCGGGCGAGGAGATCAAGATCTCGTGCCAACTGAGCGAGATCGATCGCCGGCGACTGGTGTTCGCGACCACCGTGACGGCCGGCGACAGGACTGTGTCCGAGGGCACGCACCAGCGCTTCGTCGTGCGCCCATAGCGTCGCCAGACGGCGGCGTGCGGTGTCGGTGGGGCGTCGCGTGGCTCGTCGGTGGACGACGTCATGACACACGGGACGTTTGCCTCTGCCGGCATCCGACCATGGGGCGCGACAGTGGACTCGTGGGACGGGAGTAGGAGTTCGTCATGGATGCAACCCACGACACTGTGGCCCTCGCAGGGCTCGGCGCGGTCACCGGCTATGGCTGGGGGCTGGGCGAGCTGTGGAAGGGGTTGATGTCGGGCAAGTCCTCCGCCCGTCGGGTGGAGTTCGACGACTTCGCCGGTCTGGCGGCAACGGTGCCAGACGGTGGCGACGAGGAGGACTCGATCACCCTGTTCGGCCGCGCCCTGTACGCCTCGGGGCGGGAGGCGGTGGCCGATGCGCGCCAGCGTGGCTGGGCGCCGGGCGCACGCGTCGGGTTGATCCTGTGCTCCTCGCTGGGCGAGGTGCAGGGGTGGCGGGACCTGTACTTCAAGCACGGCGGACGGATGCGTCGCCGTCACTATCTCCAGCTGCTGCCGTCGACCGCGCCGTCGATGTTGATGGCCGAGTTCGGCTTCACCGGCCCGTCGATGAACGTCGGGGCGGCGTGCGCCTCGGGGGCGCTCGGCATGATCCTGGCCAGGCAATGGATCGTCAGCGGGTTCGCGACCGATGTCGTCGTGAGCGGCACCGATCTCTCGGTCACGGCGGAGAATGCGTGGCACTTCGGAGCGTTGAACGTGCTCGCCCAGGAGGGCCCGCCCGAGCAAGCGTGCCGGCCGTTCCAGCAGGGCAGCCAGGGCTTTATCGCCGGCGAGGCGTCGGCATCCCTCGTCGTCACCGGGCAGCCCGGCGTGGACGCCTACGCCCACGTTCTCGGCGGTGGCCTCACCCACGACGCGTTCCACCCCATCGCCATCAAGCCCGACGGGCTGCAGGTGGCGGCGGCGTGGTCGCAGGCGATGGAGGAGGCCCGCGTCAGTCCCGACGAAGTCGCCTACATCAACGCCCACGGCAGCGGTACGGTCCTCAACGACACGGTGGAGGCCGGAGTGGCCGACGCGATGTTTCCCGTGCGCACGAGGCTGTACTCCACGAAGATGCTCACCGGGCACGGACTCGGTGCGGGTGGCGCACTGGAGACGGCGGTGGCCGCACTCACATATGAGACCGGAGAGATCCCGGCGCCACCACTCGTCGCACCGGGCCACCCCCGGGTCCTCGACGGCGTGACGCCGCGCTCTCCGGGCCCGACGCTCAAGTCGTCG